>JABFSN010000238.1 GCA_013140575.1 Phycisphaerales bacterium | reverse complement strand
CTCGTCGCCATGTGTGGCTGTCCATCGTACACCTCCATGTTCTGAACCAACATTTGGAGTTGTAACTATGGCAGCCATACATACTTACACGCAACCTCATCAAGCTTGGCGCGAAATCCTGTTCAACACGGGGATCGCCGGCGTCCTGGCCGTCGAGTCCCGAAGGGACGGCTGAAACGCCACCGTCCGCTTCAGCCGTCCCTTCGGGACTAACGGAATCCAAGACGGTCCATCATCCCAGCACTGAACTGCTGGGCTACATCCATCGCGTCCCTGTGGGACGCCAAATACTTGCCATCGCGCGGCATTGGGTGCAGCCACCGTGATCCGCCGTGGCGAAATCGGCCGGGCGTGGTGAACCACCCATTCGATCAACAATCGCCGCGGGCGCTTTCCTCGATATCCGGCCCGCCCGCGAAACGGGTGTTCGACGACTCAACCACCGGTCGCACCGCACTCCGTCGCCAACCCCCCGCGGCACCGATCGTCGCGACCCCAACCTTTGCTGCCGCAAAGAATGGGCCACCCGGCCCACCCACCGAGTTGCGGTCGTCGTACCGCACTGTAGGATTCGGCAACAATCGAGATTCACTGCGGCAAGGAGCAACGATGTCACGACGACCGACAAATTGGCAACCGAGCGGGGCTCTTCCGGAGTGGTTGGACCCAATCCTCAGTCCTCTGATTCACCATTACCTAGTCGTGAAAGAAGCATGGCTCGAATATACAATGATTTATCAAAACAAGAATCACGTAGACCTTGTTAATCGGCAAGTCGGTCCATTTTTCGGGCTCATACAGCGACTTCTGCAAGACTGGATACCTCTGACGATTGCCCGTTTCTTCGACTCTTCGAAAACCGGCAAATCGGATAATCTCTCACTGTGGCAGTTGTTGGACGTGATTGCGGCAAATGAAAACGGCGCGTTTCTCAATGAAGTCCGCGATATGCTAATGAGCGCCAACGACCAAGCCTGGCCGGTTCGCGACTACAGAAACAAGATTGTTGCACATCTGGACAAGGCGATTGTCGTTGCAACTTTCAATCGGACGGCGGTGGTAATGAGCGTCAACGTAGATTCCATTGTTCAGGCGATCCACGCAATCGGCGAAATTCTCGGCCGAATCGAATCCGAATACCGAGGCCGGGCTGAATACTCAAGTTCAGCTCGGACCGAGAGTATCGCCATGCCGCTGTTGAACATCCTCGGCGGCAAAGTGCCGGTTACTGTGCCCAATGCGTGAGGCGAGCATGCGATGCCTTGCCGAACGTGAATAGCAAGGGCCTCGTGGTCCATCAGTCCAATTGGTCGGATTTTTCTCGGTTACACACCTCGCACAAGAGTTGGATGTTTCGAGCAGTACTACTTCCACCCCTCGCAAAGGGGATAATGTGGTCAAACTCAAGATTCTGATTTGAACCGCACTTCACACACTTCCCTTGGTCTCGTCGCCAGACTGCATCCTTGACCTGTTGTGAAATATGGCGAGACGCTCCCTCGGCGCGCTGTATCGCTGGATCGATCGGAAGTTTCGATTGAATGAATGCGACCAATTGTCCAGCCAACATTATCAAGTCTGCATCCGAGGGCCTGGGGAAATGAGTGTATTTGTACTCCTTCACTTGTTTATCAGGCGATTTGGGTAGGCGAGGCATCAGTGCGAAAAGCTTTTTTGCCTCACAGTGCGCTTTCTGTGCTTCATACGATTGAAGGTCGTGCTGGTACTGGTCTTGCAGGTGCTTCTGTTCATCTTCGGAATAGTAAATGGGCTCTATGATAGTGTCCTTGCCTAGATTCTTGATGAAGAGTGTGGTCAGAAAAGTGGATTCGACGAGTGCAGAGTCCATCCACTCGTCCTTGAGTGGAAATCCGAGAATTTCGGCAGTAAGTGCGAGCAAGTTGTTGAATGCGCGACAATGGATGTCGGACGCCCGACCCCCTTCTTTTTGTTTGCTGACCTTCTCGGAGTCAGAATAGAATTGCCTTGTCGATTGCAACACTTCCTGGAGGCGTCGAATTTGGTCTTCGTGCATAGGGTAGTCACCAATACGGCCTGAAAAATCGCTCGTAAGCGGGACGCTGCCGCCCTCGCGCCTCGACGGAGGCGGATTCCATCGGAAGCGTTTTATCACGCCGGTAATCGGTTCGCAAAGTACGACCCTTGGTCGTTTGATCGGGGACGGCCGATCAACCGACCGCGCGACGGGCACCCGGTGACCGGCCGGGACGCACTGGGGCAGGACCGTGCGTCGCGGTTCTTGTTTCACCGACCTCGTCGGAATCCGACACCTCATCGGCGTCAAGTTGCGTTCGCAGGCCCGCGAGGTCGCGGAGCAGGGTCAGGACTTCCTCGTACTTGCCACGCATTTCTTCGGGGATGGAGTTACGCCATCTGGCTTCAACCAGCAACGCGGCCAGGGGTTGGCCGAGGTTGCGCTCGAATGCTTCGAGGTGGTCGATGGTGAAGCCGCGGTGCCCGTTGGCGACACGGCTGATGAACGACTCGCTCAACCCGATCATGTCGCCGATGTCGTGCAACGTGCGACCCTGTTCGCGCAGGTAGTCCACCAGTGCCATGGACAGCGTCGGACCCGGGCCGTTGTTCGTCATCGCGCTACCTCCGCTTCAGCAAGTGCGCCCAGTACTCCATCACTTGTCCCTCGATCGCGGCGAGCAACATTCGGGAGCGCCGACGACGACCCAGCCACGGCGTGCCCGAGCTTCACGAGGGATGGGAAACATGTACCCAGATATGGGTTCTTGGCCTGTTCATCGGAAAAAGTATGAGGCTCGAACGAAATCTGACCATCTACCGGATGCGGCCTACTATGTGCCAGCCTGGCAGATCCGCCGCGGACGAATGCTTCGCCGAACGCGCTCGGACAGACTTCGATCCCCGCCTCAACGCAGTCGCAAATAGCGCGCCGAACAACGTCGGATGTGTCCGGGGAGCATTCGCGAATCCCCCCGACCCACGCTTGTAGCTCCAACCCTCCGGAATCGCCGAGAAAAGCGCTCCTCACAGGCATTAGCCGCCCCCTTTCCAAAAAAGGAAAAGATGGCGCACCCTCTCCGTGAGGCAGTGACCCTATCCACCACTCGTGGACAAGCCCAAGTACCCTGTCAAACCCCCAAGGGGATGCGCTGGCCCCACCCCCGACATTCGCGATTACCAGGCCACGGTCGGGGAAGGCCCTCTGTTTTCAGTATTATAAGTCGTCCTCGATCGAGCGTCATCAAATTCGCGCAAGCCGAGGTGTTGAGCATTTGACTTGGATATTAATGAAACCCAGCTGGCGCAACAAAAACGGAGAAAGCATGTCCGGAAGCGGACAAACAATAAACCAGAAAAAAATATTCACCAGGCCCCTTTGCCATGTCATTCGCGCTTCAAAGCCATCAATTGATTGACCTCTCGCGCTTCAAATCCATCAATTGATTGACCTATGGTTACATATAATCACCATTGCTGTTTATGCAAGTGGGCTTGATCGCAGCATCTAGCGCAGTTTTTTTTTGTCTTTTTCACGAATCTAGTTGAAAAATAAGCGTGCCTAGTCCTCCAAATCCTGATAAAGTCGCCGATTGTGTGACGCGCTGTCATGAATCTAGGGTGTCAAACCCCGGTTTCGGGGTATGATGCGCTGGCCCTCACCCCATTTGTCGCAACCAGGCCACGATGGGGGAGGGCCCTCTTTCTAGGAAATGCTCACCGGTCGCTGGGGATAGCCCCCGGGGGCGACGGCTCTGCGGAGTGCATCCCCCGTGAAAAGGTTCCGTTTCTGGCTTGACAGTAGTTCCACTCCGGATTTCTGCGGTGAGCAACTTTCGCGGCAACCGAGAATCGGGATCATGAAGCCCCGTTCCCTATTCGAAATCGCCTTGAACGGACTCCGTTATCGGTAGTGACCTCCAATTCGAAATCGTGAATGCTTCGACGGGTGAATCTCAATCCCGTAGCGAATCCAGTTCCTTCTGCACCGAATCCATCAGCGGTTGGAGCGTGGCGCGGGAGAAGTCGAAGCGGATGTCGGCGGCGGTGAACAGGTCCGGCAGCGGGCGGCTGCCGCCTAGGGCCAACGCGGCGCGGTAGTGGCGGAGGGCGGCCGATGGGTCGCGTTGGGCGTTTTGCCAGACCTGCAACGCGCCCAATTGGGCGATGCCGTATTCGATGTAGTAGAACGGGGCCTCGAACAGGTGCAGTTGCCGGTGCCAGCCGCGGGCCAGCGATTCTTCGTGGCCGGTGTAATCCTCCAACCCGCCGAAACGCTTGTTCAATTCCAGCCATTTCGCCCGGCGGTCGTCGCGGGTGTGATCGGGGTTCGTGTACATCCAATGTTGGAACGCGTCGATGGTCGCGATCCACGGCAGCACCGACACCACGCCTTCCAACTGGCTGCGCTTGGCCCGTTCCAATTCCTCGCCGCCGTAGAACAGGTTGTAGTGCTCGTAGGCCAGCATCTCCATGGCCATCGACGCCACTTCCGAAAACTCCATCGGCGCGCCGCGGTAGTCGATCAGCGGATCGAGCCGGCAGGCCAGCGTGTGAAACGCGTGACCGGCCTCGTGCAGCAGCGTCCGCACGTCGCGTTGCATTCCCACCGCGTTCATGAAGATGAACGGCCGGCGGGATTCGTGAAACGTGGATTGATAACCGCCGGGGGCCTTGCCCTTGCGGCTGTCGAGGTCGAGGTCGCCGCGTTCGCCCAGCGAGCGGAACTGCCGGCCCAATTCCGGATCGAGCCGGTCGAACACGCGGGCGCACTTGTCCACCAATTCGCGGGTGTCGGCGCAGGGCTTCAACGGCGGTCGCCCCTTCACGTCCACGCTCAAATCCCACGGCCGCAGAACGTCGACGCCCAGCGTATTGCGACGGACTTCGCTTTCGCGGCGCAACACGGGTACGCACGAGCGCTCGGCCGCGTCGTGATAGGCCATGCAATCGTCGGGGGTGTAATCGAACCGCTCCTTGGCCTTGAACACGTACGCCCGGTAGTCGGGGAACCCCGCGTTGCGGGCGATGCGATGCCGCAGCCGGAACAATTCGTCGAACACGTCTTCGAGGGCGTCGGCGTCTTGCAATCGGCGGCGGGTGCTTAATTCCCAAACCTGCTGCCGGACGGCCCGGTCGGTCCGTTCCAGATAAATGGATAGTTGCGGCAGCGTTTGTTCGCGGCCGTCGAATTGGACGGTCATGGCCCCGCTGATTTCCTGGTAACGCTGTTCGAGCTTGGCTTCCTCGACGGCCAGCGGGATGTTTTCCTCGCGGAACAGCTCGACCCGCGTGCGGACGCTGCGGCGGAAGACCTCGAACCGATCGGCGGGCAGTTTGTCGGCCGCGGGCGAGGCCGCGAACTTGCGGTCCAGCGCGTGCCAGCGCGGCTTGCACTTGGGGTCGATGTTTTCGACGAAATCGAGATAGGCGGCCTTCCGCTCGGCGTCGTCGGTCTGACAGGTCATGCGCACGTATCGACCGGTCGCGACTTGGTGAATGCACGACGCCAATTCGCTGCGCTGTTGCATCCAGTGGTCGAGTTCGGCCGGCGTGTTGGTCGGGGCTTGTTCGAGCCGGTCGAAATAGGGTTCGATCTGCTCCCAACTCGACAGCGGATCGCCGACGCGGACGAAACGACGGGGGAATTCGGGCGCCACGGTGGTTGATTCCTTATCCATGCGATCGAATCCTATCGTGTCGTGCGGGGGGCGATCAATTGGCAGCTACAGTTTCCAGGGCGGGTTTCACCCGTCATGCTTGGTGCCTCCGTGCCCTCGGGCCTTGGTGCCTGTTTCCCCCATTCAGCATCGATTTCGCCGTTTCCCATTGTTGCCATTGTTCGAACCACCAGGCCAGGTGACGCCATTCGCCGTAGCGGGCGAATAGTTTTTCGACCTGCCGCACCGTCGGCTTGCGGCCGTTGAAATAGCGTTCGGCCGTGTAGGCAATGGTCCAACTGTCCACGCCCACCTTGTCGAATCGGCCCAATAATCCCAGCAGGAACGCGGCGCTGGCCGGTCCGACGCCGGAGATCGCGGTCAGGCGTTTGCACAGCACGTCGGTCGATTCGGTCCGCGCGACGGCGTCGAGTGCGTCGGGGTCGAACGCACCGTCCACTACCGATCGGCAAAATGCCCGGATCGATTTTGTCCGGTAGCCGACGCGGGCCACGCCCAGCAGGTAGTCGTCGCCGGCCTTCAGGATTTCGCCGCAGGTCGGCCAGGCGTTTAGGTTGCGGTGGTTGCGGATGTAGGGGCCCAACTGGGCGATGCGGTTGATCATCTTCACCGCCTGCGCCCAGTTGACATTCGTGCCGCAGATGGTCTTGATGATGTTTTCGGCCATCGACGCCGATCGGATCAGCCGCCCGGCCCCGATGGACAGGATCGGTTTCAACACCGGCGTTTCGGCCGCCAATGCGTGGAAGCCGGTCAGGTCGAGATCGGCCCGCAGCATGACACCCGCCCGGCTACGCATCAGTGACAGGGTGTTGTCACTGATTTCGTCGGCCTCGACGGTCAGCCGCACCCGCGCCTGTCCGCCGCGCGACGGCGCGTCGACCATGGACAGCCGCACGGGCATGTCCCCATCGCGTTCGATCACCTGCAGGCAGCCGGCGGCGTCGCACCAGTGCATGGGGGCGCATTCGTGCCATCCGTGGCTGAGCGCCGTTGCCCGCAGGCTGAACGGCTCGGGAATGGTCAGTTGCGTCGTCCGGACGATCATCGAACCCCGCATCGTGCCCGACGGGCCGACGGTTGTCGAACGCCCCCCGCGCGCCGTTCCCGCGCCGTCGTGGATGACCCGCTCGACCACTCGTCGGCGGTCGAACGAACCGTGGGCAATCGCGGGCAAAAGCGTTTCAATTTGATTAGCGAATTGCGATAGATCCGCCACGGGCGACGGCAATTCACAGCATGGAAATGTTTCTGAAATCAGGCATAACGTCATATTTATTGGGCGTTTACGAATTGATGAATCGTTGACTGGCGTTGGTTGCCAGTTTCGTCAGATTCTTCACGAATTTCGATTGACATCGGCGATATATGGGGTACATTCTATTCTTGCCCCCTATATGTGGTGTGGCGAGCGCCGATGAGTCCGAGAACGATGATGGCGGCGACTGAAATCGGCGCCGCGAACTTGGGTTGGCGTTTGGTCGGGATGGTGTGTACGTAGTTCGCGCACGTTCGTTGGGGCGAATCCGGTAGTAGGGCAAGACGGCATAGGCATTCCTATTTTTATTCATACTGAGCGCGGGGTGAGTGATGGTTCAGGTGGTGGACAAGGCGGGAATCACGGAACGGGTGTTCAGGAACCAGACGGGATCGGCCGGTTTGGAGTTGTCGGAGAATGCGCGGCGGGTTCTGGAGGCGCGGTACCTGATCAAGGACGAAGCAGGCCAAGTTACGGAGTCGCCGGCGGATCTGTTCCGGCGGGTGGCGCGGTGCATCGCTGATGTCGAGCTGCTGTACGGCGGCGGCGAGGACCAACGCAGCGAGTGGGAGGAGCGCTACTACGCGCTTATGGCGTCGCGTCGATTCATGCCCAACAGCCCCACGTTGATGAACGCCGGGCGGGAGATGGGCATGTTGAGCGCCTGTTTCGTCCTGCCCGTTCCGGACAGCATCAACGGCATTTTTGATTCGATCAAATACACCGCGTTGATTCAGAAGGCGGGCGGCGGCACGGGGTTCGCGTTCGACGAGCTGCGGCCGACCGGCGATTACATCCGCAGTTCGGGCGGCACCACCAGCGGGCCGATCAGTTTCTGGCGGGCGTTCAGCGAGGCCACCAACGCGATTCAGCAGGGCGCGTTCCGCCGTGGGGCGAACATGGGGATGATGAACATCCATCACCCCGACATCATGAAATTCCTGTACGCCAAGGAGGACCTGACGCAGTTCACCAACTACAACATCTCGGTGAAGGTGCCCGACGCGTGGATGGACGCATTCCTCCGCGAGCCGGACGCGCCGCACGAGGTGGTCAATCCGCGGACGGGCAAACGCTACTATCTGCCCAAGCCGCTGGCGATCTGGGAATACGACATCAAGACGCTGGTGCCGGTCGACGACGGCGACGCGCCGGCCAACTGCTACAGCCGCCGCGACATCTGGAAAATCATCATCGACAACGCCTGGCGGACGGGCGAACCGGGGGTCGTGTTCATCGACCGCATCAACCAGGCCAATCCCACGCCGCACATCGGGTCGATGCAGGCGACGAATCCCTGCGGCGAGCAACCGCTGCTGCCGTTCGAGGCGTGCAATCTGGGGAGCATCAATCTGGCGTTGTTCGTCCGCGAAGGCGGCACGTCGCACGCCCGCGTCGACTGGGACGCGCTGCGTGAAACGGTGAACGAGTGTACGCGCTTCCTGGACAACGTGATCGACGCCAACCGTTACCCGCTGCCGCAGATTGACGCGATCTGCAAGCGGAATCGCAAGATCGGGCTGGGCATCATGGGATTCGCCGACGCCCTGTACCTGCTGGGCGTGGGCTACAACACGCCGGAAGGGGTGGCCTGGGGCAAACGGTTCATGCAGTTCGTGGACGAGGAATCGCACAACTACGGCGAGGAACTGGCCCACGATCGCGGCAGCTTCCCCAACTGGGAAGGCAGCATCTGGGACACCAAGCACCACCGGCCGATGCGCAACGCGACCAACACCACGGTAGCCCCAACGGGCACGATCAGCATTATCGCCGGCTGTTCGTGCGGCATCGAGCCGCTGTACAGCCCGGCGTTTTATCGAAACGTTCTCCGCGGCCAGGACAAGGTTAAAAAACCGATGGTCGAGGTCAACCCGATATTCGAGCGGGTGGCGCGGGAACGCAAATTGCTCAGCGAGGGGTTGATGGATCAGATCGCCACGGAAGGCACCCTCGCTGGCATTGACTCGATTCCGGAGGATGTCCGCCGGGTTTTCGTCTGCGCGCATGACGTTGCGCCCGAGTGGCACGTCAAGATGCAGGCCGCCTTCCAGCAGCATTGCGATGCGTCGATTTCCAAGACCATCAACTTCCCGGAATCGGCCACCGTGGACGACGTTGAACGGATCTATCGCGATTCGTACGCCCTGCGCTGCAAGGGCGTCACCGTGTATCGCAACGCCTGCCGCAAGAATCAGCCGATGGCGCTCAAGACCGGCGACAAGAACGAGAAGAACGAAAAAAACATCGCGAGCGACGTGGCGGCGACGGGGAAACCGGCGCCCCGACCGGCGCCCGAGCCGATGGATTTGTACGACGTGGCCTGCGGCATCCGCGTGCGGCAGATCACGCCGTTCGGAAACATGCACGTGCAGATCACGGTGAATCCGCACACCGAACAGGAGTTGGAAGTATTCGCCCAATTGGGCAAGGGTGGCGACTTGGCCAGCAGCGATCTGGAGGCCATGTGCCGCCTGATGAGCCTGTGGCTGCGCTCGGGCGGCAAACTGCACCACGTGATCCGGCAGCTGAAGGGCATCGGTTCGAGCCTGCAAGTGCCGACACGCGAAGGGAAAGTACGCAGTCTCGGCGACGGCATCGCCCGAGCGTTACAGAAGTACCAACGGGTAAAGACCAAGTTCGGTCTGCGGAATCTGTTGACCGGCGATTTCGATCCGGCCGAACTGGGCAACGACTGGGCGGATATGACCCAACCGCCCGGCGGCAAGGGGAATGGTTCGGGAAACGGCAATGGCATCGGTCACGAGCTTCGGACCAACGGGTCAAAAGCGACGGTCGTGGTGGATCGGTTACTCGAACCCACCAGCGACGAAGAGGCGTTCAAGGTGCTTTGCCCAGATTGCCGAAACCCCCTGCGCTTCGCCGAAGGCTGTGTAAAGTGTGAGGCTTGCGGATATTCACAGTGCTGAAGATGGCAAGTTTCCGATAAAACATCGAAGATGTTGCAGACTTTTTCGATTCTCCGTGTAGAATCGGCTAGATTGACCTAAGCATACGGCGACGAAACGCCGATAGAAAACCGTGCTGGGACGACTGATCGGTGGCATGTTGACTGCGCGCCCAAGGCGAATCATCATGCTCGCTTGCCGATAAGAGCTTGGCGGTTCGACAAGTAAGTACGAATATTCGGAGGGAATCCCGCGAGCCAAACGCCTGTTTCGCTCGTATAAAAAAGCGGCTTCTTTCCCCTCCGGAAAGCACCGGTGAGAGCCTTCGGGCGCGCTGGTGCTTTCTTTTTTTGCGCGATGCGTCGGCGTTCGCGAGCTTGCGTTCGTAGCGCCGTTGCGCTGACGCACGCTACGGGTTCGGGCGGTAGCGCATTCCCGGATCGGGATGGACGCCGACGCCGTCCATCACCCGATTGCTGTAGTTGAAGTACCCGACGAGTTGCACGGCATCGAGAATGTCCTCGTCGGCAAAGCCGACGGCCCGCAATCCGTCGATGTCCGCCCGGTCCACTTCGTTCGGCGAGCGGGTCAATTTGACTGCGTACTCGAGCAACGCGCGGGTGGCCAAGTCGAGTCCCGCGGAGCGAAAATCCTTCTGTATCGATCGCACCCTGTCGTCGTCGTGGACCTCCGACCGGAGATCGGCTTCGTGGCTCTCCACTCAGTAATGGCAGCCATTGGTCTCGGAAACGATGGTCGCGATCAGCACGCGTTGTAGTTTGGTCAGCCCGCCAGGGGCGTCCATCAGATGACGATACAACTGCCGGCCCAGCAGCATCGTTTCGGGACGCAGGCTCTGCACGCGCACGAGATTGATCACCCGCCCGTGCTTGGCGCGGGTCTCGTCATAAATTCGGGCCAGCAGGCCCGTGGCCGATTCATCGGGAACGGTTCGAATCCAGCTCATCTTGAATGCCTCCAAATCGACCGGCCAAAAGAACGACGCCGGGTTCCGACTGCGATCAATGGCGACGGTCAAGCGAAACCATCCGGCCCCGAGATCGCGATCAGAATCAGCCCGGACTAATGCGCGAGGAATGGACGGGATTCACAAGATTGACAAGATGTTGCAAATCCGCTCGCCCCCGGCCGAAGCCGCACTTCTTGCCGATCTTGTAAATCATGTCCCATTCATCTTATCCGTCTAGTGGCCTGATTCACGCAAATCTGCGGGTGGCACTGGCAAGCGTACGTATGTGTTTAGCGTCCCTTGGGGACGCTGTGAATGTAGCCCAGCACTTCAGTGCTGGGATGACGCCGCCGCCGGGGATCCATAGTCCCGTAGGGACGACTGAAGCGTCATGCGGGATTTCAGCCGTCCCTTCGGGACTCAGTGCCATTGGGTCTCCAGCGTACCCCGCGTTGAAACGCGGGGCTACATTCCGGCCTGCCTGCGCCAGGCAAACCCCCGGAGACGCTAAACACGGACAGCGTACCCGCTTGCCAGTGTCGTCGGCCCATGGGTGATTCCGACCATTCGCTCGCCAGCCCCGCCAAAACACGGACAACGGAGTACCGTTGTCCGTGCCACCCGACCCGAATTTCTCGCTGGGGCGAGACACCCGTTCCTGCGCCCCTGCTAAACCCGTTTGACGATTATGGCCGTAATGTCGTCGGCCTGCGGCGTGCCCCGGCCGAACGCCACGACGCGGCGGTGCAGTTCGTGTATCAAGGCGTCGGCCGGCATGTCGCGGCAATCGTGAATCGACGCGTTGAGCCGCTCCAGCCCGTATTGGTCGCCGTCCGGATCGTGCCATTCGAACAGGCCGTCGGTGGTCAGCACGAGCATGTCTCCGCGGGCCAGCGGCACCACCTGCGATTCGCAGGAATCCAATTCCGGAACGATGCCCAACGGATAAGTGGTGGCCGGGAGTTCATCGCAGCGTCCGCGCAGCCGGCGATAATGCAGAATCGGCCCGTGCCCGGCGCTCAGGAACCGCACGATGTGCGCGTCGGGGTCGAGGATGCCGAAAAACGCGGTGACGAACCGCCCGCTGTCGAGGTCGTCGCACAGTACGCGGTTGGTCTCCCGCAGCACTTCGGCCGGGTCCGACGATTTCAGCGAAAACGCCCGCACCAGCGCCCGGCATTCCGCGGCGATGAGCGCCGGTCCCACGCCGTGCCCGGTGACGTCGGCCAGCAGGAACCCCGTCGAATGGGTCTGCACGGAAACGTAGTCGTAGCAGTCGCCGCCGGTGGCGTCGGCCGGCTTGTTGTATCCGGCAATGTCGTAGCCGCGGACCGAAGGATTACCGCGGGGCAGCAGCCGTTGCTGAATGTCGCGGGCCAGCGACAGGTCGCGTTCGAGCTGCTGCTTCTCGGCGTACTCATCCAGCAGCATCTGCCGCTGAATGGCCACACCCGCCAGCATGGCCAGGTCCGACGCCCGCGCCTCGTCGCACGCGTCGAACGGCCCGTCTTGCTTGTTAAGCGCTTGCAGCACGCCGACCACGCGGCCGTCGTACCCGGGCATCGGAAAGGTCAGCAGATTGCGCGTGCGATAACCCGTCGCCTTGTCGATGGCCCGATTGAAGCGCGCGTCGGCGTAGGCGTCGGGCACGTTGACCACGGTTTGCCCCTGCAGCGCCTCGCCGGCGATGCCCAGCCGCGCGGAAAAACGAATTCCCTTCTCGCCGGTGGCGACCACGCTGTACAACTCGTCGGCCGCCCGATCGAACAGAAACACCGTGGCCCGGTCGCATTCCAACACCTGCCGTATGGCGTGCTCGACTTTCTCGAGCAGGGGAACCAGTTCCGTCGTCGCGCCCAATTCACGCGAGACGTCCAGCAGGGCGTTCAAGTCGGAAAGCTGGCGATCGTCGGTCATGTCCGTCATTTTAGCCCTGCAACCGTCCGTTGGCGTTGGGATGGAGGTGACATTCCCACGGAACTGACGCCGGCATGCGTGGCGCCCTCACGGTTCATAGTCTGCGCCGGCCACCGCGCCGCCGGTCGAGTCCGTGCTGGCATGGGCATCTTGCCCATCATGTTCCACCGGCGACCGGCTCACGTTTCGTCACGGGCGAGACGCCCGTGACACCGCCCACACCAACCGACGCGATATCGACGGGTGCGTTTGCGATCCCTTTAGAATCCCAGATTCGACGCGATAATTCAAGTTTGGATGCGGCCGAACGTAATTCCGCGTGGGCGGGCGGTTCGGGGCTTGATCAAACGGGCGAAATGAAATCAATCGGTCCGATGGCCGGAACCATGCCGATTTCAGCCCCTTGGCGGAGCAATTCGATCACCGCCTCGCGACCTTTTTCGCCGTAATCGATGGTCCATTCGTTCACGTACATGCCCACGAACCGATCGGCCAGCGCCGTGCCGATGCCGCGGGCGTATTTCATACTGTGTTCGACGGCCTCCGCGCGATGGGCCAGCCCGTAGCGGATGCTGGCCGTCAGCACGCCCGTGATCTCGACCATGGCCTCCATGCCCAGCGAACGACGGATGCAGTTGCCGCCCAGCGGCAGCGGCAGCCCGGTTTGTTCGCGCCACCACGCGCCCAGGTCGACCACGCGGTGTAGTTGATGATCGCCGTAGGTAAGTTGTCCTTCGTGAATGATCAAACCCGCGTCGCCCTGGCCGGATTGCACTCGTTCCAGAATCTCGTCGAACATGACCACACGATGCGAAAACGTTCCCCGGCCCAGCATCAGATTCAGCGCCAGGAACGCGGTCGTCTTTTCGCCGGGCACCAGGATGGTCTTGCCGCGAAGCGATTGTGCGTCCATCGCGTCGCGGGAGACGACCAGCGGGCCGTAACCGTCGCCCATGCTCGATCCGCAACTGGTCAGCGCGTACGTGCCGGCCACGTAGGGATAGGCGTGAATGCTGACCGCGGTGATGTCCAGCTCGCCGCGCATGGCCCTTTCGTTCAGCGTCTGAATGTCCTGAAGGACGTGTTCGAACGCCCACCCGCGGGTGTCCACGCGCCCGGCCGCCAGCCCGTAGAACATGAACGCGTCGTCGGGGTCGGGACTATGGCCTAACGTCAACGTTCGTTTTTGCATCGTCGCGCGGTTCCCTGAATTGCCCCATTCAGCCCCGGCGAGAAGCGATGCGGCGACGCGCTCGGATCCCTGCCCGGGTGGCACGGACGACGGTACGTGTGTGTTTGGCGTCCCTTGGGGACGCTGTGAATGTAGCCCAGCACTTCAGTGCTGGGATGACGGCGCCGCCGGGAGCTCCTAGTCCCGAAGGGACGGCTGAAGCGCTTCGTGGGGTTTCAGCCGTCCCTTCGGGACTAGGAGCCATGGCGTCTCCGGCATACCCCACGTTGAACAGGATTTCGCATGAAGTTTTCAACTCACAGCCCTCCTGAGTGCCAGCCGGGCATGGTACAGGATCAGTTTGGCACCGATCCAACAACGAACGCGAGGAAGGGTTCGAACCCACGCGGGC
>JABFSN010000195.1 GCA_013140575.1 Phycisphaerales bacterium | reverse complement strand
GGGTTAAAGGCCGCGCCGTCGTTGGGGGGCGGGTTGACGCCGCCGTAGGGGCCGGACGCGTGGCTGACGACGTTGGGCGGGAAGCCGATGGTGGCGGCGCCGTCGGCGCCGCCGCCGAGGATGGTCGTGCCGTTGCCGGATTCGAACACCGCGACGAAGACCGTGCCTCCGTCGGGGCTGACGGTCATGGCCCGCGGGTCTTCGCCGTCGATGGGGATATCGATGGGGGCGACGGGGCTGGTGAGATCGACGACGCGGACGAGGTTTTTCTGCGAGCAGGTGATGAAGGCGCGTTGCGGTTCGCCGGCGAAGACGACGTCGGCGGGTTCATCCGGAGTCGGCAGGGTGGCGACGACGTTCCTGCCCGCGAGACTGACGATGCTAACGGTATCGGAGAGGTGGTTGACCACCCACGCCTCATCGTTGGAGCGGGCACGAACCGAAACGGGGTCGATGCCGACGGGAATCGAGGCGATGTGATGCGGAACGCCGGTGGTGACGTCGAACACTTCCAACCGGGCGTCGGCGGTGTTGACGGCGAGCAGCGTGGATCCGTCCGGAGTGAGGTCGAGCGGGTGGACGTGGGGGTTTTCCCAGTTGACGAATCCGGTTCCGGCGAATGCTGGTGATGCGGTTGCTGCGACGATTCCGACGACAAACAAACGAGGCATTGGGATCATCCTTGGAAAGATCGGGGTCGAGTCGATGACCCGACCTACACAGGCTTCGCAATCCGCGGGCTCGCGCCTGCGGCGTTGATGGATCGCCCGACGACGTGCCGTCCACCAACGGCACGCAAAACTGAACGGGTGGGAACCGAACGCGCGTGTTTGACACCCCCCGGCGGAGCGCTATTCTAACCCGCGACGGTGATCGTTACCACCGTTTTGAGCTTGCCCGCAGGACGTCGCGGATTCCGTGAGTAGCGCGTCGGGATTCATTCGTGTGGGGGCGGAAATCATGCGGTCGGGATTAGACGCCAGCCGATTCGCGGGCCGGTTTCTGGCAATCGACGGACCGGACGGGGCCGGTAAGACGACGCAGGTGGCCGACATCGCCGCCGAATTGCGTGCGGTCGGTCTGTCGGTGACGACGGTGCGTGAACCCGGCGGGACGGCCGTCGGGAACGGGATACGTGAATTATTGCTGCACTTACCGGACGTGAAATCGCGGCCGGTGCCGTATTGCGAGTTGTTGTTGTTTATGGCCGCGCGGGCGCAGTTGGTGGCGGAGGTGATCGACCCGGCGATCGCGCGGGGCGAGACGGTGCTGACCGACCGGTACGTCTGGTCGACGCTGGCGTACCAGGTGGCCAACGGGGCGGCGGAGAGCGACGTGCTGACGACCGCGCGGGGGGCGATGGCGGGGCGCTGGCCGGACGCGACGGTGATTCTGGACGTTCCGCCGGAGGTGGGTCTGTCGCGGGTGATCAAGTCCCGCGGCGGCATGCGCGACGCAATCGAGCAGCGGTCGAACGAGTATCACGCCCGGGTACGGGAGTTATTCGTGTCGTTGCCGGGGCGATTTGAGATGCCGATTCGGATCGTCGATGGGACGGCGGATCGGGAGGTTGTTCGCGTGCGGATTACCGCGGCCATTACGGACATGCTGGCTGCATGCTGACGATCCGCCTGCACGTTTTCGAATACGTCGTGTGACGTTCGTCTTAGGTACGCGGGGATCCACCCGGAAAAGTCTGGCCTTGGAATTGACTGTCGTTGCGGAATGGTCGCCCATGCACCTGTTCGATTATGAGCTGGCAAATGTACGAATGCTTAAAGAGTTGAATGCTGTGCGGTCCGAAATTGCATATTTCCAATGCAATCGTCCCTGAGAATCCGGCATGAATGGTCGGGGCGGTGAAGTGTATCAGCAAACCACACCGCGAATATGAACTTCGCCCCTCAATTCTCGCCGCAAGGCAGGGGTAATTCAATTCGTCGGGCAACAAAGGCAGAGTGACCGTTTCGAGCGTTTGGCCCAGAATGAATTGATTGGGCTGAATGGTGAAAGGCTGCTCCCGGGGAAACGTCCATCTCTCGGATATGGCCGGTACAAGTGCTGAAAAGCCGCCGTCGCGCAAGTCGATCGAAACGGGAAGCCTGCTGAAACAGAGAATCTCGTCACCAAGCCGCAAATCGACTGCTGACGTTTGATAAGGGCATTTCGCGCCGTCGGTCCCCGGTTGTTCGGGCAGCGGACGCGGGTCGATGACGAGCCATCCTTGGCGGAGGGCCTCGTGAATACTCGTATTGGAGAGAATCACGCAGAAATCAACTCGGATTCAGGAACTTGGATGGACTCACTATAGGGTGTGGGTAAGACGGCCCACGTTTCCGTTCCGTTTTTTCGGATTCGTACATCCACCCATCCGCAGTTGCCCTGCTCGTGCACAAACTGGTCAGGCACCAGGTACTCAACTACGGTTCGCCCCACTTTCACCTTGATGATACGTTCATTGGAGAACATACCCACAGAAATCTGGCACCGAAGCCGGCCGTTCATGCTCAATCTCCTCAATCGGATTCTCTCGCAGCCATGGCCGTCATGGAACGGGCATGGCTTCAAATCAGCTCCCAGCTCATTGCTCGTCAGCCACGTGGCGTCTGGAACGCCTATCATACCGACCCTGCGGTCACGATACTAACCAATTGCATGGGAATGTCGAGCAGGTACGCCGGCTCGGCCAGTTGAAGCTCCTTGACATCACGAAATCCCCAGGTAACGGCGACGGGGATCATTCCGGCGGCGCGGGCGGTCTGAATGTCGATTGCGGAATCGCCCACGAAGAATACGTCGGAGGGGTCGGCGTTCATTTCGGAGGCCAGTTGCCATGCGGCCGTGGGGTCCGGCTTGCGGGGGGTGCCGTCGCGGTGCCCGAGGCAACGGACGAACGGCCAGGGCGACAATAACGCGGCGCAGATGGGTTCCGTGAAGAGATGCGGCTTGTTGGATAGAACGCACATGGAGGCGTTCCGGTCGGCGATCGCATTCAACATCTCCTTCACGCCGTTGTATAGCCGCGTGTTTTGCAACATAGAGCCTTCGTAAATGGGCTTGTATCGTTCGACCATGGTCGCGATTACCGCAGCGTCATGAATGCCGGTGGCGCGCTGCAAGAGCGTGGTCAGTCCCTCGCCAATGATGGCACGCATTCGCTGCTGCCCAACCGGCGGGAAACTGAATTCCGCCAGCACCTGATTGACTGCGAAGGTGATGTCGACAAGGGTGTCTATGAGCGTGCCGTCGAGGTCGAACAGGATCGCCGGCGGTCGGCGGTTGGGGGCGGCGGCCATGATGCGTCACCCGCCGAGTTGAAACATGCGTCTGTTTTCAGTGTGCACGCCCTCGTCGAGACGGTGGCCGGTCGGTTTTCGCTGAATGCCGCGTAAGAGAACGGACTGCACGGCGTCCAGCGTATGGCCATTGCCGTTTCGCAGGGCGGGTTTCAGATCCAATTCGGTATCGTGCAACAGACAGAGATGCAGTTTGCCGTCGGCGGTCAGGCGCATGCGGTTGCACGTCCCGCAGTACGGTTCGCTGACCGGCGAGATGAACCCGACGACGCCGCGAGCGCCGGGCAGCCGGAAATTGCGGGACTCGTCCGCATGGTCGAGGTTGGGCAGGGGCGTCAGATCGCCGAGGGCGGCGCGGATGCGCGCGCGGGTTTCGGACGATGGTACGAAATTGGCCATTGCGACGCGGGCACACTCGTCGGTGCCCAACGGCATCAGCTCGATGAATCGAACGTGCCACTCGCGGTCGATGGTGAGCCGGGCCAGATCGACGACGTCGGCGTCGTTGTAATCGCGCACCACGACGCAGTTGAGCTTGAGCGGCGACAGGCCGGCGGCGACGGCGGATTCGATTCCCGCCCAAATCTCCGCGATGGAACCGAAGCGCATGACTCGTTTGAGGTGATCCGGGTTTAGGGTGTCCACGTGGACGTTGACGCGCTTCAGCCCGGCGGCCACCAGGTCATGGATGATCCCGGGTAATAAAATGGCGTTGGTGGTCATGGAGAGGTCGCGAACGCCGTCGACGGCGGCAACGCGGCGCACGATCTCGACGAGATCGGTCCGCATGGTGGGTTCGCCCCCGGTCAGCCGGACCTTGTCGAAGCCGATGGCGACCGCGGCGCGCACGACGGTCTCGATTTCAGAAGCGTTCAGCAGTTCGTCGTGGGGGACGAAGGTCAACCCGCGCACCGGCATGCAATAGATGCAACGCAGGTTGCAATGGTCGGTCAACGAAACGCGAAGGTAGTGGATTCGCCGGCCGAATCGGTCTGTGGGTTGGGGCTGCATCGGTCACCCATGCGGTCCGTCGGCACCCGGGACGGAACCGCCGGGGCGGAGGTTTCGCCGCCCCGCGGCGTCGGCGCGCGCCGGTCTTTCGCGGGCGCGCGGGTCGGATTGTATCGTCCGTCGGCTGGCATGTCGATGTCGAGGCACGTATGATGCCGCACCTTCTATGGGCAAAAAACACCCACGAATCGGATTATGGCTGGTTGGGGCGGCGGGCGGCGTCGGCAGCACGGTGGCGCTGGGGGTCGCGGCATTGGGCCGGAAACTCGGTGGCGGCGCGGGTCTGGTGACGGCGCTGCCGGAATTCGAGTCGGCCGGGCTGGTGGATCCGGGCGCGCTGGTGGTGGGCGGGCACGAAATACGATCTCAATCGTTGATCGACGCGGTCCGGGAGATGCACGTCGAGTCGCGCGTCTTTTCCGCGGAGTTGATTGCGGCGTGCGCACCGGGGTTGAGAAGGATGCAGTCGAACGTGCGCCCGGGAATCGTCCTGGGGATGGCCCGGGAAGTGCGCGACATGGCCGATCGGGGTTGCGTTCGCCGCGTTGCGACACCCGGCGCGGCGGTTCGCGCGGTCCGTGATGATCTGGCGGCGTTCAAGTTGCGGCACCGGCTGGACTACGTGGTGGTGGTCAACGTGGCCTCGTCGGAACCACCGGCGGCGCTTCACGCCGGGCACGAAGACATGACGGCGTTTCGGCGGGCGTTGTCGAAGCGGATGCCCGACGTTTTTCCAAGCAGTGCGCTGTACGCGTTGGGCGCGTTCGAGTCCGGCTGCGGCTACATCAACTTCACGGCGTCGACGGGTGCGCGAATGTCCACGATCGAGGAGGTCGCGCTGCGTCGCGGCTGTCTGTACATGGGGCGGGACGGGAAGACGGGCGAAACGCTGTTGAAGTCGGTGCTGGCGCCGATGTTCGCGCACCGGAATTTGAAATTGCTGAGCTGGGTCGGCCACAACATGCTGGGGAATCGCGATGGCGCGAATTTGAGCCGGCCGGACGTCAAGACCGCCAAAATCGGCTCAAAAGAGCGCCTTCTTTCCGAAATCGTCGGGTATCGCCCGCACATGCACACGTCGATCGAGTTCGTCCCGTCGCTCGCAGACTGGAAAATCGCGTCCGACCACGTTCAGTTCGAGGGGTTTTTGAACACACGGATGAATCTGCAATTCGTCTGGACCGGTTGCGATTCGGTGTTGGCCGCGCCGCTGGTTATTGATCTCGTCCGCCTGACGGCTCTTGAATGGCGGCGGGGCCGGGCCGGGCGCATGGACCATCTGGCGTGCTTTTTCAAGGACCCCGACGGCTGCCGTCGGCACGGCTTCCACGATCAATGGCGACAATTGACGCAGTACGTCGTCAACGGGCGGCATGGCGACGACGCATGAAACTCGCCTATAGCACGAACGCGTACATGCGGCATACCATTCACGAAGCCATTGACCGCGTGGCCGGTCTTGGTTATCGCGGCGTCGAGTTGATGGCGGATGTTCCGCACGCCTGGCCGGAATCGACGACGGACGACGACGTTTCACACATTAACTCTTCACTGCGCCGCGGCGGACTGTCTGTATCGAACATTAACGCATTCATGATGAACGCGGTTCAGGATTTCTGGCACCCCTCGTGGATTGAGCCGGACGAGACGTATCGGCGTCGGCGGATCCGACATACCGAACTGGCGTTGACATTGGCAGGCAAACTGGGCGCGTCGTGCATCACGACCGAACCCGGCGGACCGTTGCCGGAAGGAAAATCCCGTCAATGGGCAATGGATGCGTTTGTCGACGGGCTTCGTGAAGTGCTGCCCCACGCCGAACGCGAGGGCGTTGCGTTATTGGTCGAGCCGGAACCGGGTCTGCTGATTGAAAACGCGGTGCAGTTTCTCGAATTGGCCGAACGCATGGATTCACCCGCATTCGGACTAAATTTCGACGTCGGACATTTCTATTGTGTGGCCGATCCGCTGCCGGAAACCATAGATCGCCTGCGGCAATACACACGACATTATCATTTTGAAGACATTGCCGCGACGCGGGTTCACGAACACTTGATACCCGGCCGCGGGGCGATCGATTTCCGGGCGGTTCTGCAAGGCATTCGTCGGACCGGATACGACGGCTGGCTGACGGTGGAGTTATACCCCTATGTGGACGATCCGGACGGCGCCGGGGCCGCGGCATTGTCGTATTTGACCCGACTAATTCAAACGGCATGATCCCGTTACGAGCGTGGTGGCAACTGTGTCGCGTTCCCAATCTTTTCACCGCGGCGGCGGACATTGGGGCCGGGTATCTCTTTACCGGCGGTGACACGACGCATTGGCAGACGCCGGCGCTCTTGATGATCGCGGCGATGTGTCTGTACGCGGGCGGGGTCGTCTTGAATGACGTCTACGATGCCGATCGCGACGCGATGACGCGACGTGACCGGCCCATTCCGTCCGGTCAAGTGTCCCGTCGGCACGCCGCCTGCGTCGGCGCCACACTGTTGGTCGCGGGATGGGCGCTGGCGGCGGCCGCCGGCGGACGCGCCGCATTGACCGCGGGATTGCTTGCCTTCTGCATCCTTGTCTATGACGGGTGGGCCAAACAGACACGTGTTGCGCCGGCGGTGATGGGGCTGTGCCGGGCACTGAATCTGATGCTGGGCATGGTCGACGCGCCCGCCTGGCCGGCGGACGAACACCTGTTCGCGGCGGCGATGATGTGGCTGTACGTCAGCTCGGTCACGCTTTTCGCACGGCGCGAAGCCGAATTTGCCGGAATGACGCACATCCGCATCGGTTGGATCGGTGCGGCCGCCGGTGTCGCCGGGCTGGGCGGTCTGCCGTGTTTCATGGATGCGTACGAACCGGTCGGCCGGGTCATGGTGGGTACGCTTTTGCTGACCGTGGTATTGGTTGGGCGACCGGCCGCCCGCGCGGGTTCGCCCCACGACGTTCAGCGGGCGGTGACGGTTTACGTGTTGGCGATCATCGCGTTCGACGCCTGTCTGGCGTGTACGGCGCGCGGGCTGATGCCGGCGGGGGTGATTCTGACATTGCTAATACCCGCGGTTCTCTTGGCGCGGGCGATTCGCGTCACGTGATTGGTTCGGGCGGCGGACGAATCCATCGTTGCTTCAATGGACCGCGAATACCGGGCCGTCGCCGGTCGCGGTCTCGAAAAGCCGCGTCGCGCACCTCGTCGCGCGTTCATATCGATGGATGACATCGGTCAGCGCGGCGCGTCCGCGGTCCGACGATTCGATGAGCGCGACCACGACGCCGCCGGCGCCGTATGCCGAAACGCGAGCCCCCAAGACACCCTCGTCGGGGCCGGTTTGGCGCAGCAGGGTGACCAGCCGGTCGGTTTCGACGCTGCCCAGCCCGCAACGCTGCCCGTAGCTCCAGTGCGACGCGTACATCAACTCGCCCGCGTCCTTCATGGCCTGGCCGTCGCCCGTACGTTCCGCGAAACCGATTCGCTCGACGAACTGACGAGCGCGGACGGCCTCGTAGATGTGGTGCTCCGTCCGCGATCGGATTTTGTAGACGAAATCGGGCTCAATTTCGGCCAGCGGATCGGACGTGCCGTTGAACCGGGTGCAAAAATCGACGCCGCGGATTTTCGTGGGAATGCGATCGCGCAAATGGTTGACGTAGTCGTCGACGGTCAGTTGGGCGAGCGGGCCCGACCATCCGCCGGGGTGGCCGTTGCGGTCCGCCCGCGCCGCCTGAATCACGCGGGCCCCCATCGACGCGGCCGCACGCGCCCGCCGGTATTTCACGTCCGCATCCGCGTGCTTGGCGCCGCTGTCGATACCGACGAACGCGTAACCGCCGGGCATCGACTGCGCGGCGAGCGGCCGTGCCGATTGACAATCGATGGGCAAAAGCGCGCCCGGGCGGCCTTCACGGACGCACATGGCCGCGCTCGCGCCGCACGGCATGCCGCCCCGGTCGTTCTCGGCCCGGGTGGCCAGCGCCGCGCATTCGTCGGCGTCCAGCCGCAAACCCCACGCGGCGCACAGCGCGCTCAGCGTCGCGACGGCCACCGCCGCGGAGTAGGCCAGATCGCGATGCGGCGGCAGGTCGCCGTCCACGAGGATGCTCGCGCCGGGACACGTGTCGTTCCGCTTGCGCGACCGGCTCAATTCGTGAAGCACCGCGACGACCGGTCGCAGCCACGGCGAATCATCACCCGCGGACGGCTGTTCCGGGCGGCGCGCCGCGACCGGGGTTTCGGTGATATTGAATTCGTCCGCGGCGAATTCCATCGGCTCGGCGGGCGACGTCGATCCGAACGGGAATCCACAGACGACGAACTTGCCGTCATCGCGGGTTTGCACCGTGGCGGACGCATGGCGGTCGATCGTGCATCCCACAACGACGGCGCCGGTGTATTCGGCAATGCCGCCCATGACGTCGAGCCGCCCGGGCGCCGTCGCCGTCCGGCGACTTCCCTCGACGGACGAAACGCAGGACAGAACGGTTTCCGCACGCCGAATCAGCGCTGCCGCGTCGATTCTCCGAGACGCGAACTCCTGTCGTGCCGTCGCATCCACCATGGAAAGCCGTCTGTCCGTCGTTACGTCACTCGTTGCAACAGGAAATCAGCCATCGGGGTCGGCCGGTTCCGTTCCATCGGGCGCGCACACCGCCTGCAACACTTCCTCTTCGACAAGGATCGGCGTTTCAGTCCCCACACCCAGCGCGATGGCGTCGGACGGGCGGGCGTCGATCAGAATCAAATCTCCGTTGCGGCGCACCTTCAACGTGGCGAAAAACGTGTGTTCGCGAAGATCGCTGATTACGATCTCCTCCAGTTCACCGTCCAGCTTGTCGATGATCGACGCCATCAAATCGTGCGTCAATGGCCGCTGCGTCTCAACGCCCTTGGCCCGGCGTTCGATGGCGATGGCCTCGGGCATTCCGATCAGAATGGGGAACTGACGTTGACCTTCACGCTCGCGGAGGATGATGATTTGGGAATCACCCGTCTCCCGGATGATCACGCGAGCAAGATCCATCCTCACCTGCACCGCCGACCCTCCACGCAACTTCATCGCCGAACGCGCCACGCTAGCCAGCGGCCCCGCGCCTGTCAACCGACAGGCAATCGCCGTGCCGTTGCGCCGTCGGGCGTGCGCGTGTCGTAAAGGTCGCGCAAACGCGATAATTCCGCGGGCGGCATGGGGATCGCGTTGGCCATGGTCGGGAACTGTCCGCCGCGAATGTCGGAAACGTACTCGCGAAATGCCGACGTCAACACTTCGTGCAGATGGGCATACAACTTGACGCTGCGCGGGGGATGACCGCCGCCATACCCCAACATGTCGTGCATCACCACGACCGTGCCGTCACAGAACGGGCCGGCCACGCAGCCGATCACCGGCAATTCCGTCGATTCCGTGATGATCTGCGCCACCTCCGCGGGGACGCACTCCAGCAGCAACCCGATCGCGCCGCACGCCTCCATGCGCTTCGCGTCGTCGATCAGCCCGACCGCGGCGTCGGCCGTCTTGCCCTGAACCCGGTACCCTCCGTGCTGATGAATCGACTGGGGGCGCAACCCCAAATGCGCGATCACCGGAATCGTCGCCCGCGACAACGCCGACACCGTGTCCGCCAATCGCCCGTCAACCTCCACTTTCACGCAGTCGCAACCGGCCTCGGCCATGAACCGTCCGGCGTTGCGGACGGCGTCGTCGGTCGACACCTGGTAACTTAGGTAGGGCATGTCCCCGATCAGATACGCCGCCGGCGCCCCGCGGCGCACCCCCGCAGTCACAGCGATCATCTGATCCATCGTCACCGGCAACGTCGTCGCGTGACCCAGACAAACTTCACCGTAGGTGTCGCCGACGAGGATGGCGTCCACATCGGCCTCGTGCATCAGCTTGGCCGTCGAATAATCATAACACGTCAGGACGGCGAATTTCCGCCCCTCGCGCTTGCACGTTCGCAACGTGTCGATGGTCGTCTTGGGTTTCGACTTCATGTGTCCCACCAGCATAATCAGGTCGGCAGGCCGCGCCAAACCCAACGCTCGGCGAATCGCGTTGACGGCGTCGCCACCGGCGCGTTACAGTGCCACGGAACGGTCGCCGCGACCGTCGGCGGCAAACAAATGCGTCCGACGAGCCCATTTCACCGGCGGAACGGGACGGATATTCAACATGGATCCCCACCACGACGACATCCCCGCCGGCGGCTCAACGGTGGTAGACGGCGCCGGGTCGGATGCTGTTGCCGCCGACCGGACCATCGACGAATCGGACGTGGTGACCGATCATCGAATACCCGACGAACTGCCCCTGCTCCCGCTTCGGGACTCGGTCGTTTTTCCGGGAACGATCCTGCCCATCAAGATCGTCCGTCCCAGCGTGCAGCGCGTCATCGAGGCGGCCGCCGGCGGACGGCGCATGTTGTGTCTCGTGGCCCAGCGCCGTCCCGACGTGGACGAACCGAAACTCGCCGATCTGTACCGGGTCGGCACGGCCTGTTCCATTCTCAAAATCAGCCGCGACGACGAGGACGGCGACCAGACGCTGATCATTCAGGGGCTGTCCCGGGTGGGAATCGTCTCCATCGCCCAGGAAACCCCCTACCTGGTGGCCGTCGTTCATGCCCGACCCGAATTCATTGAACGAACCAAGCAGCTCGACGCGCTGGCCCACACCGTTCGTATCAACGCCCGCCGGGCCATCGAACTGTCGCCGCACGTTCCGGAAGAAGCGCTGGAAATCGTCGACAGCATCACCACCGCCCACGGCCTGGCCGATTTCCTGGCCGCCAACCTGGCGCTGCCCATCGTCAGCAAACAGGAACTGCTGGAGACATTCGACGTCCGGCGGCGGCTGGACAAGGTCAACGTGGCCATCAACCGCCAGATCGAGGTGCTGGAGATTTCCGACAAGATTCAGCGGCAGGTCCGCACGCAGATGGACAATTCCCAACGCGAGTATTACCTCCGCGAGGAATTGAAGGCCATTCAGACCGAACTGGGTGTGACCGATTCGCACACCCGGCAGTTGGACAAGATCGCCGACCGCATCGCCGCGGCCAAGATGCCGAAGCCGGTCGACGAACAGGCCCGCCGCGAACTCGATCGTCTGCGAACCATTCCCCAGGCGTCGCCGGACTATTCCAACACCCTCGATTATCTGGACTGGCTGTGCTCGTTGCCGTGGTCGGTCAGCGTCGCGGGTCAAGTGGATATTGCCCGTGCCGCTCAAATCCTGGACGAGGACCACTATGGCCTGAAGAACATCAAGAAGCGCATTCTCGAATTCCTGGCCGTCCGCAAGTTGAAACCCGATGGCCGCGGACCGATTTTGTGTTTCGCCGGACCGCCGGGCGTCGGGAAAACGTCGTTGGGCCAATCCATCGCCCGGGCGCTGGGACGAACGTTCGTGCGCTTGTCGCTCGGCGGAGCCCGCGACGAGGCCGACATCCGCGGCCACCGTCGCACCTACGTCGGGGCGTTGCCCGGCCGGTTGATTCAGGGCTTGCGCCGCGCGGGATCGAATAACCCGGTGTTCATGCTCGACGAGGTGGACAAGCTCGGACAGGATTTCCGCGGCGATCCCGCGTCGGCGTTGCTCGAGGTGCTCGACCCCGCCCAGAACGCGACGTTCGTCGATCACTATCTGGACGTGCCGTTTGATTTGTCGCGGGTGCTGTTCATCGCCACGGCCAACTACATGGGCGGCATTCCCGCTCCGCTCCGCGACCGCATGGAAGTGATTTCGCTGTCCGGCTACACGCCGCAGGAGAAACTTCAGATCGCCCGGCAATACCTCGTACCGCGGCAGATCGACGAAAACGGGCTGGACCGCCGAACGATGCGTTTCGACGACGACGCCCTGCGGACCATCATCGCCGGATACACTTCCGAAGCCGGCGTACGCAACCTCGAACGCACCATTGCGTCCGTCTGCCGGGCTCGCGCGGCCGCCGTCGTATCCGGTAAACGCGCGGCGCGGCGCGTCACCGCAGCCGCATTGGAACGCTATCTGGGGCAACCAACGCACGAATCGGAGGTGGCGTCCGACGAGGCCGTGCCCGGCGTGGTCACCGGTCTGGCCTACACCCCCGTCGGCGGCGAAATCCTGTTCGTGGAGGTTACGCGCATGGCGGGCTCCGGCGGCATCAACATCACCGGGCAGATCGGCGACGTGATGCGCGAGAGCGCCCAGGCCGCCTTTTCCATCGCCCGCAGCCGTTCCGCCGAATGGGGCATCGATGCCAAGGCGTGGCAGCAGTTCGATTTCCACATCCACGTGCCCGCCGGCGCCATTCCCAAGGACGGCCCGTCGGCGGGCGTGGCCATGTTCGCCGCGCTGGCGTCGCTGATGACCGGGCGGGCCGTCGATCCGACCACGGGCATGACCGGCGAAATCACGCTCCGCGGGGCGGTCCTGCCCGTCGGCGGCATCCGCGAGAAGCTGCTGGCCGCCCATCGCGCCGGCCTGAAACGGGTGGTCATCCCCCAACGGAATCTGAAAGACCTCGACGACCTGCCCTCGGAAGTGCGCGACGATCTCCAAATCGTACCCGTGCGCAACATTCAATCGCTCCTGGCCACCATCTTCGCGGCGTCGCCGGGACGCGGCGGCGGCAAACGGACCCGTCCGGCATCGACCGCGGCCCGCGCCTCCCGCCCGGCCCGAAACGCCGCCGATGCGCAACGCAGGAAAACCGCCGCCGATTCGCGCCGCGCCACCTCGGGATCGGCCCGGCGCAAGTCGGCCGTCGCCCGCAAGACGCGCTGACCCCATGAATGCCCCGCACGCACCCATAGCGACGTTCAGCAGCGTTTTCGATCTCGACGCGGAAACGCTCGCCGCCGGACCCGGCTTTCTCGCCGAAATGGGCCAGCCGTCCTATCGCGCCGAACAGATCATGCGCTGGGTCTACGAACGCGGCGCCGAATCGTTCGACCAGATGACCGATTTGCCGGCGTCGTTACGGACTGTATTGGCGCGGCGACTGACCGTCTACCGATCTTCCATCGAACGCCACGACCGTGCCTCCGACGGCACGGCAAAACTCCTGCTAAAATGGCCCGATGGAACCACCTCCGAATGCGTCCTGATCCCCGACGGCGATCGTCAGACGGCTTGCATCTCGACGCAGGTTGGCTGCCCGGTCGGTTGCGTCTTCTGCGCCAGCGGCATCGGCGGATTGGACCGCAACCTCGTCGCCGGGCAGATCGTCGAACAGGCCATGCGCGTCGCTGCGCTCTGCCGCCCGAATCGGCTTACCAACGTCGTGTTCATGGGGCTGGGCGAACCGCTGCACAACTACGACGCCACCGTGGCCGCTTTACGGAAGATTAACTCCGCCGAAGGCATGAACATCGGCGCCCGCAAGATCACGGTCAGCACCGTCGGGCTGCCCAAACAAATGAAACGCCTCGCCGACGAGAAACTCCAGATCACCCTGGCCCTGTCGTTGCACGCCCCCACCGACGAGCTTCGCGCCCGCCTGATTCCCTGGGCCGCCTCCATCACCATCGATTCCCTCGTCGAGGCCGCCAATTACTATTTCGACCGGACCGGCCGCGAAATCACCCTCGAGTACGTCTTGCTTGCGGGCGTCAACGACCTGCCGGAACAGGCGCGGCAACTGGCCACCGTGGCTCGCCGCATGCGCTCCAACATCAACCTGATCCGCTACAACCCCGTCGACGGCCTGCCCTACGAGCGCCCGTCGGCCGAGGCGTCCACCCGGTTTCAGCAAATCCTCCGCGACCGAGGCCTCAACGTACACCTCCGCCGTAGCCGGGGCCGGGACATCGACGGCGCCTGCGGCCAGCTTCGCCGCCGCGCACTGGCGTCCACCCCACCCCCGCCGCCATAATCGCTGCGGAGCATGGCGCAGGGTGCGCCGGGAGGCATGGCCGCCGTACGTGATTAGCGTCTCCGCGGGTTGCCTGCCACGGGCAGGCCTGAATGTAGCCCCGTGTTTCACAGGATTTCGCGCCAAGCTTGATGAGGTTGCGTGTAAGTATGTATGGCTGCCATAGTTACAACTCCAAATGTTGGTTCAGAACATGGAGGTGTACGATGGACAGCC
>JABFSN010000069.1 GCA_013140575.1 Phycisphaerales bacterium | reverse complement strand
GGGTTCGAACCCTTCCTCGCGTTCGTTGTTGGATCGGTGCCAAACTGATCCTGTACCATGCCCGGCTGGCACTCAGGAGGGCTGTGAGTTGAAAACTTCATGCGAAATCCTGTTCAACACGGGGTACGCCGGCGTTCCCATGGCGCCGAGTCCCGAAGGGACGGCTGAAACGCCGCCTTCCGCTTCAGCCGTCCCTTCGGGACTAGCGGAATCGAAAACGAGCCGTCCTCCCAGCACTGAAGTGCTGGGCTACATTCATCGCGTCCCTTCGGGACGCTAATCACGTACTGGCCGTCCCGGCCATGTAGGAGACGTTGCTTGCAACCACTCGAACTCGGCGTCTGCACCTGGGCCATCGACCGCAACGACGCCGCGAACGCGATTCGCCTTACCCGCGACAAGCTGAACCTCGCCGTTGCGCAAATCGGTATGTTCGGCCGATCCGCCATCAGCACTCTCAATCCCGACGCCATCCGCTCCGCGGCCGATTCCGCCGGCGTCACCCTGTCGGCGCTGTTCGTTGGTTTCGACGGCGACGACTTTACATCTGTATCCACCATCGCCCGCACCGCCGGTTTCGGTAACCCCGAAACACTCGACGAACGACTTTCACTGGTCGGCCGCGCCGCGTCTATCGCCACGGATATCGGATTAAAACTGCTGGCCGCCCATTGGGGCTGCATTCCGCACTCGCCGTCCTCGCCCGATTTCGGCCGGCTGCGGGACAATGTCTGCCGCGCCGTCGAAATCTGCGCCGAGCGCGGCATCACCCTGTTGGCCGAAACCGGCGCCGAACCCGCTGAAGCGCTCCGCGAATTCATCGAACGCATTACCGTCGCGCCCACCGGCGTCAACTTCGATCCCGCCAATTTCGTCGCCCACGCCACCGGTGACCCGGTCAAGGCCGTCACCATACTTGCCGACCGCATCCAACAGGTGCACGTCAAGGACGTGTCCGCGCCCGCCGACTCCGCCCGGCGCCGCGGCGACATCGCCGCGCTCGGCTCCGGCGACGCCAACATCCCCCGCGTGATCAGCAAGCTCCGCGCCCGCGGCTACACCGGCCCACTTCTTCTGGAGCGCAAGGGCGCCGCCGAAAACCTCGACCCGCTCCGCGAGGATCTCGATTTCCTGCGTTCAATGTTGTCTTGAACGGCGTGCGGGCAGTACGTTGGTGCTACGCGGCATGCGGCCGCGTGCGTTGGTGCGACGTGGCATCCTGCCGCTTCGATCGGTTCGGGATTACGCTTTATGACCCACATCCGTTCACCCGGAGGGCGCACGATTTTAGCCAGGGACTTCAGTTCCCGGATCGGACCCCCATGCGTGCACCGCCCGGAGGGCGGACGCAGTCCGGTCCTCGCGGACGCCACTCGGACCAACGCCGGCTTCCCGCATTCGTGGTCGCCGCGCAAGACACTCGCCGTCGCGCCTGCACGTTTCGCATGCATCGCGGCGCTTGCCATTTCAGCGCCCAGCCTGGCCCACGATTTCACGCTGACCCAGGCGGTGGTCGTCATTAAGGCCGACGGAACCTATCTTGTCGATCTGCGCATACACTTGGATGCGTTAGCTCTCGGCCTACCGCCGCACGTCAAGCCCCACATGGTCGTCGACGCGATTCGCAAACTGCCGGCCGATGAATGGCGGCGCAGGGTGGACGACCTCCGCGATCAATTACAGCGCCGTGTCCGCCTGCAATTCGACGGCCGGGAAACGACCCCCCATCTCGCCTTTCCCGAACTCGACGCCGACATGATTACGACGTCGGTCGATCCAACCATACTCGGCCAGACCGCACGCCTGTATGGCCGCATTCCGCCCGGTGCCCGTTCCATGACGTTCGGTCTGTCGCGCGCGTTCCCCGCGGTGTCGTTGACCATCTTCGACGAGCGGGAATCGACGGTCACGACGCACCTGTTGGCCGCCGGCGAGGACTGTCCCCCTTATTCGCGCGCGCTCGATGAAACCGCGGCACCGCGCGTCGGCGGCGAATCGCCCCCGGGCGTACTGGGGCGCTACGTCTTGCTCGGCTTCGAGCACATCATTCCCGAGGGCGTCGATCACATGCTCTTCGTTCTGGGGTTGTTCCTGATCAGCGCCCGGTGGCGCCCGTTGTTGCTTCAGATCACGGCTTTTACGGTGGCCCATTCGGCGACGCTGGCGTTGTCCATGTCCGGCGTCTTCGAATTGCCGTCGCGCCTCGTTGAATCACTGATCGCGCTCTCCATTACCTATGTCGCCGTGGAGAATGTATTCACCCGGTCGGTCAAGCCCTGGCGCGTCGCGCTGGTCTTTACGTTCGGCCTGTTGCACGGCATGGGCTTCGCCGGAGTGCTGCGGGAATTGGGAATGCCCACCGGCCGCTTCGCCACCGCCCTGGTGGGTTTCAACGTCGGCGTGGAGCTCGGCCAACTGTCCGTCGTGCTGATCGCGTTCCTGCTGGTCGGCTGGTTCCGCCGCAAGACGTGGTATCGCAACGGCGTCATCCGCCCGTTATCGATCCTGATCGCCGCCGTCGGTCTCTACTGGACCGTTCAACGGGCCTTCGGCGCGTAACGGGTTTGAATCCCCACGGCGGAAACCGGCGATTATCGCTCGCGAAGGGCGTTCCCCCATCGCGACACCGTTCCGCATTCGCAAAACTCGCCGCGCGGGCGTCAAACCCCCACGGTCGGAGAAAATTGCCGTCGGCCCGGAATTAAGTTGTAGGCGGCACCCCACACGGTTAGGATTATCGGCCGTGGCATTCGGGCTGGTGTCGAGGGTCATTTCATTTTCAAAAAGGCGGTGCGGCATGAATGGAACGCAAGTGACGGTGTCGACTTGTCAACGATGGCACACGACGTTGTGCGTGTGCGCCCTCCTGCCCGCTGCCGTCGCGCTCGCCGAGACGCGGTACGTGCCCGACGATCATGCCACCATCCAAGCGTGCATCGACGCCGCCGTCAGCGGTTCGGATGAATGCGTCGTGGCCGCAGGGACCTACCACGAGGCCATTGACTTTAACGGCAAGGCGATCGCCGTCCGCAGCCTCGAGGGCGCGGACGTTACCACCATCCACGCTGGCTGGCTGACCCGTAGCGTCGTGAAGTGCGTCTCGGGAGAGGGTCCGGGAACCGTTCTCGATGGATTCACCCTTACCGGCGGCACCGGGACGGCCTCCGGAGGCTTTCGCCTCGGCGGCGGCATGTACGTTTCCGCGAGCAGTCCCACGGTGTTGCGCTGTACGTTCGTGGGGAACTCGGCATCGAAAGGCGGCGGCATACACATCGCCGACGGCAGCGCCCCGACCGTGACGCACTGCCGGTTTTTCGGCAACACCGGTCAATTGGGCGGCGGCATGTACAATCTGAACAACAGTGATTCCAACGTCACCCACTGCTTGTTCAGCGGCAACACGGCCGGATTCGGCGGCGGGATGATCAACACGGAAAGCCACCCGACGCTGACGAACTGTTCGTTCAGCCGCAATACCGCGACCTACTCCGGCGGGGCGATCTACAACTGCCTTCACAGCGGTCCGACCGTCGTCAACAGCGTCCTGTGGGGCAGCAGCCCGGACGAGATCAACACCATTCCGTTCGAATACGGCATGACCATCCGCCACAGCATCATCGAGGGCGGCCTTCTCGAAGGGGGCGGTGACGGAGGCGGAAACCTGGCGGGCAACCCCTTGTTTGAAGACGCCGACGGGGCCGATGAAATCGTCGGAACCATCGACGATGACCTGCGGCTGTCGCTTTTGTCTCCCGGAATCGATGCCGGCGACAACGCCGCCGTGGCCATCGATTTCGGCGATCTTGACGGCGATTCGATCGTCACCGAGCGCGTTCCGCTGGACTTGGCGGGTCAGATGCGATTCACCGACGTCGCCACGGCGCCGCAAACCGGCGTCGCATTTCTACCGGACTACGCCTCCATCGCCGATATAGGCGCCTTGGAAGCCGCGGCGCCGCCGTGCGTGGGCGCGGACGATTGCAACGACGGCGACGTCTGCACGCACGGAACATGCGGAGCCGGTGAATGCGGCAACGCGCCCCGACCGTTCGGCGACGCGAACGCAGATGCCCTCGTGGACATTTTCGATATCCTGTGCGTGCTTGACGGTTTTTCAGGCAACTTCAACGGTCCTTGCGCGCGTTCCAACGTCGACCTGGCGCCCTGCCCGGGCGGCGACGGGGCGATTGACGTGTTCGACATCCTGGGAGCCCTCGACGGATTCGCCGGGGTTGACGCCTGCGGCTGTTCCGCGGCCGGGTCGTAATCGCCGCCGGCGCGCGTCGATCCCGAGTGGAACGAATCGCTGCCTTGGGCGACTGCCCGACCCGGAGCTGGCTTGCGCAAGTTTGGCCGGCAGCGCTACTGCTTCGTCCCGACGACGACCAGTCGTTCGGCCTCGTGATTGTAGGGAGCGCCGGCCAGCGATCCGTAAACGCGAAGATCGACGAATCCCACGTCGGTCAACAACCCGCACAGTTCAGCGGCCGAATAGATGCGATGGCCGAACCGGTGTTCGCGGCGCTCGCCGCCGCGAATGGTGATCCAGCGCACCGCGATGCGCCGCCAGTCGTCGGCGATGGTGCGCTCCTCGAGCACCATCGCGCCGTCGGGCGTCTCATGCCAGTCACGGGGGCGGAAAATGCGAGCCAGCACTTCCTTGCCCATCACGTCGATGACCAATCGTCCGCCCGGCAACAAACCGGCGAGGAAATTCTCCGCGGCCCGCCGGTCGTCGGCCGGGTCGTCGTAATAGCCGAACGACGTCAACAGGTTGACGGTCAGATCAAACGCCGCTTCGCGGCGGAACGTGCACAAATCTCCGTGGACCCATTCGATGTGCAGCCCCTCTTCGGCCGCCGACGCCCGCGCTTTTTCCAGGTACGACCCGGTCTGATCGACGCCGGTCACCGAATGACCGCGCCGGGCGAACGCCAGTGAATGACGCCCCGGGCCGCAGGCCGCGTCCAGCACCCGCGATTTCGGCGGCACGTCCGCCAGTTTCAAGACCTGTTCGACCTCCCCATCGGCGGCCTTCATCCGCTCGGGCGTGAAGATGATCTCCCCAACGCCGTCCCACAGTTCCTCGCTGGCGTGCCATTCCGTCATTGCCGCAGACCTGCCGCTTCCTTGGCGCCGTTCGGAATGATTCCTCACGAAACGAATCCGGCTCAATCACCGCGATCGGGGCTCACCAGGTTCACCGCGGTCGGCGCCCCGCCGGAAGGGCGCACGATCTTAGTCACGGACTTCAGTCCCTGGATGTCCTCGCCATATCTCTCCCGCCCGGAGGGCACACGATCTTAGCCAGGGACTTCAGTCCCTGGATGTCGGTCCCCGTACTTCCTCCGCCCGGAGGGCGGAGGAAATCCGCTTCCCAATTGCGTATTCCTCTTGAAAATCATTTCTGGTGACAACACTCGCCGTCACTCATGTCCCGCCGCCGGTTCCGCGGACCCCGAACCCGCCGCCTTCGTTTCCGGCGCCGCATCTTCGCCCTTGGTCAGCGATGCCTCCAGCTTGGCCAGCCGATCGCTCAATTCGTCATTGTGCTCCAGGGCTTCCTTCAGTTCCTTGCGCACGTCGGCCAGTTGAACCTGCGCCGGTTGATTCGCCCGGACTGCTTCCAATGTTTTCTCCACGCTCCGACGCAACCGCGGACTGGGATCCCGGGCCGCCAACCGTTCCAGCGCCGGCAACGCCGATTTGGCCTTGCCCGGTTCCGCCAGTTCACCAATGGCACGGACCGCGGCGCCGCGCGTCCACCGCCCCGTGTCGTCCAGGCAGGCGGCCAACGCATCCACGATCGATTGATACGCCGCATCATCAAGATGCACGCGCGTGGTCAGCCGGGCCAATGAACTGATCGCCGATCCGCGGCACTGCCGCGGTCGCTTCGGTGTCGTCCATTCGATCAGCACGGGAACGACGGCGGAATCCTGAATGTAGCCGAGACCCTCCAACACCGAATTGCGGATCGTCTCCATCCACGAATCGCGGGACAAAGCGATCATCAGCAGTTCGCGCGCGTCCGGCGCTTCCAACTTGGCATAGGTTTCGATCGCCGCGCCCTCCACGCTGTAGCTGGGGTCGCCGTTCACCACCAACGGACGCAACGCATCCATCACCGCGGCGTCCTCGGCGAACGCGTCCAGGCGTTCGACGCACGCCCGTCGGGCCTTGTGGTTTTCCAGCTTCAGCCCGGCGATCAGCGCGTCGCGGGCGATGTCGCCGCCCGCTTTCTTCAACGCTTCCGCGAGTTCGCGTTGCACGCCCCAGTGCGCATCGGCCGTCAGCGCTTCGCCCAGCAATTTGCGATCAGCGTCGGACGGTTTCTCCGCGAAATGCTGCGCGGCGCGGATTCGCGCCACCGGGTCGGGGTCATGCAGCAACTGCTCCTTCCACAGGTCGCGGCCCTTCTTCTCCTTGATGTCAGCCAGCAACGCGTAATCCGGGTCAACCCGTACCAACGCCGGCTGTTCGGCCATCGGGTAATAGAAACTCGTCGACTTCTCCGTAATGTCGCGGGTCACCACCACCGGTTCGCCGTCGGCCGGTCGGAACTCGATGGTCAGCGGAAAATGGAACGGATCGCCCTCCTGCGTCTGCTCGACGGTGACCCCGCACAGCTTTTCGGACGCCTCCCATTTGAATTCGACGGACAGCACCGGATGCCCCGCCCGTTCCGTCCAATCGTAAAAGAACCGCTCAAACGACCGGCCCGTTACGTCTTCAATCGTCTTGCGCAAATCCACCGTTTCGACGGCCTGCATTCGGTAGCGCGTGCCGTAGGTGTTCAACACCTTCCAGAACAGCTCGTCGCCGATCCGCTTGCGGACCATGTGCAACACCCAAGCCCCCTTGGGATAGGCTCGCGAATCGAACATCGTGTCCGGCGATTCGTACGCCCGGTCCAAAATCGGCCGCTCCTTGCCGCCGCGCATGGCGCTGCCGGATTTGTCGAACATGTTGATGCGGAATTCGTCGTCGCCAAGGGCGTATTCGTCCCACAGGGCCTCGAAATAAGTGGCGAACCCTTCGTTCAGCCAGGTGTGGGCCCAGTCGCGGCAGGTCAGCAGATCGCCCCACCATTGATGGGCCATCTCGTGGGCGATCAACCCGTCGCCGTCCGAATCCAGCAGCGCTCGTTCGTCGTGCAACACGCGGTTGCCCATGGTCGTCGCGGACGTGTTTTCCATGCCCCCGCCGAACCCCTCGCACGCAATCTGGGCATACCGATCCCACGGGTACTCGATGCCGATTCGGTCGCTGAAAAAGTCGAGCATGGGCTTGGTATTGCGGAACGACTGCAACGCCCAGCCCGCGAACCGCGGGTGGACCCAATACTCGATGGGCTTGCCGCGCCATTCGTCGCGTTCAATATGAAACTCGCCGACGATCAGGCTGACCAGGTAGGAACTGTGCGGCTCGTCCTGCAACCAGTGGGCGGTCACCGTCGCGTTGGCCGGATCCTCGCGCCGCGAAATCAGCCGCCCGTTGGCGCTGATCTCCAGCCCGCGCTTGGCCGTCACGATCAGTTCCGTGGTTTGCTTTTCGACGGGGTGGTCAAAACAGGGGAACCAGTAGCGGTTGGTTTCGCTCTCGCCCTGCGACCAGACCACGGGCGACAGGTCCGGTTCGTCTTCCGACGGACCATGAAAATGCAAACCGTCATCGGGGTTGGTCACGCTGTAGGTGATGACCATCCGGGCCCGCTCACCGGTCTTCAACGTCGACGGCAACGTAATGGTAATCTGATTGCCGTCATTGACATGCTCCACGTCGGCCGCCGCGCCCTCGCCGACCGCGAACGTGACCCCACTTGTTTCCAGTTCGACCGCGTCGAGTACGATGTCGTTCACGTCGCGCAGCGCGGCCACGTCGATGGTGGCCGTGCCCTCGACGTGTTTCCGATCGAGGTCGACGTTGAGTTCCAGCTTGATGTGGAGACAATCAAGCGGGCGGTCCGCCGCCGATTGAAACGGCGTCTCGGCCCAGCAAGGCGCCGCCAATGCCAAAACGCACGGAAGGAATCGAACGAACGGGTGTCGGGTCACGATTGGTTCTCCATGAATGAACGCGGGCCGACGGCGATCCGGCGGTTCCATGACCGTCGTCCGACCGCCGACCGTTTAGGGCCGACCGATGGAACATCGTAACGAGGCGGTCGTTTCGGGGGAATGACGTGCAGCCGAATCCGAATCCGAACGTCTCCCGCTCCATCTGGGCTCGTGGCCCCAAACGCCTGTTTGATGTTCTGGTCGGTCTCCTGCTTCTGATCAGCACCTTTCCATTCGTCGTCGTCGCCATCGGCGTGATCGGGCTGACCAGTCCGGGACCGGTGTTTTTTCGTCAAACGCGGACCGGCCGACACGGGCTGACCTTCCGCCCTTGGAAACTGCGCACCATGCGCGCCGGCCGCCGGCCTGACCCCGATGAAATCGTAACCACCGCTCACCCGGACGTGACCCCGGTCACCCGAATCCTGCGGCGATTACGCGTCGATGAATTGCCGCAACTGATCAACGTTCTGACCGGCGACATGTCCCTCGTCGGTCCGCGGCCGACGCTGCCCGAACAAACCGCGGCCTACGACGAATTCCAACGCCTGCGTCTGCTCGTCCGGCCGGGCATCACCGGCCTCGCCCAGGTCAACGGCAACACCACCATCCCCTGGGAGGAGCGCATCAAGTACGATGTGCATTACGTGCGGCATCACGACCTGTGGATGGACGTGGGCATTCTGTTCAAAACGTTCGCGGCCGTGTTCGATGAATCGCGCTCCGCCGGAAAATTCGAGGACAGCCGCTACGGGCGTCTGAAAAACGTGAACGACGTGCGCGATGCGGGCTGACGCGAATCGATCGGGTGGCACGGACAACGGTACTCCGTTGTCCGTGTGCCGCGGGCGTCCATGGTGGAACGAAGGCGAACGCACCGAGGACTGAATCTACTTGCCGGCGGACACGCTTGCATGTTCTTGCGAAGATTCGCGCCGTGCCTGCGTTTCCGCCCCGGCGGGGCGGCGGACTGCAGCCACGGGTGGAGCGATGCGCAGCATCGCGCAACCCGTGGATTCCGTCCCGTAGGAATTCCCGCCCCGACAGGGGCGGAGGAGGGGTCGTACCAAACGCTAAACACGTACGTACGATTGCCGGTGCCACACGGAATCTCAACAATGTTTGGCCTCGTCGGCGCGGCCGCAATGCGTCCCATTGCTCCGTGCGCCTTCGCCGCGTGATCCATGAACATCGTCCTGATGGGCAGCGTCAGTTCCAGTGGGCACGCGCTAAATGCGTTCATCAACAGCGGCGTGGAATTGGCCGGTGTCCTGGGCGTCGACGAATCGCAGTCGGCGCGCATCGGCGACTACCATTCGCTCCGCGGCCTCGCGGTCGACGCCGGGATTGACTTCCACCCCTTCGTCCGCGTCGACGAACCCGCCGTCGAGGCCTTCCTGCGATCGCACCCGGCCGATCAGATGTGGGTCATCGGTTTGTCGCAACTCGTGCCGTCACGATTGACAGCATTGGCATCCGCCGGCGCCGTCGGATTTCATCCCACCATGCTGCCCGAGGGTCGCGGCCGGGCGCCGGTGGCGTGGACCATTTTGCTGGGCGCACGCGCCGCCGTCAGCCTGTTCTTCCTCACCGACGAACCCGACGCCGGCGACATCATCGCCCAGCGCGAGGTGCCCGTATTGCCAGACGACTACTCCGAAGACCTGATCGCCCGCACCAATGACGTTCTCGAACAGGTCATCGCCGACCTGGCCCCGTCCATCAAGGCGGGCCGCGTCCCGCGTACGCCGCAGGATCACAGCCGCGCGACCTACTATTCAAAACGCACACCCGCCGACGGCCGCATCGACTGGTCGCAGCCCGTCGATACCGTCTACCGACTGATCCGCGCCGCCGGCCGACCGTATCCTGGAGCGTTCACCCACTGGAACGGCCGCAAGCTCACCATCTGCCGCGCCCGTCCGCTGCCCGGTCCCATCGATGGCCGACCGGGACGGGTTCTGTCGTCCGACGCCGCGGGCGTCATCGTGTCCACTGCCGACGGCCGAATTCAACTGACCGAATGGACCCTCGACGACGCGCCCTCCGCCCCGCCGGGCATTCCGGCAGGCGACGCATTGTCCTGATCGCGCTCGAGATTCCGCACATTGGGATTGAATCACTGACGGGCAGTGCCACGGAGGCCGCTTCACGCCTTTCGAAGTGCGACCGATTGACAACTCAGCCCGGAAACGGCGGCGAGTTTTTCATCGTTCGTCAGCAGCGTTGCGCCAAGCACAAGTGACGTGGCGGCAATGATTGCGTCGGGGATCGTGACGCGGTGCTTTCGGCGCAACCCGATGGCCGCGTACAACCACAACGCCACCTGCCACCGCGGATCCATCGCCGAACGACCCGGGGTCTCGCCCTGGGGTAATGACCTTCGCCACTTCGGGGCTGACCGAAAAACAAAGAAAAACGAGCCGCTATCGCGCCCATCGGCGGAGGACGTCGACGATGCGTTCGGCGGCGCGGCCGTCCCAGAGGGGCGGGGTTTTGGGGGTGGCGCCGGATGCGAGGGCGTTGCGGAAGCCGTCGAGGATGACGGACGGGTCGGTGCCGACGAGACGGTTGGTGCCGCCGGTGATGGTGACGGGGCGTTCGGTGTTTTCGCGGAGGGTCAGACAGGGCACGCCGAGGATGGTGGTTTCCTCCTGTATGCCGCCGGAGTCGGTCAGCACGCAGGCCGCGTGGGTCAGCAGGTGCACGAAGTCGAGATAGCCGAGGGGTTCGACCATCTTGAGACCGGTCATGGACGCAATCCGCGCGCCGAATGCGCCGCGTTCGATGTTGGCGCGGGTTCGGGGATGGACGGGGAAGACAACGGCGCGGGATTTCTGGATTTCGGCGAGGGCGTCAAGGATGCGGCTGAAGGTAGCCGGGTCGTCGACGTTGGACGGGCGGTGCAGGGTGAGAACGGTGTAGGCGCGCGGGGCGACGTTCAGCGTTTTGAGGATTTGCGATCGTTCGGCCGCGGCGCGCATGCGGTTGAGGGTGTCGATCATGACGTTGCCGACGAAATGGACGCGATCGTCGGGGACGCCTTCGCGGCGGAGGTTGTCGAGGCCGCTCTGTTCGGTGACGAAGAGCAGCGAGCAGATGGCGTCGGTCATCAGGCGGTTGATTTCCTCGGGCATGGTGCGGTCGAAGGAGCGGAGACCTGCTTCGACGTGGATGGCGGGGATGTTCAGTTTCACGGCGACGAGGGCGCAGGCGATGGTGGAATTGACGTCGCCGACGACGAGGACGGCGTCGGGTTGGTGGTCGAGGCAGACGGGTTCGAAACGTTTCATGATTTCGGCGGTCTGGACGGCGTGCGAGCCGCTGCCGACTTCGAGGTTGATGTCGGGATTGGGAATGTCGAGCTCGTCGAAGAACCAGCGATTCATGCGGTCGTCGTAGTGCTGGCCGGTGTGAACGAGGATGGGGTGAATGGCGTCCACGCGGCGGTAGGCGTGCATGAGCGGGGCGATTTTCATGAAGTTGGGTCGGGCGCCGCAGACGTTGATGATTTTCATGTTTTCAGTATCGGTGCGTGGGGGACGCGAGTGCGCGAGCCGGATCGGCGGTCGGTCCGCGTCCCATAAGCGCCAATCCGTTCGTGGGGCGCGATCGGTCGGTAGGTCCGCACGGCAGCTAATCTACGTGAACGGAGGCACGCGTGTCCAACGGAACGCCGAGCGCGCGGGTGCTGAAGGCCGCGTGGATGGCGGACCGGAACGGCGGATCGGAACCCGCCACGGGAGTGGCGGGCGCAACGGAACCGTCGTTCGTCGCATGCGGACTCCGGGCACGGACTCCGTTCGGCCCCGGACTTCCGTCCGGAATTCTGAAACCGCGCGGTCCATCGACGGCAAGGGCCGCTCAGTCTCCATCGCAGCGCCGTCATGTTATTCTCGCGTGCGGACGAATTCGGTGACGGCGCCGTCGGCCGTGAAACCGCAGCGGGCGAGAAGTGCGGCGGCGGCGGCATCGTCGATTGGGGCGCGGGTCGCGACGACGCGGAACATCAGCCGGCGGGCGAGTCGCAGGGCGTGCCCGATCATCGCGGTGGCGATTCCGGTGCGGCGCGATTCATCGACGACGTAGACGTCCGAAAGCCGGGCAACGTCGCCGACCTGAAACAACGTGCAGTAGCCTGCGGCGTGCCCATCACGTACGGCCACCCAGGCGTCGGTGCGTGGGTCGTTCAGACGTTCGATGGCGGCGGCGATGCGTTCGGGGTTCGCCGGGTTCGCCGGGTCGTTGAATCGACGGAGGAGGACGGCGTCGAAGGCTTTTCGCATGGCCCGGGCGGGCAGGACGCGCAGACCGTCGGGGGTCGGCAGATCGAGCCAATCGCCGACGCGGAGGGCGTGGAAATGGCGAGGCGTGAAGCCGTTTTGCCGCAGGCACGAGTCGATCGCGTCGATGGGCGCGTCGGCGGCCGGCGCCCAGACGCGGCAACAGGCGCCCTGTTTCGAGAAATGGTCCTCCACGGCCATGAAGACGGCGCGGATTTCGTCGGACGTTGCGATGACGACCTCGCGGAATTGGTTGGCGTCGTCGAGGGATTTGAATCGGCGGGCAACGAAGGCGATGCCGTGGTCAAGGCTTTCGGCGTCGGCGAGCTGGGCGACGTAGGCCTGTTCGGCCCGCAGTAATGCCGAGACGGTTGTGGTGGGCACGGGGGTTCCTTCCGGGAATAGTCGTAGCACAACGGGCGAGTTGTTTCCAATTCGCCGGGTTGCGCGGGGTGATTCGCGGGAAGGGATTCCCGCACCAGCAGCGGCGGTCGCCGGTGTTTCAGGCGCGGTAGGTGGAACTCAATCACGCCGCCGCGAGCGGCGGGCGGTGGGTGTGATGGTCGGTCGCGGATTGGAACTGGTGGGCGAGATTGAGGATGCGGTCTTCGCGAAACCAGGGGCCGGTGAGTTGCAGGCCGATGGGCAGGCGTTTGGCGTCGAAACCGCAGGGGATGCTGATGGCGGGCACGCCGGCGAGGTTGGCGGAGATGGTGTAGATGTCGGCGAGATACATGGCCAGGGGGTCATCGCTTTTTTCGCCGATGGGGAAGGCCGTCGTGGGGGTGACCGGCGAGGCGATGACGTCGACGGATTCGAAGGCTCTTTCGAAATCGCGGCGGATGAGCGTGCGAACCTTGAGCGCTTTCAAATAATAGGCGTCGTAGTAGCCGCTGGAGAGGACGTAGGTGCCGAGCATGATGCGGCGTTTGACCTCGGCGCCGAAACCTTCGTGCCGCGAACGGGCATACAGGTCGATCAAATCGGAAGGCACGGGGGTGCGATGGCCGTAGTGGACGCCGTCGTAGCGGGCGAGGTTGCTGGAGGCCTCGGCCGTGGCGACCACGTAGTAGCAGGCGACGGCGTATTTCATGTGCGGCAGGGTGATTTCGCGGACCTCGGCGCCGCGGGCGCGGAACAGGTCCAGTGCGGCGCGGACGGCCGTTTCCACCTGCGGATCGAGTCCCTGGCCGAAGTATTCGGCGGCGATGCCGATCTTGAGACCGTGGATCGGCTTGTCGAGCGCCGCGACGTAGTCGGGCACGGGTTCGGCGACGCTGGTGGAATCGCGGGGATCGCGACCGGCAATGACGGCGAGTAATAGCGCGGCGTCGCGTGCGTCAACGGTGATCGGGCCGATCTGATCGAGGCTGCTGCCGAAGGCGACCAGTCCGTAGCGCGACACGCGGCCGTAGGTGGGTTTCAAGCCGGTGACGCCGCAGAGAGCGGCGGGTTGGCGGATGGAACCGCCGGTGTCGCTGCCGAAGGCGGCGGGGATCATGCGGGCGGCAACGGCGGCGGTCGAGCCGCCGGAGGATCCGCCGGGGACGCAGTTTTCGTTCCACGGGTTGCGGGTCTTGAAGAAGCCGCTGTTTTCGGTGCTGCTGCCCATGGCGAATTCGTCCATGTTGGTCTTGGCGAGAATGATGGCGCCGGCGGCGGTGAGGCGTTCGACGACGTGGGCGTCGTAGGGGGGGACGAAATCGCGGAGGATGTTGGAGGCGCATGTGGTCGCGGCGTGGCGGTTGCAAATGTTGTCCTTGAGCGCGACGGGGACGCCGGCAAGCGGTCCGGGGTCGCGGCCGTGGGCGATGGCGGCGTCGATTTCGTCGGCGCGTTTCAGGGCGGCGTCGGGGGAGACGGAGATGAAGGTTTTGAGGCGGCCTTCGCGATCGCGAATGGCGTTGATGGCCGACTGAACGGCTTGGCGCGCGGAACATTTGCGGGAGCGAACGGTCCGCGCGGTTTCAGCAACATTGAGGACACCGGACATGGACGGATTGATACCCGATCGGGGCGGGGCGCGCCAACGTTTGCGACCGGGCGGTGTCTAACGCGGGGCGAAGCTGCGCGCCGGGCGGAGGGGGTGAATCCGTCGCCACGGGAAGACGTTGACGGGGACCGGGCACACGTGCAAGATACCCAGGCCACGAGTTCCGCCGACACAGGCGGGAAGGTGTCCCACAATGAGGAGCAATCGCATGGAACGGCATCGATGGATGAGGCGGGCGGGCGGCGGAATCGCGCTGGGCGCGTGGGTCATGACGTGCGGATGCCCGCCGCAG
>JABFSN010000014.1 GCA_013140575.1 Phycisphaerales bacterium | reverse complement strand
CGATTGTCGCGGGTGGGGTGGGCGGCGCCGTTGGGGGGCCGCCCGGCGGCGACTATCCCGAGGGGATGCGGTTCGAGGCCGATGCATTTCACGAAGGTCTGAAACAGCGGGGACTGACCGAACTGCTGGCGCTGCATCTGCGGGAACATCCGCCCGCGGACGACGTTTCGGCCACGTTGCTGGAGCGGACGGTCAAGCTGTCCGAGCACGCGGACCCGTCGCGGTCGGCCGACGAACGACGGCGTTCGCTGGCGGAGGCCAACCGTCTGCTGGAACGGTTGATCGATTCCCATCAGGACGACGCACGGACGAGGGGTTGGCGGACGGAGCTGGCCAAGTCCCTGTTGTACGTGGAGTGCGACGCGCTGACGTCGTCGTTGTTGCACCGGGGGCTGAATCCGGACGACGTGGAGCGGCTGCGGGGGTTGATGGCGCGGACGGTCGGCGTGCTGCAAGCGCAGCACGAGGCGTTGACGAGGGAGTATGAATCGCTGGATGCGATGGCGGCGGCGCAATACGACGCGATGGAGGCCAATGGCGATATTGACCGGTTGGAATCGGATTTGGCGCAGACCGGGTACATGCTGGCGTGGGCACGATATTACCACGCGGCGGCGAGCCAAGCGGCCGGGGTGGATGCGGCGGAAACGCTGAACATGGTCGTGGAGTACGTGGAGGGGCAGTCAAACCTGTTGTATACGCCGCACGCGGAGACGCATTTTCAGGCGCAGGCGCAATTGCTGGCGGGGATGACGCAACGGCAGTTGCATCGGCAGACGGAGGCGGGTCGGTTTCTGGAAGACGCGATCGACATCGTGGAGGGAATTCTCGACGACGAAGAGCGGCGGGGTCTGGAATGGGTGGTTCAGGTCGGCCGCATCGAGTCGATCCGCAGTCTGCGTGACGCGGGGTCGTTCGAACGGGCGACGGCGGCGTTGGAGACGTTGCGAGATCGCGTCGAGGGGCGGGACGGCGGAGGGCGGGGTCTGGTGCTGGTATTGGCCGTGCTGGAGCGATCGGTGTTTCGAGCGCAGGCCGACGGAGCGGGTGTATTGCCGCGCGACGTCGGACCGCTGCGGGAACGGGCGGTGCGCGGTTTGCGGGCGTTGGCCGCAACGGGTGCGGAGGCGCGACGGGAAGTCTACGCGACGTTGTACGATCTGCTGGGTCCGCGGGTGGCGGTCGGCACGCTGACGCCGTTTGAGCGATGCGCGGTGGTGTCGGAGATGCTGGTGGACGCGGAACGGTCGTCGGAGCGCATCGTTGAGTACCGCGCGTCAGGCGGCGACGCCACGGATCCGGAGAGGTCGAGAATTGAGGACGACAGGCTGCGATTGCTGGGCCGGGCCGTGGAGATTGCAACGGAGATGGCCGAGCCGGGGTTCGTGATCGCATCCGATTTGCGGGCCGAGGCGCTTTTTCACCTGGGCGTCGCGGAACATCACCGGGGGCGGCCGTTGGAGTCGGCGCAGGCGTTCCTGAGGGCGGGGCGCGATCATCCCACATTCGAGCGCGGCCAGGAGGCGATCGTTCAGTCGGTGCGTACGGCGGCGGAATTGCAGTCGGATGCGACGGGTGCGGCCGGTGAGGAAGTTCGCACGTTGTACGGGGAGGCGTTGGCGACGCTGGTCGAGCGGCATCCGGAATCGGACGCGGCACGCTATTGGCGATTTTTTCTGGCCCAACATCTGGCGGTGCAGGGGCGTTATGACGAGGCCGCGGCCGAGTACGACAGGGTGGCTGCGGATCATGAGCATGGGTTGGAGGCGCGGTATCTGGCCGCTGAAGCCCGTGGATTAGCGCTGGGCCGGTCGATGGCGGGCGGCGGTGATTCGGAGAAGCAGGTGGGCGAGGCGGCGACGGCGGCGATCGCGACGGCGACCGCGGCGGAGCGCGGGCTGCTGGAAGCGGCCGAGAAGGCGAAGGCGCCGGAGCGGCGATCGGAATTGCGGAGGTTGGCGGCGCGGGCGGCGGTGTTGCGCGGGGAGTTGAATGTGATGCGCGGCGTGGATCGCGGTGGGCAGGCGATCGACGCGCTGGCGGAGTTCGAGACGACGTACGCGGGCGAATCGGAATTAATGGGCCGGGTGTTGCGGGCGCGGCTGATCGCGTTGCAGTCGCTGGGGCGGCAGGATGAGGCGTCGGGTCTGATTCCGAAGTACATCGTCGCCGATCCGGGCGGCGCCGCGGGGACGTTGCAGGGACTGTTTGACGCGATGCAGGAGGAGATCGGCCGGGATCGCGCGGGCGGGCGGCTGGAGGACGCCCGGCGCCGAGCGGAGACGGCGTGCGCGGTGGCGAAAGGGTTGCATGAGCTGGCGGGCGAACGAGCCGATCTGTTCCGTGCCGGCGCGGCGGATGGGTTGCGCGTGCAACTGGCGGAGGCGACGTTGGAAAGCGGGGATTATTCGCGGGCGGCCGATTTGTTCGCGACGTGCTACGATGCGGACGCCGGTCGGTACGACGATGGTCAGCCGCGCGACGGGCGGGTGATCCGCGGGCGGGCGGAGGCGTACTACGGGTTGGGGCGCTTCGACGAGGCGTTGCCGTTGTTCAACACGTTGTTCCGGTCGGCGCAACGCGGGGAGACGGCGTGGTGGTCGGCGCTGTTGAGAGATCTGCAATGCCGTGCCGAATTGAAACACGATCCGGCGGGGATCATCAAGGCGATCGAGCAGCACAAGTTTTACGATAAACAGATGGGCGGTCCGGAACTGCGGCGGAGATTTGACGCGTTGTTGACGACGTCGGAGCGGCGATTGGAGGCCGGCGGCGGGAAGGCGCGATCCTGAGCGAGTGCGCCCGGGTGGCGGGGGAACGCGTTTGATGATCAATCCGAATCGGCTGGACGTCGGGCGTGCGGCGCTGCTGGTCATCGACGTGCAGGAGAAGCTGCTGCCGTTAATTCAAGGCCGGGCGGAGCTGCTGGCGGCGTGCGCGTTGCTGGTGCGCGGCGCGGCGTTATTCGAATTGCCGGTCGTGGTGACCGAACAGTATCCGCAAGGCATCGGTCCGACGGACGCGGCACTGAGGAAGGCATTACAGAACACCGGAGCGGCGTTTGTGACCAAGGCGGCATTCAGCGCGTGCGGAGAGGACGCGGTGCGCGCGAAAATGCGCGGCATGGATCGAGACCAGATCATTCTGTGCGGCATTGAATCGCACGTTTGCGTGCAGCAAACGGCATTGGATTTGTTATTGATGGATTATACGACCGTGGTTTGTGCGGATGCCATCGGAAGCAGACGAACATTGGATCACACGACGGCCCTGGAGCGGATGCGGCATGCGGGCGCGGCGGTGACGACCGTGGAGAGCGTCCTGTTCGAGTTGTGTGGGGGGTGCGGCGGCGGGCGGTTCAAGTCCATGATTGAGTTAATCAAGAGCCCGCGCGACCGATCCGCGAGTTAGGCCCGCGTTGCAGCGGCGGAGTTGCGGCGGCGAATGTCGACCATTGATGACTGGGCTGATGATCCATTCGATCCGTCCGACGAGGATGGAGTGGACGAAGAAGATGGGTCGGACGATGTACTGCCGTGTCCGTCGTGCGGCGAAGCGATTTGCGACGATGCCGAGAAGTGCCCGCGCTGCGGCGAATGGGTGATGCCGTTGAGCCGCGCGGCGAGCCGTCGCCATTGGGTCTGGATCGTCGCCGCCGTGCTCGCGATCGGTGGAATGCTTGTGGTCACAGTTCTATAGACTGCCGTCCGCATTGGAGCAGCATGATTGAATGATCACGTCGAAGAGAGCGGGCTGCGCTGTCTGGAATGCGATTATAACCTGACCGGTCTGTCGGGGTCACGCTGTCCGGAATGCGGATGGGAAATCGACGAGGATCTGTTAGGGCAACTGGAATCGGCGCCGTCGCCGGACGGGCAGCGGAGCTTGACGGCGTTGCTGAGTGTTTTTGCGGGGGTGCTGCTGGTCGGCGGATATTTTGCGATCCTGCTATTTTCCAGAGGCATATCGAATCCGAATTTCGCCGGCCTTGATCAGGCTGCCCGCCTGATGCTATTTTTCTGTGGGGCATGGCATCTGGGAATTGCCTTGCTGTGCATGACACATCGGCGGACCTGGCCGGTGGTTGCGCCGGGAATGGCGTGGCTGTGCCGCATCACGGGAATCGCGGCGATGGTCGGCGCGCTGGGGTTGGTTCTGGGGACGGCGAGCGCGTCGGCGGGAGTGGTTGATTCGCTGCTGAAACTGGCGTTCGGCTGGTTGCCGGGGGGCACGTTGTTGGTGGCGTCGGGAGTGGCATTGACGACAAAGCGAGCGAGCGTGCGGCAGTTGCGGTCGAGAGTGGCACGACAAAGACCAACGGCTTCCGTCGGCGCTCCATTCTGTGTCGAAATTGCCGGACGGTTTACCGCGGCCGGACTGGTAGTGGATGGTTTGGCGATCAGGCGACGAAGACATGCGGTGATCGAGGCATTGATTGAAGAGACGTGGAAGAGAGAGACCGGGCGCGCGGAAGCGAGCGGACGCCGGTTGTATGACGCGCCCGTCGGACGTCTGCGTGACGCAACAGTGACCAATGGGCGAATGCACTTGTCGTTGGAGGATACGACGTACCGGGAATTCGTGGGGACGAATCTGTATAACGCCGCGACTGTGTCGCAATTCAGTGGTGGAATGCTTGCGGACGCACTGGGAACATCGGCCGTGGCAATTACCGCGGACGGGCGAATTGTGATGGGACGGAGAAGCGAGCGGGTGTCGTTTCACCAGGGGCATTTGCACACGTTCGGAGGACTGCTGGAGGAGCGCGATCGGTTGAGCGACGGAAGGTACGACGTGTACGCGGGCATTCGCCGCGAAATCCGGGAAGAGCTGGGGATCGGCGCCGGCGCCATCAGCGATCTGGTGTGCGTGGGTCTGGTGCGGGATGCGAGCATTCAGCAGCCGGAACTGCTGTTTGACGCGTCTCTGGCCGTAACGTCGGTGGAACTGAAGAGGCGATTCGAAGCGGCCGGCGACGAGGAGCACGTGCGTCTGGAGGCGTGCGACGATCTGCCGGACGCGGTCGTTCCGTTCATTCAGCGGAGTGGGCCGATGACGCCCGTGGCGATGGCGGCGCTGTTGCTGCACGGCAAATGCAATTGGGGCGCGGACTGGTACGAGGGCGCGTGCTACGTGCTCTTCGGCGCATTGCCGGAAGCAGTCCGTTAGCAATCGACCGCGTGGCGTCGGGGTGGGGCGTCATGGGCCGGCGATCACAGATTCTCGACGAACACCGATTTTTTGCGGGCCGTGCGCATGCGCGACCGAATCTGCTCGGCGACGCGATCGGGGTCGGCCACCCCCTCGATGCGCACGCGATGATCGGTGAAATCGGTTGACAGCACGTCGATGGTGCCCAACCCCATCAGTCGGTCCACGAAGCGCTTGGTGATGCGAATGTCGTCCACGCGGATCAGTTCGATCTGGTCGATGGTTTCGGAGAGGATTCCGCGGTGAAGGAACAACCGTTCGGTGGAAAGGCGATAGCGGGTTCCGTAGACGACGAGCGCGATCCGTCCCACCACGATCAGACCCAACGCCGATTCGATGGCGACGACCCGGAAGATCGCCCCGAGTTGCGTGGTCTGCGCCAGCAACGCAATCAGACCGACGGCCGATAGCACCGCGTAACCCGCGATCCAGCCGATGAAGTGCTTCCAATGCGTTCGACCCTGCCACAGCTCGGATTCGCCGACCGGGCCGCCCGATAACGCGTCGCCGCGATCGGCGTCCGCGGACGGGCGATCGTCTGACGGAATGGGTGGAGGGTCGACATCAAACGGATTCGGTGTTGCCATGCGTCTCCAAGATAATCCGTGGGACGCCCGCCGTCACGCGCATCGACCGAAAACGCCAGCCGGTTCTCGAGTCGGCTGGTCGGACCGCCGACCTTGACAGCAGATGCACCACCGCGCGACGATGGAGGGATCGCGGACCGAACGGTCCGTGTCGGGCCCAAACATGCCGGAACCACTACCCGACCAACCCGTGGAGCGAGCGGCCGATTCGGTCGATTCCGTTGAATCGACCGATCAGCCGAAAAAAAGCCGCCGCGCGTCGGACCGTCGCGGCACCGATCGCCGGGCCGGTCTGGACCGCCGCCGCGGGCCCGGCCGACGACGCGGCGAGGTCCGCAAGGACGCGGAAGAGGGCGAAATGAGCGGCGAACTGCTCGAGTTCGTCATCACCATCGACGAATACAAACGCATCAACGAACGCCCGTTCCCATCCTGGTCGGAGGTTTTCGAAATCGTCCATTTTCTCGGCTACCGGCGGGTGGCCGAGCGGGCGGAACACATCAACATGCCCCGCGGGGGTAAGTCGTAAGCGTCCCGTTGCTTCCGGAACCCCTCCGCGCGAACACCCCCCCCGTGCCCGAAAGACGGGGGAGTTGATCCACAGATTACGTAGATTAACGCAGATAAGCAGTACATGCGGCGGCGGAAACTACGGTGATCGCGTCATTCGGTTTCTCATCTCCTGATCGGTGCCCACCTGTGTCATCTGTGGATAATCCTCCTGCTTCGGGGCGTTGCGCTCGTCCGGCAATCCGGCGCGTCACCGGTGCATCACGTCGAGGGCTGCGCGGCCGCGGAGAGTGACGCGATCGCCGTGCCGCACTCCGGGCAGACGCCGGATTCATTGCCGGTCAGGTCGTAAAGGCAATGGACGCAGCATCCGGGTCGTCGGCGACGGCGACGCCGGCGCTCCCGCCAAATCGTGAAAACCGGGTATCCCAGGAACATCGCCACCGGCGCGGCCACGCGCGTGCGAATGCCGTTGAATTGAACACGGGATGGGGAGTTCGGCGAATTGAACGAAGTCTCGCCCCAGTACCATTTGTATGGAGTCACCCCCGGCACGATGCCGTGATTGAACGACAGGCAGGGCGACCCATCCGTCGCGCGCCGAACGGTTATGTCGCGCGTCTGATTCGATGCGGCGAAGTAAATCGGTTCGTCGGCCACGAAAACGTAGAGCCGGATCAACCCGTCCGCCGAATGCAGGTAGCCCTGAATCTTTCCCGGGCCGGGCGCGGCCATAAATACCCCATTCGAAAATCCGACCACGCCGATTACCGCAGTCAAGATGGCCGCGGAAGACAGAAACAGGATAGCGCCCTTCCTGACCATGTTACCTATTTTAAACGAACCGGTCGGATTGAGCGAAGACCAATCGGTCAGTCGATCAAGTGATGACACCGTTTTAACGTCCGTGGCCGAGTTACGCGGCGGCACGTTGTTGAACGCCGGTGGGCACCGGATGGCACGGGCTTGGCGCCGCGGGGCGGTCATCGCCTCCTGTGCCACGCGTATCCTGCCCGTGGCGAGCGTCCGGGGTCGCCCCGTGGTAAGGCGATTCGGCCCGCGAACACACGGATTGGACACCCATCCCATGCGTTCAATCACCATCGCCGACGCGACGACGTTGGCGGTGGGCCGCGGGGGGTGGACACGGCTGGAGCACGCATGATTAGTGCCATACGGGTCGCCGCAATTGAGCGGCGGGGTGGCGGGCGATGGCACTGCCGCCCGCCCGCGCGGCGAAACCTTCGCGGATTCCGCAAGTTTTGCTTGTCATGGCGCGCGTCCGCGTATAGGCTGCACGTGGGTTGTCGGTTCGGTGGTCCGAAACGGTTGGCACCGACGACGCATTTCCGCGGTCTTTTTGGGGATATTGAATGCCTGCTGATATTGCACAATCCGACTTCCGGGAATCCTACGCGGTTCACGCGGCGCTGCGGGCGGCGAATCGCAGCAAGCTGTACGCCAAGGACGCCGCGGCGCAGAAGGCCGCGAACCGGCTGTTGAAGTTTCTGGAAAGCGACGGGTCCATCTACGGCCGCCATTCCCGGATGGTCCGCCTGATGGGCGACGGCGCGAACATCGCCCAATTGTGCCGGGCGTTGCGCTGCTCGCGTCGCACGGTATTCCGCTACCTGCTGGACCTGGAAAAGGCCGGCGTCGAGGTCTCGCTCGTGGACGGCGTGTACAATGTTCCGACCGGGCTCCTGCGACTGGTGTCGTGAACGTGCCGACCGTCGCGTGCCGCACAAGCCGTCGCCACGTGTCCCTGCCGCGGCGTCGACGCCGTGACCAACCCGCATGGGCCTGATCGATTCGCACGCCCATCTGACGCGTGGCCCGTTGGCGTCCGACGTCGCGGGCGCGCTGGACCGGGCAGTTGCCGCCGGCGTCGAACACATCATTTGCATCGGCGTCGATCTCGCGGACGCCCGGTGCGTGATCGCACTCGCCCAGTCTGACAGGCGGGTATCGGCCGGCGTGGGCATTCATCCGCATGAGGCCGGGCGCGTCAACGAAACCGAATGGGGCGAATGGCCGGAACTGATCCGGCTGCCGGTCGTGGTCGCCGTCGGCGAAATGGGATTGGACTACCACTACGACTTCGCCGACCGGGGGGCACAGCGGCAGGTGTTCGAACGCCAATTGGCGATGGCGTCGGCCGTCGACAAGCCCATCGTCATCCACTGCCGCGACGCGCACTCCGACACGCTTGCCGTTTTGAAATCGGCCGGTTACGCCGGGAAACGCGTCGTGTTTCATTGTTACACGGGAACGGCGGCCGAGGCCGCGGAAATCGCCGATCTCGGTTGGCGGACGTCTTTCACGGGCATCGTCACGTTCAAGAATTCCGCGGAGATCGCGACCATGGCGACCGGCTATCCGGTCGATCATCTGATGATCGAAACCGACTCGCCGTACCTGTCCCCCGAACCGGTTCGGCACGTCCGGCCCAACGAGCCGGCGCATCTGGCCCACACCGCTCGCTTCCTGGCCGCGCGGCGGCGGGTGGATTTCGAGGCATTCGCCCAACAGACGGCGGCCAACACGCGCGCGTTCTATGGGCTGCCCGGTTGAGACGCGAGTGGCTGGGTTTGACACTGTCGGCCACCCATGTTCTTCGTTCCGGCTAGCCCTGCAAGTGGCGACAGTCAGTAGCCGAGGGCGTAAGCCCCCGGATCCTTCACCCGAAGCGAGCCAGCTCCGAAGGGGCGAAAGACCCGGGTGGTTCGATTTCGCCTGGTCGCCGGAAGTTTCGAGCGCGACAAAACACGGCGCCCGTGCGGGGTTGGCGTCCATGGTAGCTTCAGTCGCGACCCGAAACGCAATCGCCCCCGAACTCGCGTCCGGGGTTCTGATTTCCAAGTCACGACATTCATGGGGGTTCATTGCGAAGCGTCCGCCGAACGCGACAGATGTGTTGCAGTCAGGCCGATTGTTTTTGCCCCTACGTCGCGGTTGAACCCGGGACGGTCCTTCGTGTAGAATGAATGGTCCTGAAGTTCGGGGGGTATTCGCGGCGAAAGCGGACGTTGGGTGGAACTTCTGCCTGCCGAAGCAGCCGCGGAATGACGGTCGGGAAATCAAAACAACCAACCCAGGGAGCGATTGGCATGAGAATCACGGCCCGCAACCGTTCGCGTCAGATGTTCGCCGTTGGATGCGTGGGCGCGATGGCCGCTTCGGCCACCGCCGCGTTCGCCGCCCGACCCATCCCCATCGGCACCGCCCATACGACGGTTCAGTACGAAGACCACTCCGGCACGGTCACCATCGCGGGTGATCGCAATTTCAACGGCGCCGCCAACCTCCCCCAGTATCTGATGGGTGGCAACGTGAGGTCGTTTAGTGCCAACAACACATTCGGCCGGCGATACGATCTGGACAACAGTCAGCCGATGTTCTCCCACGTCATCGGCCCGGACGAGACCCTGGTCGCGCATTCGTTTTTCAAGAACGATATCGACGGCGACTACTTTCCCGGCATCGCGCTCCAACACGATAGTCATGTGACCGTGTCCGTCACCGGAATGGTGTTCGATCAGCCCGTCACCGTGCTTGAGTCGACGTTTCTGTTTCACACCCGGTGGGACGAGGATCAGACCGTCGATGCCGGATTGGAGCACCCCTACTCGGGTCACGGGGCTCACAATTTTCACACCGAGACCGACCCGTTCCGCAATTTTGATGATTTTATTTCCGGCGGCGTCTTTTCAGATTTTGAGCACCACAACTTCGCGCTCAACGACGTGCAGCCCGTTTTCAGCGGCAACGGCACGCCGGGTTCGCCGCTCTCCATGACCATGTCCCTTCCGTACGACATGCTCATCAACCTCGGCGAGCACCACGACATGCCGCAGGCGGTTTTGCCGGGGTTCCCCGCGCCGGGTGGATTCCTCGAGCCGTACCATTTTCATTTTGAATACGTCGTGACGCCCGAACCGACCACGCTGGCCATGGTCGGCGCCGCCCTGCTGATCCTGCGCCGCCGCCTCGCCGAATAATGTTTCGACGCAGCTATTGGTCCGGGTCACAAGTCGGGACCAGAACCCGCCACGCAAGTGGCGGGCCGCGTGCGGTTGGCGTCAATCGAACCGCGACTCATGGCGGCTGCGCATTCGCCCCCGGACTCGCGTCCGGGGTGCCAATTCCCGCGGCGCCGCCGACTCGTCAACCGCCTTCATCTTGACCCCCACCTGTCAAACCGTATCGTGCTGACGTGGCCGATCCCAAGCTGCTGATATTCGCCAGGTATCCCGCGCCCGGCCAGGTGAAGACGGGCCTCTGCCCGCCGCTGACGCCCGATCAGGCCGCCGCGATTCAACGAAGTTGCATCCGCCTGGTTTGCGAACGGGCGTTCCGCGTTTGGCCGGTCCGACCCACGCTGGTCATCACCCCGAACGATTCCGAGGAGGCGTTTCGCGCCATCGTCGGGCCGTACATTCGCCTTCTGCTGCAAGGGGAGGGCAACCTCGGCGATCGCCTGGCCCGGGTGGTCCAGGACGCCTTCCAATCCGGCGACGAGGAAGTCCTCGTCATCGGCTCGGACAGCCCGACCATCCCGGCCGGCCGTTTCGACGACGCGCGGACCGCATTACAGAAAAGCGATGTGGTTCTCGGCCCCTGCGACGACGGCGGTTTCTATCTGCTGGGCCTGAAACGCACGCACGTCGATCTGTTCAAACGCGTGCCGTGGGGCACCGATGGGGCCTGCTCCGGTCTGAAGGATCAGGCCATCGCCTGCGACTTAAAGGTCGCGGCGATGGATCCGTGGTACGATATCGACCGGCCCGACGATCTGGCCCGCGCCGTGCAGGACATCCGTTCGGTCCAACGGGAAGACGACTACGAGTTGTTGACCGTGTTGGAAAGCGCCATCGCCGCCGTTCCCAAACGAAAGGCCGCCGCCCGACGATGACCACTTCGCCGCACGATGGTTTGAACGCCTTCCTCGACGCCCTCGCCGGACGCACGCCAACGCCCGGCGGCGGGTCCGCGGCAGCGGCCGTCGGCGCGCTCGGCTGTGCCATGGCCCGCATGGTGGCCGCCTATTCCCCCGGCAAGGGCGCCGCCGATGACGAACGCCGCACCGTCGCCGATTTGTCGCAACGGCTCGAGCGCGCCGACCGGCTCGTCCGCGCCCTCATCATCGAAGACGAACGCGCGTACGCGAGTTTGACCGAAGCGGCCAGACGATTGAAGACCGACCCCACCCATCGCCGCGCGCACGAGACCGCACGCGGCGTCGCGTTGGCCGTTCCCTTGCAAGTCGCCGCGGCCGCCTGTGAATCGCTGCACCTGATGGAGCAACTGCTGCCCGTGGCCAATCGCAACCTGGTCAGCGACCTCGGCGTCGCGGCCGTCCTGGCCCGCGCGTCGGTCCGCGCCGCGGCCTACATGGTCTACGTGAACGCATACGAGCTCGACGACCCCGAAGCCCGTCAGAAGATCGACCACGAAATCGACGCATTGGCCGCCCGCGCCGACGCCTCCCTCGCCCGCATCGAAACCAACCTGGCCGATCGGTTGTAAGGCGTCGCGCAAGAACAACTTGAACGATTTGCGAGCGAGAAACCAAGTTCGCACAAATGCTGCCAATCGCCGCCAAACCACCCGCCCAAGCTTTATGATTGCACCCACCATTCAACTCAACTGAACACCGACAAATAGTCGTTTTTGGACTATTCGATTTCCGACTCTAGCGTGCCGCCGCAGGAGATTGGTCGTCGCATGGACAAGTCCATCTACTCGAGGGACTACGGCGTTTTCCTTCGACATCTGCGCAAGGCCCGGGAACGCTCCGGCCTGACGCAGGCGGAACTCGCGAAACGGCTGTCCGCGACCCAATCGTTCATCAGCAAGTGCGAACGCGGCGAGCGGCGGCTGGACATCGTCGAAGTCCGAAGAATCTGCGCGGTTCTTCAAGTCGATTTCCCCGCCTTTGTCTCCCGCGTCAACGCTTCGCTGGCCCGCGGCGATGCCTGAGCGCCCCGGGCTTTTGTGCCGCTCCCCGCGCCGTCGGCGCCTTCGTTGATCGCCAACGAATCGAGGGGGCAATCGGAAGGGAGGCAGGGGGATTGGGCGCCGCCGTCGCCTAGAATAGGCGAACTGTCAACCTCAAACACCAACAGACGGGCGCTCTTGTATCGGATATCGTAAAGCGCCTTCTGCTACATGACACTCGCGCCTATGCGTATCCACATTGAATCCTTCATCGCCCAACTCATCTCCACTGAAATCTACGACGACGCTGAGGGTGTCTGGACTTTCGACCATCAAAGCGAGTGCGGTGTCTGCACAAACGCTGCGACGCGCGTAGCCGAGACCTTTTCGGGAATAGTCTGGGGGTATCGGGCAATGGAGAATCCAACGGCACTCATCGGAGAGCCCCATTGCAGTGGGCACGATTTCGCGATGATTCAACACCGGTGGCTTGTAGACTACTGGGCATTTCGAGTAGCCCGGCTATCACCGAAGGCCGTGTTGGATCTGAATCGCGCTCCAGAACGTCGACTTGCCCGCTCACTCTACGGCACGGCCGTGCACTGGAAGCAAGTTGCCGCGTTTGACGGGCGAATGTTCAGCCCTCGAATACTGACTCGCGATGGTAGGCCAGAAACGCGGCATTCGGTTTAGCCAGTTTCTCAGGTAACCGAATTGGCTGCCCGACGAACGGAACAAAGTTCTGCTCCAGCGCAGGCTGGGGAAAGTAGCTCCTCAGTCGCCTGCTCAATACAACTCTAAATTCTTCATCCAGTGTAATAAGGCCCGAATCAAACGCAGCGTCGTGAAGGCTCGACAGGCACAGGCCATTTCGCGGATTCAGACGGTCATCTGGAAACTCGCGCCACGGCTTGATGTGACTGGCGATGAGTAAACGCGGCACTTTGATCCCACTGATACAACAGCAAACACCATAGACGTTGAGGATTGATTGCCGAAAGAACTGCTGACCGCGCCGGACCCTGACGGTCGCGGTGGACTCGGTCGGGCCAATCGGCGCGGACAGACGCCTGCTCGGCTCCAGCCGCACCTTGTCGCGCTGGAGAAAGTCCACTTCGCGCCGCTCATCCTTAGTAAATAGATCGTGCAGCAGTTGTTCACTCTCCGGAGCGAGCGTCGCCAGTTCGGCGTGGAACTCCCGCCACATATCGCGGTCCTGCCGCGAAGCCCCTTGCAACCCTTTGATGCCACGAGCGCGCTGAACGGGGTCGAGCGAAGCGAGATTGGCGAGTTTCATTGCAAGGCTGTTGGAAGTTCGCCCCATCCTCGTAGCGACATCCTTCACAACTGCATTATCCCGATCGAAACTGCCGAACGGCAGCTTGCAGTAAAGATTCAACGCGATGAGCGAGTGCTCCCGCGTCCATTTGACGCTCGGTGCCCCGGACATTTCGGGAGTTTAACGGGCTAGTCAATCCATGCAATGCCGTTGCCGACGCAAGCTGCCTGCGGTAGCTTGCGGAACCATGAAAAGCAACCCTACCAAGTACTGCGTTTTCATCGACACGATTCGCGACGGCACGGTCCCCTCCGTCTGTGATGGAGAGGGCAAACCTTGCTTGTTCGAGACCCGTCTTGAGGCTGAGCGCGAGATTGCAGACAACATGATTACGCGGCTGCAGGAGTTCATTGACGGTGAACGAGACTTCGACGACGCGATAACAACCGAGGAGTATGTTGATGAAGTGAACGCCCCTCCCCATGGCTCGTTTATTGACTCCACCGACAGGCATTTCGAAGCGCGCGTGCCATGACAATTGCATGAGCGCGTCGTGCGTTCGCTCGCCTATCTCTTCCCCGGCCTCCATCCGGACGGGTTCGCGGAAAAGGACGCGGGATGGCCCCGCACGCTCCGGCGTTTCGTGGCCGAGGCGTGGCGTCGCGCGGACGCGGGCGAGCTGGCCGACGAGGAGTTGTACTGCGCGGACGCCACGTGGGCCGGGCTTTACGACCGGATGGTCCGGCACACGCCGGAGGAAACCGAACGGCGGTTGAAACTGGCCGCGGAGTTCGGTGACGGCGCAGGTGCCTGACGTCTTCACGAAGGCCAAGCGCTCGCAGGTGATGGCCCGCATTCGTTCGTCGGGGAACCGGGACACTGAATTGCGCATGATCGCCCTGTTCCGCGAGCATCGCATCACGGGATGGCGGCGGAATTGGCGGCTGTTTGGTCGGCCGGACTTTGTGTTTCCGCGGCGGCGGCTTGCGGTGTTTGTGGATGGGTGTTTCTGGCACTGTTGTCCGCGGCATTCAACCATTCCAATGGGGAACCGGACATTCTGGGAAGCCAAGCTGGCGGCGAATCGGGCGCGGGACCGGCGCGTGAACCGGACGCTGAGGACGATGGGGTGGCGTGTGCTGCGCATCTGGGAACATGACCTGGCCGGCCGCGACGGGCGATGCATTGGACGACTCACGAGGACGTTATGCTGCAGTACCCGCTGACGTCATTCTGTCGCGCGCAAACGGGTCGAGGACGAGTTGGCCGGGGCGGGAGAATGTTTCGATGGCGGCGGCGGCGAAGGTGGGGGAGAAGCGGGCGGGGTAGCGGTGGAAGTT
>JABFSN010000115.1 GCA_013140575.1 Phycisphaerales bacterium | reverse complement strand
CAGGGCATCCTTCCCGCCGCACCCCCCGCGGGTGCGCACCGTCTTGTTGGTGCGATCGAATAACAACGATAGCACGGCGCCACCCTCCGAGTCAAACTGCACAGTTCCGATATTAGCCGCTTTTCCCGGTGCCAGACCCCCAAAAACCGAACCGGGCGCACCCCAAGATCAGCGGGAAAACACTCTTTTGCGTCCCATTCGATATTGTTCGATAATAACCCGTGGGAGGCAGGCCAGTGCCGCAACGGGAATCAAACCGGACGAATATCGTGCAACCCGCGCTTCTGGGCGTTCTGTTGCTCGTCGCCGGCGGTTTCGGATATCGCGCCCTCGCCGATTTCTACCGACGCCCCACCGACAGCGTCCCCATTCCACACGGCACCCTCGCCAAACTGCCGTTGGATTTGGGCAACTGGATCGGACAGGATTCGCCGCTCAAGGAGGTCGTCATTCGCGCGACCGATACCGACGACCACATTAATCGCGTCTACCACGCGAAAGACGGTCCCGAAGGCGTCGCCTTCTACGTCGCCTACGGCGTCAATCTTCGCGATCTCGCCCCCCATCGCCCCGAAGTGTGCTACCCCTCCGCCGGCTGGACCCTCGTCACCACTGACGCCGAATCCCTGCCCACATCCGACGGCATCCACCTGCAGTGTCAGGTCCACCATTTCCGCCGCAGCGGACTGGTCGCCGCCGACCTCACCGTGCTGAACTATTACATCATCGATGACCGCTACTGCGCCGACGTATCGTTGCTTCGTTCGAAGGCGCTGCGCCCCACGCTCGAGGCCCGTTACGCCGCCCAGGTGCAGGTGATGTCGGCACGCGGTTCGACGCCCGCGGTCGCGGGCGACGTGGTGAAACGTTTCGCGGCCGATTCCGCCCCGTTGCTTCGCGCGCTCCTGCGCGACGCCGTGGCCGTAGCGGAATCCGGCGCCGCCCGCGGGCCGACGTCATGATGCCGCAACGGAACGCGTCATTCGTCGTCGATGTCGGTTCACGAATTCTCGTTCACCGGGCCATGATGGAATCGAGCGCGGCATGAATCACAGCCAGGCAGCCGTCGCCTTCCGGCCCGTGTCCCGCGCTTCCGCGGCGGCATGGGCGCTCATGACCGCGCTGGTCGCGGCCCTGACATGGTCCCACTGGTCAGTCATCACCGGACTGTTTCGCGAATGGCGCCGCGACCCCAACTACTCAGTCGGGCAGCTCGTCCCCATCGCCGCGCTCTACCTCGTCTGGACCGACCGCCACCGACTCAAAAAGACCCCACTGCAACCCTGCTGGTGGGGCGCCGCCGTCATCCTGGTCGCATGGGCCGGTCGCGCCATCGGCCTCATCAGCCTCTTCGAATCGGCCGAACGCTACGCCCTCGTCCTGACGGTGTGGGGTCTGGTCTTGCTGGTGACCGGCTGGCCGTTTTGCCGGAAGCTCGTCTGGATTCTGCTTTTCCTGCTGTTGATGGTCCCCCTGCCCGGACGCATCCACAACATGATCTCCGGTCCGCTCCAGGATCACGCCACCACCGGCGCCGTCTTCGGCCTCGAGCTCATCGGCATCGCCGTCAACCGCGAGGGGCATCGCATCCTCCTCGACGACACCATCCCCATCAACGTGGCCGAGGAATGCAGCGGTTTGCGCATGTTGACGGCGTTCGTCGTCGTGGCGGCCACGCTGGCCTACGTGATTCGCCGCCCCCGCTGGCAGAAGGTCGTGCTGTTGGTTTCGAGCATCCCCATCGCCATCGCCTGCAACGTCTTCCGTCTCGTGGTGACCGCCGTGCTCTTCTGGATGCATCACAGCGAACTGGGCGCCAGGTTCTTCCACGACTTCGCCGGCGTCAGCATGATGCCCGCCTCCGTCTTGATCTTGCTGATCGAACTGTGGATCATGTCCAAACTGGTCGTCCCCGACGCACCGCAGGAAGGAACGCTCGGTGCAGACCGCATCGCCAACATCGATTCATAACCCCGCCGCGATCTGCCAATCCTGCGGTGCGCCCGCCGCCGTCCACGTCACCGCCGTGGCCGACGGCGCCCCCACCGTGCGCCACTACTGCCACGATTGCGCCGACCATGCCCATCTCGAACGCGCTCAACGCCGCCGCTACCACGGCGCGGTGGCCGCCGTGGGCTCCATCGGCGTGGTCGTCTTGTCATTGTCCGTATTCGCGGATTGGTTGCAGTTCGGCCGATCGGAAGGGTTCGGCCGCTATCAGCAGGTCGGCGTCATTCTCGGTTTCCTGCTGGTCTCGCTTGGCGCCGCCGCCCGCGCCCCCACCCTGTTCATCGTCGGCGCGTTCACCGTCGTCCTGTCCCTGCTGGCCGACTTGTTCGGCTTCGGTTGCGCCGAGGGGTTCGGTTGGCAACAGGTCTTCGGCTCCCTATTGGGAACCGCGATCATCATTTCGGCCATTGTCGTCGCCCGCAAGCATGAATGACCGCCCACGCATCGGCACCGCCGGCCGCGCCGCTCCAACGGACATCATCACGCCAGGTCGGCCCGGTTGGTAATGGGTCGCGTGACCGGTCGGCGGCGATTCCGCGCGCACCACGTGCCGCGACACGACCTGTTCCACGAATCGCCTATTCGTGCAGTCGGTATGCGCCCCCGTCCAGCCGAAGCGCATGTATTGTCGGTCCCAGCCCACGTTCACCACCCGATCGGTGAACCCCGCCGGCGGATGCAATCCCACCTGCCCCACCGAATCGACCCCCCGCTTGCCGTCGATCGTGCCGATGACCCGCACCGCCTCCAGCACCTCGTCGTGCGGCGAATGGTAGGTGTAGATTCTGCCGGTCATATGCCGCAACGCTTCGCTCGCGTCGTAATCCGCCGACAGCGACGACCCCAGTAGAACTACATTGTCCACTTTCGTGTTGTCGTTCAGCCCTTCAATGGCCCAGATCAAGACCCCCGTTCCCGCCGATAGGGCGATCAGGTTGATGGACTGGTCGGGATGTGCCCGACGGTACTCCTCAATGCGCTGCGACAGCGCCGCGGCCCGCAGCTTGGCCCCAGCGATGTTCAACTGATCCACCATTGGCAATAACGACGTGGTCCAGACGTAAATCTCCACGTCCCCTCGGTAGCCGGCGTCCTTCAAACCGGCGGGCACGTCATTGACGCCGAATCCCCAGTTTCCCGCGCCGTCCAGATAAAACGTTTTGCCGAAGCTTTCCGCGGCCGGCCGCCGTTCCATCCCCCCGCAACCGCTCCCCAACGCGCAGACCGCCGCCGTCCCGATGACGAAATCCAATCGCTTCATGTTTGTCCCCATCCCATTCAACGACGCTGGTTCAACGCCGCCGCACCGCTGGGTCCAACGGCAGTCCGGGCCCCGTTCGGATTCGCCCGGCCCGGGTCGACGATCCCCGCTCGTCCATCCGCTGCCATCCAGCTCGTCGGCGTCACGCCCCCAACCACGTCACCCCGTTAATGAAGGCTGTCGCGGTTCAGTCTACGATTGATGCCCGACCGGTCAAGCTACGCTGCACGCGCCGATAACCCGACCTTCACCGATCCCACCCGACGTAACCACGCACTCTACAAACCGGACACGAGAACGGTGGGTCCGGTTAGCACCCCAGCCGTCAGAATCTGAATCCGTATTACGTCCACGACAGTGGGGGACCGCTGAAAAAAAAGTGGAACATGCCGAATGGGACGTGATTTACAAGACCGGCGTGACATGGTTGATTGCCCGGCGGGGCGGCCACGCCAGGATCATCCCGGCAAACTCGTGCGTCCGGCCGATGCTCGGGCGAGTGATGTTGCGACGTCCCACACGCCGGCCGGCCCGCGGGTCCACGTGCCCGTCGGACGTGTCACGGTATGACACCGTCGGCTACGGCCGCCCCGGTCCACCGC
>JABFSN010000079.1 GCA_013140575.1 Phycisphaerales bacterium | reverse complement strand
CCGCCGCCGCCCCCGCCGTGTCCGCGGTTTTCACGCGGCTTGGCCTCGTTCACGGTAAGCGCGCGGCCATCGTGCTGTTGACCGTTCATCGCGTCGATGGCCGACTGGGCCTCGTCGTCCGAGCTCATCTCGACGAATCCGAAGCCCTTACTTCGGCCGCTGTCCCGGTCGGTGATGACCTGGGCCGACTCCACGTTGCCGTGCGCCGAAAACATTTGCTCCAAGTCGGAGCTGGTCACCCCGTAGCCCAGATTCCCGACGTACAACTTTTTACTCATGCAGATTTCTCCTCAATCAAGGGCGATGAGACCCGGCGTTTACTTTCAGGGTCAAGTGAAAGAGGCCGAACAGCCGGCCCAGAGGCAGGAACAGCGAGATAGGCAAGGAAGGTGCGGAACTCCAATAGGGATGCCGCGACCTCACAGCCGGTCGTCAGTCCACCCACGCGGATTCTAATGCCCGATCCGAAAAACGCAACGACGTTCTTGCGGAAAACTCGGTGCCGCCAAACCAAGCCCACAATGCCGGCGTCGCGAGCGAAGCACCGCACGGCCGAACAGCGTTTTTTCACCCCACGGCACCGGCATGAACCGGTTTGGGAGTCCCTGCATTAAATCCAAGGTTAATAAATTCAACATTTGGCGTCCCCGGCAACGCATGACTGGCCGTGTCGCCCGTCGTGCTGCGCATCGGAATGGAGCTCGAGGGCGCCTCGAATCGCCGGCGGATTCCGCCACGAATGAGGCGAAAACCCCATCCGATGGTTCGCCGAATGGTCTGCGCGAGACCGCACATCCCGATCACCTGCATGCCCGCATCAGCCCCACGCACGCGGCTCTTGGGACGGATCAACGCGATCGCCAACCGGATCGGGTTATAAAAATACGCGTAGGCGGTCAGAATGTTGAACTGCTTCCGCCAGGGCTGGGCATGGTTGGACGCGACCACGTAGTTGCCATCAAGCATGTGCGGCTCGACGTCGCGGCCGGCGACGCGGTCATACGCCATGCCGGACGTGAACGTGCCCTCGTACAGTTTGGATCCGGTCGCCGGCGTGATCATCAACACCTGCAAGCTGACCGCCCCCGCCTTGCGCAGCAGCCGTGCCTGATTGATCAGCCCGTAATTGCCCTTCCGCGTGTACAGCGGTTGCGTGTCGTGGTGCATCATCATGGGCATGGGGCAGATGCCGCGGCGGCGCAACAGTTGAAACGCCTCGGTGGTCTTGTCCTCGCTTTGCCCCTTTTTTACCAGCGTGGCCGTCATGTCCTCGACGCCCAGCCACAACGCCCGCACGCCGGCCGCACTGACTTCGGGGAGATAGTCGCGCAGTTGCAGCGTGTCGTGCACGGTGACTTCGGTGCCCCAGCGCATTTTTTTGTAAAACGAGACGCCGTCGATCTGGGCCCTGGCCAGCGTGTCGATAATGTCCAGCGTGCGCTCCTTGTGATTGAAGAAGTTGTCGTCGGCGCCGAAGAAGTAGCTTAAACCGTATTCGCGATGGAGCCGGGTGAATTCGTCCAGGATCCGTTCGCCGCTTTTCACCCGATGCTGCCGCTGGTTGTAGGCCGGTATGGGGCAGTACGTGCAATTGAACTTGCAGCCGTAGGTCAGCACCAGCGAGGAGATGGGGCTTACTTTGCGGACCCGATCGGCCGGCAGCGGGCTCGGTCCGAGCGTCGGCCCGCGGCTCGGCGGCTCCAGCAAACGGTATCCGTGCACCGGATGCGGCAATTCGTCGAGATCGCCCAACAACCGCTGGATGCCCGTATCGACCAGTTCCACGGCCGCCCCGCGTCGATCCGCCTGGGCATACACAAGCCCCGGGATGGAATCCAGCAGACCGCTGGACTTCGCCCGGTTGAACGCGTCGCGCAACGTGCCGTTGCCCGAATGAATCGATAGCAACACCTCCAGCAGGCTCAGCAGGACGAATTCCTCGCCGGTGACGGCCACGTCGGCGCCCGCGGGATCGGATGGATCGGCGCTGAACACGTCCCACGGCTCGTACACCGTCTTGGGTCCGCCGGCGATGATCAGCGGGCGATGGGCCGCGTCGATCCGGCATGCGTCGCGGATTAACGCTTTGCAGGACGCCGTGTGAATCTGCATGCTGGAGACCAGGAACAGATCGGGGATGCGTCCGTCCAGCCGCATTTGCGACGGCTTGAAGTTCGGATTCCACTGTTGCAGAACGATGCGCGTGCGATTGAAGCCCGCGTCGGCCATCGCCGATCCGATGGCCCGCACGCCGGCCGGCACCATGCGCATGGAGGCGTAAACAAACGGCAACATGCGCGTGCGATGGTCGAACGCGCAGGCGATCACCGTGGTCAAGTCATGCGCCGGCGACATCCGCCGCAGCCGATCGCGCAAAGCGTTCAGCTTGCCCGGTTGTAGCAACTCGTCGCCGCGCTCCCGGCGGGGTAGTTCCATAAACCATGCCTCTCAAGATTTCGCCGGCCCACCTGCGTGCCTGCTGGATCAAGTCGATCCACCGCGCCTTCCGGCACCGTGTCTGTCACCCTTTCGAAAGGGTGTCGTGCCCGGCAAACCGCGACATTCTACAGCGTTTGTGTGATTCGTCGAGCAAAAACCGCCGCAACCGGGAGAAATGTCGTGGGTTCGGGCCGGATCACTTTATTCCGAGCGGATGGTCCGACACGCGCTGATTGTCGCGTGGCACCGGCAAGCGTACTCGCCCGGCAGGGTCTTGACCCCCTGCCGCGGTCTCGTTTCATCCATCACGCGGGCGGCGCACGGACGGCGGTACTTCGTTGTCGGTGCCACGCAGTCAGTTGTCGTACGTCGGGCTATCGACCCACCAGCCATCTACTTTTCGCACGGGAGTGGATGGGAATCGAACCCACCAGGAGCCGCGTCAGCGACCCCTCATCGGCTTTGAAGGCCGTGGGACCCACCAGGCGTCCGGACACTCCCCGACGAAAACGCCCAACACGATCGTACCACCGCACTCGTACGCCGGGTCGAGTACGTGTTTAACGCGTTCCACTCGTTTCAGCGCACCGGGTGCATGCCCGGTGCTGGGAGGATCGAAGGCGCCCCGCGCTTCAAGAAACCGCGGGCTTGCGCCCGCGGCTCTGATTCGGGGTCCCGCACGCTAAACAGGTACCGGGTCGATGACCCGACGTACCGAACTCGAACGACCGATCCTCTCGCCGCGCGATTCGACTTCCCTCGTGAATCTATCCCCTCCCCGCGGCACGGTCCACGATCGCTTGTCGGAACGATCGGCGACCCTTAGACTCCCGGCCGCGCGGTCGGGGCGGCGCGGGCATCGCCACACGAGAAGCGAGTCGGCATTGGGGCAAACGGACACTTTTCGACGACGGATTCGATGGTCGCCGCTGCTGCTGATGACGGTTGCGGGCTGCGGCGGGCCGACGTGGCATTTCGCGTACGACGAGGGGTTGCGGCAGGCGCGACGCGAGGAGCGCGACCTGCTGGTGTTCTACAAGGATCCATTGGACGTGCGCTCGGGGCGGATGCGCGACGTGCTGGAGGACGGCGGCGTTTTGCCGCTGGTCAACGGCAGGGTCCGGTGTCAGTTGGTGCCGTCGTACGCGCCGGACCGGGCGTTTGTGTCACAATACGGCATCGACGACGCCCCCGCGTTGATTCTGATTCACCCCGACGGCACTTTTCACGCACTGGCCGGCGAGCACGACGCGGCCGCGGTGCGCGCATTCCTGGAATCGTCGCAGGCGCCGGGCGCGCATCCCAATCGAAATCCGCGCCTGCCGCAGGGCGCGTCGCTCGAGTATTTCAACAGTTTCGACCGGGCGGTGGAGAAGGCCCAAAACCAGAACCGGCGGCTGGTCATCGTTTACAAGTGGTGGCTGCAGGGCGAGTCGACGGAGTTGATCCGGCGGTTCAGCCGGCCGGACGTGGCTCGCTATTTCGCGGATTCGGTGAATTGCATTTTGGATTGGGATTACGCGCTCAATCGCGCGTTCGTCGCGCGCTACGGCGTGTCCCATTTCCCGGCGATGGTCATCGTCGATCCGAACGGGCAGTACCGCACCCTGACGGGCGTCCCCAGCGTGGATCAGATCATACGCTTCGCCCGCGCCGACGAACGGAGCGACGCCGATGGCGGGTCGCCGCCGGTGGTGTGGTTCGCGGACCACAGCGCCGCCCGGCTGGTGGCGGAACGCACCGGTCGCCGCCTGGTGTTGTTTTTCGCGTCCGACGGTTCCGATTCGTCGGACACCATGGGCCGGATTTTGGACTCGCCGCGGGGGCGGGCGGTGCTGGCACACAGCGTGAATTGCCGTCTGGACTCGCAAAAAGCGGAAGACCGGGCGTACGCCGGGCGTTACGGCGTATCGGCGGCGCCGGCGTGCATCGCGGTGGCGCCGGACGGTTCCGTTGCGGTTCGGACCGTGTTTTCGAGCATCGGCGATTTGGAAACATTCCTGCGTCCCACGGCCGGCGGCGAGGCGCCCTGATGGGCGTTTTGCGCGCGTTTCGGGTAGGATGATCCCCGACGGGAATTACAAGGAGTTCAACAATGCCCGATTCCGTTTTCAGCCCGGTCGAGCAGGCGTTCGAGGATCTGCGGACGGGCAAGCTGATCATTCTGGTCGACGACGAGGAGCGGGAGAACGAGGGCGACCTGGTGATGGCCGCCCAGTTCGTCACTCCTGAAGCCATCAATTTCATGTTGACGCATGCCCGCGGCGTGTTGTGCCTGCCGATGGCACGCGAGCGTTGCGAACGGCTGAATCTTCAGAAGCAGACTCCGGAAAACACCACGCGATTCGGCACGGCGTTCACCGTAACGGTGGACGCCCATCCGCGATTCGGGGTGTCCACGGGCGTGTCGGCCGCGGACCGCGCGCGAACGATTGAGGTCGCCGTCGCCGACGACGCCCATCCGCACGATTTGACCCGTCCGGGGCACATCAATCCGCTGATGGCCGTCGAGGGCGGCGTGCTGGTGCGCGCCGGTCAGACGGAAGGATCGGTGGATTTGTGCCGGTTGGCGGGATTGAAACCGGCGGCCGTGCTGATCGAGATCATGAACGAAGACGGGACCATGGCGCGGGTTTCGCAGTTGACGGAATTCGCCCGGCGGCATGGTCTGCACATGTACACGGTGGCGTCGATCATCGAATACCGCATGCAGCGCGAGGCGTTTCTGACCCGCGGCGAGACCATCAAGCTGCCGACGGAATTCGGCGAATTCCTGCTGACCGAATACCGTTCGCCGGTCGACCCCGAGCCGCACCTGGCCGTTTATTGCGGCGGCGTGGGGCGGCGCGACGAGGCCGGCAACGCCGTTCCGCTGACACGGCCGGCGCTGGTGCGGGTGGAATCGGAGTGCCTGACCGGGCACGTGTTTGGATCGAGCCGGTGCGATTGCGGGGCCCAGTTGGCGGCCGCCATGGAGCGCATCCAGCGCGAGGGCGAGGGCTGCATCGTCTATCTGCGGCAGGAGGGGCGGGGCATCGGATTGCACAACAAGCTGCGGGCGTACAAGTTGCAGGACCAGGGATGGGACACCGTCGAGGCCAACGAAAAGCTGGGGTTGCCGGTGGACCGCCGCGATTACGGCGTGGGGGCCCAGATTTGCCGCGACCTGGGCCTGCGGCAGATTCGCGTGCTGACCAACAACCCCAAGAAGATCAACCGTCTGGCCGTCTACGGCCTGGATATTGTCGAGCAGATTCCGATCGCCATCGAACCCAACCCGCACAACATCGATTATCTGCGCACCAAGAAGGAAAAACTGGGCCACATGCTCGACCAGGTTTGAAACGCCGCGGGAACGAGCGTTGCGGTGCTCGCTCGACGCATCAGAACCCCGGACGCGAGTCCGGGGCCGAATGCCGACTGGGTGTCGATGGTCCCCAGTCGGGGCGTTCACCCACCCGGCCCGCCACTTGCGTGGCGGGTGCTGACATGGACGCATCCGTCGCACGCATCCTCGACGCCAACGCCAACCGCGCCCGCGAGGGGCTGCGCGTGCTCGAGGATTTCGCGCGTTTCCATCTGAACGACGCGGAACTGTCCGGGCGGATCAAGACCGCGCGGCACGACCTGGCCGACGCCGTCGGGCCGGAATGGCGCGACCTGTGCATCCGCGCCCGCGACACGCAGGGCGACATCGGACGCGCTATCGCGACGCGAACGGAATACGTCCGTCAAACACCGGCCGACGTGGCCCGGGCCGCCGGCAAGCGCGTCGCTGAAGCACTGCGGGCGTTGGAGGAATACGCCAAAACGGCGGACGCCGGGCGGGCCCGGTCGTTCGAACGGCTGCGGTATCGTTGCTACGAAATGGAACAGGGCGTGGCCATCCGCATCGATGCCGCGAAGCGTTTCGCGTGCGTTCGATTGTATGTCCTGTTGACCGAGGCGTCGTGTGTCAAACCGTGGCATCGGACGGCCGAGGAGGCCATCGCGGGCGGGGCCGACGCCATCCAATTGCGCGAGAAATCGCTGCCCGACGGCGAGTTGCTCGCCCGGGCCCGCAGACTGTCCGACCTGTGCCGGTCGCGCGGGGTGACGTTCCTGGTCAACGACCGGCCGGACATCGCCCGCCTGTCCGGCGCCGACGGCGTTCACGTCGGGCAGGACGATCTCGGCGTGCCCGACGCCCGGCGAATGGTCGGCCCCGACGGAATCGTCGGAATCTCGACCCATTCGATCGAACAGGCCCGTGCGGCCATGCGGGCGTCGCCCGATTACATCGCCGTGGGACCGATGTTCGCGTCGCCGACCAAGCCGCAGGCGATCATTCCCGGTCCGGAGTTGATCGCCCGCGTGCGAGCGGAAACGAGTCTGCCGATCGTGGCCATCGGCGGGATCGACGCCGGCAACGTGTCGTCCGTAATCCGTTCCGGCGCGACCGCCGTTTGCATCTGCGCCGCGATCATCGGGCGGAACGACGTGGAGCGTGCGGCCGGCGAACTGAAGCACGCGATTGATTCTGCGTAACAGGTCAGCCAAGTGCAATGCCCGGACTATCGGAACGCTTGTATGACCGATTTGCAGGGCGCGTATTACCCGGCGTTCGCCCTCCGGGCGAGAATGAAGAAGAAGAGTCACCAGGGACTGAAGTCCCTGGCTACGATCGTGCGCCCTTCGGGCGAAGAGATGGTCGGTAGAACCCGCTCTACGATCGCATTTGCCGGGTGTTCGCATGTCCGTGGCATTGCAGATGGCTGAACAGTTACGATTCTGCGAAAACGGAGTTTGTGGAAACGCATGGGGAATAAGAACCCTCTCGAAAAGAACATGGGCAAGTTCATCTGGACATGATTAACAAGATTGACAAGATTGAGGGGAAAACTGGTCTTGTCTGTGCGGACGACCGGGCCTGCATCATCTTGTCAATCTTGTGAATCCTGTCCATCCTTGGAGCACGTGTCCGGGTTAATCTCGACCGCACCGTAGGATCGCGCGTGCGGGGTCCTTTCCGAGGCGCGCTCGGTGGTGCTTCGCCGGGGAGACATTGATTGCCTGTAGACGTTCGCGATATCGACCGCATGTTGGGCGACCCTTGGCGGGAGCCGATCCCGCCGCATTGCCCGGGCTGCGGTTTCAACTTGTCGGGCACCGACGGCAACCGTTGCCCCGAATGCGGCGGCACCTACATCCGCCGCGTGGTGGCCGATTTCGCACGTCGCCTGCAGTTCGAAATGAAACGCTTGGGATCCATGAACCGCATGGTCAAGCGCGGCGCCAAAATCGGCGCCATCGGATTGGCCGTCGTCGGTCTGGGCATCTTCCGTCAACAGGCCACGCCCTCGCTCGGCGAAACCACCCGCGTCATCGGCGTGATCGCCGCCGTCCTGACCGTCGCGCTCGGGCTGAACGTCTTCCGGATCAAGCGTCTGCCGGATTGGGCGGTCGACCACCTCCCCGAACCGCCCGCCTACGCCGCCGGCGTCCTGACCGCCGCGATGGGCGTCGTTCTGCTGTTGCTGAGCGTGGCCACGTAGCGCGTCCGGGGTGGCAACGCCGCCGTTTCCACCGCACGCTCAATTGAGCACCCCAATCTGAACCGACACTCCGCCGGTGTCGTAGCATTCAGCACGGCCCACTGGCACGGGGATTGCCAGCATTTCGATTGGGAATGCTGGGCGCCCCGGCCCATGACGCCGAGCGGAGGCTCCGGCGTGGAAAACGGCGCGGCGACCCGCGTCGGCCGGGGGATTTGTCGCCGGAAGCCCGGGTCTCGACATTGGATTCCCGATGACGGATTCCGCCGAGCCGAGACCGCGCACGTTTCAGGATTGACACGACACTTGGTGCGGCCGAATGGTCCCTGCGGCGCGAGAAATTGAATCGGGGCCCTCGCCACGGACAACGCTGACTGTCGCCTCGATAAATGGTAAAACCCACCGGATGCGAGTCGGACCATGAACCCCACGGTCTATGCTCTCCTGATCTGCGTTGCCGCCGGCGCTTCACCCCCTCCCCTATCGGAATCGCTCACCGCGCCCGACGCGGAACCCAACGACACGTACCCGACCGCGACGGTTACCGGATTATCGTCGTTTGGAACGGTGGTCGTGTCCGGCGGTCGAATCGGCAACGGACCGCTGGGACCGGGTGATCGCGATCTTTACTCATTCGTCGTCCCCGCGGATATAGAACTCCCGATCTCACTCACCGTGGCCACCGACGCGACCGATTCGGGGTTCGACGGATGCGTCCGGGTGTTCGATGCCCAAGGCTACGATCTCGCCCGGCACGACGACGTCGGTCTGTCGGACGTCGATTCGCTCTTGCAGACCTATCTGCTGGCGCCGGGGATTTACTTTGTCGGCGTTTCCGACGCCTTGAACCCGGCCTATTTCTCGGCCGACGCCTCCACCGGCCGATCCGCCGCAACCGGCGATTACGAACTGGTGATCCTGCTGTCCGCCGCGGCGAGCCTCGCGGATTCGCTCGAGCCCAACGACGTTGGTCCCACGCTTGTCGCGGCCCTGCCGTTCGTGGCCCGCGATCAGTTCATCGGCGACGGCCCCAACCTGCGCATGGACGTGGATCGGTTCCGGCTGGAGGCCGGCGGACCGTCGAAACTGTCCGTCGTGCTGGCCCCGGCCCAGGCCGAGGCGCTCGACCCCATCGTGGGCGTGATGATCAACGGTCTTCGCGTCGCGGGATTCGAATCGGTCGAAAGCTCTTCGCGGACCCGGCGATTCGAGCTGACCATTCTGGAAGCCGGCACCGTGGACGTTGTGGTCCGTGGAACGCTCGACGCTCCGGACGATCGCGACCGGCAATACGGAAGCGTGGGGTTCTACGACCTGACCATCGACCTGACGCCCGTCGGTGAAGGCGGCGGGGCATTTGAGCCGAACGATTCCATCCTCGAGGCGACGCGCGTGGACACCGGCGGCCCCGGGTCGGAAGCGCGGACGGCGTCGATCGGCGACGGTGCGTATGGTGAAACCCGCGGCGACGTTGACATGTTTGAGGTCATTGTCCGGCCCGGTGAAGGGCTGGACATAGAGGTGACGGGCGGGGACGGACTCGTGCCGGCGCTTCGAACCTACGACTATCTGGGCGTCGAGCGAAGCCACTGGTTCCCCGACGAATCGGGCACGGTCCGCGCCGCCGTCGAGCCGGGTTGCTCCGAAGCAATCGCGCCCGACCCGGCCGATCCGTTCTCCGCACCGCCGGTGACCGCGGTCCTGACCGCGGTGATGGGGGTGCACGATCGCCCGACGATGGACCCGCTCGTTCCCAACCCCGATCCCGAACCGTCGGTCAGCGCCACCGGCAATTTCCGCCTGGATCGTCCCCTGCCTCAGTACCTAATCGACGGCGGCCCGGGCTCGATCGGTGACTACGATGTCACCTTCACCGTCCGTCCGAGCACCCTGGCCTGCGACCACGAGCCCGATGACGCCATTTTCGCCGTCACCGAATCGGTTCTGATCGACGCCGGACACTTCCAGTGCCGCCGCGCCACCGTGGAAGAGGGTCCGTGCGGTTATCGGGAAGATGTGGACCTATATCGCATCACCGTCAGTGCGGTGCCCGTCGAGATCGACGTTCGTCTGGTCGGCTGTGCCTTCACGGCCCGCCAATTGAGGCTTTTCTACGCATCGGGAATCGAGTTGGCGGCGGCCGTTCCAGACGTGCCGGGGGCGAACGAAGCACGTCTTCAGCATACGCTTCTCGCCCCGGGCGACTATTTCATCGGCGTGTCGGACTCGCGTTCCTACGACCCACTCATTGCCTGCAGCGGATTGGGCTGGTCGGTGCAGCAGGGATATCCAAACACCTACGACCTCGATATTGTCGTCCGCTCGCCGGGCGAATCCTTGACCGTTGTTTCGTCCGCCGGGGCATCGTCTCCCTCCGGCCGACTGTTCGGCGCCACGTTGGATGCGGCGCATGGCGCAGTCGTGGAGATCAACCCGGAAACCGGCGAGACCTTGAACGCCGTGGCCACGCCCGTCGTTTTATCCGGGGGAACCGAAGGGCTGGCGTTTGACGGGGACGAATTATTCTATCTGGCCAAGGATGCCCGCTTTCCGGTGCTGTACCGTCTACGCGCCGAGACGGGTGAAGTTCTCGCAACGGCCGCGACCTGGTTCGGTTCGGGTGTTTACGGCGGCATCGTGGCATTGGGCGATCGCCTGTTCGTCGTCGACATGCTGGACGACGCTGTCTACGTTGTTTCGCGGGAACTCGATCGCGTCGAGCGGCGACTCGACACCGGCGCCACGCACGGTTTTTCGATGTTCGGGCCGATCGCCGGATTGCTCGCTCCCCCTCGGGTCGTCGTCACCGACGCGGCCGACCCTTCAATGCTGCATACGCTCGACGCCGCGGACGGCTCGCTGCTGGCGACGACGGTCGCGGGCGTTGCGTGTCCGTGCGACGCGGATTTCGACGGCGATGGCGACGTGGACGGGAATGACCGCGCCTATTTTGACGGGTGCGTCGCGCAGGGGACGCTCGACGATGGCTGCCGCATCACCGACCTCGATTGCAGCGGCGACCGCAGCCCCTTCGACCCGTTCATCTTCAATTGCCAGTTCCGCGGCCCCGGCCTGCCGCCGAATGCCGCGTGCTGTCCGGACGGTCTGCCCCCCTACCCGGCCCGCGTCACCGGCCTGGCGGGCGTTGGTCCCAACCAGCTGTTCGCCGCCGACTGGGCGGCGCCGGAGCTTCGCCGGACAAACGCCGACGGAACGCCGGAACCGGCGTTGCCGTTGGACGAACCTCTGGGGGCGTTGGCCGGGCAAGTGGAACTGCCCCTCGGCGATCCCAACGGGGACGGCGACATTGACTTGCTCGACTGGGCCAGGTTCCAGGTGTGCTTCGCGGCGTTCGGCGACGGTTGCGACCCGCTGGATTTCGATTCGGACCATGACGTGGACTATTTCGATTACCGCGAGTTCTCGCTCCTGTGGGAGATGCAGCCATGACGCGTCAACTAATCCTACAACGCGGCCACTGCGTCCCCGGTCATGGCCTCTTTCGCCCCGCTGGGGCTGGTTTTCGCGGGGCGGACGATTCCGGGGGTGTCATCCGCTGTCGCGGACTCCACCCCCGGCTATTGACTGCCGCCCCTTCGGGGCTGGGAAGGGCGCCGTCCCATTACTGTTCCCATCGCGCCGATAGCGCCTGGAATCGCGATGAAGTGGCAGAACGCGACCGTCGTCGTATTTGCAGGCGCGCCACGGCCGCGGTGACCATCATTGAGGTGCTCGCAAGCCTCGCGGCGTTTGCGGCCGTCTCGGCGCTGCTGCTGCCCGCATTGAGTGACGCACGTCGGCAGAGCAAGGAAATCCGCTGTCTCGGCAACCTGAAAAGCATCGCGGGGGCGAGCCTGATTCACGCCGCCGCCGATCCGTCGGAGTTTGCGATTCCCGCCCATCCGTTGATCGGCAACGATCCGCAGGTCTTGGGCGAATACGAATGGGGCGGCAAGAGCGGTATCGGCGAACCCGCCGTCGGCACCGATCGCCTCTCGTCCAAATGGGGCACGCTGCACGGCCGCGGACCGGCCACCCGCCCGCTCAACGAAATCCTGTACGGCGACGTACTCCGCGATCATCAATTCGACGCCGGAACCTACGGCGCCAACTGGCTTCGGGACACGAAACTGGAACTCGACGACTTCCACTGCCCGGCCGACTACGGCTACACCGGTCATCATTACACCGCCTGGCGGAACAGCAAACTGACTTCCTACGACCACTACGGAAACAGCTACACGGCCAATGCGGCGTGGATCGGCATACCGGGATCGAATTGCAAACTGAAGAGCAATTCTTCGTTCCTGAAACCGATTTCGCGTGTGCCCGCGCCCGCCCAGACCCTTTTGTATACGGAAAACTGCGGACGTTTCGGACACCGCGCCAACTACGGCGTTGATGGCTGCCAGTCGTTAAGCGGCGCTCTCGGAATAGACGTTCAAACCGACGTACGAGGTTGGCATGGGCAGATGTGGATGTTCCAAGTTGCGTTTGTGGACGGGCACGCCGGGCTGGTCCGCATGCAAGGCCATCAGCAGCCGCAGCCGTTTCTGGGACGGTATCCCGGCGACGGTGATGATCCCGCGCAGCAACACTATTACTGGCATTGCGTGATCTTCCGGGGCCCCGGGTGGCAACTCGACACACTTCCCTCGCCCCCCGTCCCGACCGCGCTTCCATGCGGGGTGCTCGGCGTTCTCCACGGGATTGGATGAAGAGAGCGGAAGGCGACAAATGACTACAACCCATCAATGCTATCCCGCGACTGTGCGTGACGACGTGCCGCGGGTCGCCACCGCCGCCCGGCGGCGCGTGCCGGTTCCCGCGCATGTGTTTAGCGTTTGCCACTCGCCTCAGAGCATCGGGCGCAAGCCCGGTGATTGGAGGATGGAACGCGCCCCGCATCTTAAGAAACCGCGGGCTGGCGCCCACGGCTCTGCATCCGGTCTCCCCGTGCTAAACAGGTCTGTTCCCTCGCCGCGCCGACGGGAGCAGGGCGGGCGGGCGGGGCTGTTGCTCATCGCCATCCTGCTGGGCCCGTCGATCCACGCGATCGCCGACGGCTCAACCACGCCCGCGGCCACACGTGACCTGGCGTCGGTCGTCCGGACCGCGGGCCCGGCGCCGGCGTTCCTGCCCGGGGGAATGAACGCCCGCAGGCTCTACGACAACACCAACATGTGCACGCCGGAAATACACTGGCTGGCCGTCGGTGGAAACCTCAATCCGACTCCCGGATTGGCCCTCGGCGATTGGTTCACGACCAACGGAGGTGAGATCGTCGGCTTCGATCTGTTCGTGATGAACGGCGCCAGCGGCGCGGTGCCCAACTCGATAGGGCAGTTCCAGTTTCTCCAGGGCACGGACGCCAACCATCTGGGTACGCCGATCACAACACCGGCCGTGGCGGCGTTTCGCACGACCGGCGTACCGGCTCTCAGCAGGGTCCCCGTCCACCGCGACCCGGTAACCGGCTTGCCGCGTCTAATGCGCGTCAGCGTCAACTACATGGACAGGACGTACACCGTGGTCGACGCGGAAACCGGGACGCCGCTGATCACTCCGCCGTTCCAGCACATCGGCGACCGCCCTTCTTTCACCCTGCCGCCCGGCAAGGTTGGCGTAACACTTCGCTTGTCGGACGAGGTGTCGCTGTGCCGCGGCGGCCATCCGGTCTGTGGACCGGCGCTGGCCGGCGGCGGGCGGGGGAATGAGGACGCCCTGCACATCATCAACGCCGAACAATGCCCCAATCTCGACGCGCTAGGCGCCCTGTGTGCGGACGGACCCGATTGGACGCCCGGATCGCCCGACGCGCGCCACCCCTGTATCGGCGAAGACCGTTGCGATCTGAATCGACCCCACTACGGCATCGCGCTCACGTTGTACGCCGCCTCCAGCGAGGACGGCAACGGCAACAACGACGTGAGCACCGCCGACGCGGTCACGCTCTCCCGCCCGCAGCCTCCGAGTAATTGCTCGGGAAGCAAGGCGCTTCTACGTGGTTACATCGGGGACAATGTGCAGACCACCTTCGTCCCGACCGCGATCTTCGACTGCCGCGAGTCGGGCGACATCGCCCTGGCCAACGACGTCAACCTCCTCGATTGGGCATGTCTGCAAACCTGCACCGGCCAACCGGCCGCCGGGACGTGCCGTCTGTTCGACGGCAACACCGACGGCGCCATCGATTCACTCGACTATTTCCGCTTCCTGTCCTGTGAGGCCTCACCGGGCAGCGGGTGGTGCATCGTCAACCTGCCGCTTCAGCCGTTCGCGTTCGAAGACGTGGACCTCTACCGCGTGCGCAATCTCCGCCCCGGGGACATCTTGTCCGCGTATGTCGAGGGCGCCAAAAGCCCCGTGATCGGGCCGCTGTTCGATCCCTATCTGCGCATCTTCCGGCCGGTCGGTCCCGGTGCCGTCGAGCTGGACGCGAGCGACGACTTCGAGCGCTTCAGCCTCGACGCCTTCACCACCGTCAAGGTGCCGGACGGCGTCGACACGCTCTTCGTCGGCGTCAGCACGCCGGTGAACGCCGATTACGACCCGGCCGATCCGTTCTCGGTCGAGCAGTTGCCCGTTGAGGACGCGGGTGAATACGAATTGACGGTGGTGGCCACCGACCCCGCGTGCGTGATCGATGACCACGGCGGCGACGCCCACGATTGCTACCCGGGCAGGCACGAGCCGGACGATTCGCTCACCGACGCCGACGCCCGCGGCGACGCGGACGACGTGCTCATCACCGGCATCATCGGCGACGGCGCCTTCGCCGGACTCGGCCAGGACCTTGACATCTACCGTCTCCATTTCACCGGCCCGCTCGCCGGCGCGCGAAGCCTGACCGCCCACGTCGCCGATCCCGGCGGCATCGGGTTTGAAACCGTGTTCGATCTGGCCATGGCCCTTTACGACGGCGACGGGCGCTTGATCGCGACGGCCGACCAGGCTTCCGTCGCGGGAATCACCGGGTTGGACCAATCGAAGCCCCAACTCGCCGCCAACATCGACGGCACGGACGGCGGCGCCGGCGTCTATTACCTGGCCATCTTCGGCACCGACCGCGGTCTGTTCGACGAGGACGACGACGCCATCTTCCCGGCCTCGCCTCCGTCAATTCTCAGCTTTCCACACGGCCCCAACCTCCCCTGCACACATGACTCCGATCTGTCGCCTGTTATTGGC
>JABFSN010000198.1 GCA_013140575.1 Phycisphaerales bacterium | reverse complement strand
CGTCCCCGCGTTGCACACCCCCACGTTGCACTGATCGCCCGACGCGCTGCAATCCGTCGCCGTCCCTCCGCACACACCCGCCGTGCACACGTCCCCCGTGGTGCAGTTGTTCCCGTCGCTGCACGGCTCCGTATTATTGGCGAACACGCACGTACCGGCCGGACACGATTCGTCCGTACAGGGGTTGCTGTCGTCGCATTCAGCGGGTGTCACACACGGCTGCGCAACCGATGGCCTAGCCGACGCCATGAACGCCACCGCCGCCAAAAACAAGACCGGAAGCGCCATACGGCGATCACGACGCGGCATTGGACCTAGCATGTGGTGCTCCTCCCCGCCCGGAAGAAAACGCATCCTGAATGACGCGCCTCTAAACCCGGTTTTGCGCCCCAGAAGGTCGATCCTCCCAGCGGCATCCGCCCGACCGATCAAGCTAGGGATTCACCATCCCCCGCCGAATCGGCCGGCCCCCCTGCGTTGGAAACTGCTCCCTCCCGAACTACGACGGCGCGTTCGGGCGCGCGCCAGCGCAACGGGTCAACTCACCGACCATGTGTGTCAGGTGTGGATTCGTGCTTCTCCCCACATGACAGCAAATATAGTCCAATCGGGTCATCGCTTCAACCAACCAATCCCAACATCCCAAATTAACCCAACCACCCAGTAGCTTATTGGCCGCGTCCGAAAACCGACCGACGCCCCGCTACTTCCGCGGGCGACAAATTAGTACACTACCAATGAACACCGACAGCTCCAGCGCGACCGCCTTGCCGCATTAGCGCGGCCCCACCCGCCATCAATGGACCCGATACAACGTCGCGAAACTCCGCGGCGGCACACCCGTGGCAAACGTGTTTGTCTCCTCCAGACCAGCATGTACCAGGCGATCCAACAGTCCCCGCCCTATTTCACGCGCGAACCCGTACCGGGAACGCCGCAATCTGCCGATTTCCGCCCAATGAACCAGTACGTGGGTGTAACCCTGCCCGCGCAGCCATGCCATCGCCCGAACCGGATCAGGATCACCACGGACTTGTTCCACGAACGGGTTCCGATTGAATACCACCCAATAATCAACGGCCCGCCTAAAATAAAACGCCCTAGCATCGCCGATCATCAGAATTCGTGCATCGCCTGGCAATTCCCGGTTGATGACCGCCAGATGCTCCTGCCCCGACCCTTCGCCATCCAGAAAAAACGACGCCGCGCCCTCCAACGGCAGTTTCGTGCCGTCCGCATACACGTGTTCCCAGTACAATCGTCCGATCATCACCGCGCTGAACGCCATACCCACGACGATCGCCGTGGCCATCACCCGCGTTCGCAACCCCGGCGCCACGCCGGCCGCGCATCGACCGGCGAGCAGCACCAGCGGCACCGCCATCGGAACCGCGAACCGGGCGTACAAATGCGTGCCAAACAACCACACGACGACTTGAACGAGCAGCACGACACCCAACAATCGGTCCATTCGATCGCGAACGCGACCGATCAACCCCATCAGTCTCGCCGCCGCCAGCACCAACACCAGCGGCCCGAATCGCTGATCTCGATCCATCACCACGCGATCCCATAACGCCGCCAGACGTTGACCGATCCCCGATTCACCTGGTCCCGGCTGATGGCACGCCGCGAAGTGCGCCGACTCCGCCTCGCCCCATCCTTCCGGATAGGCCCGAAAAATCGAATTCGCCAGCGGAAACACCGGATTCCCCGTGGTGACCGCGTTTCGAATCAGCCACGGCGAAAACGTCAACAACGACGCAGTGCCGAATGCTGTCATCCCGGAAACTCGCCCCATCCATGTCGGCCAACGCAGCAGTCCCGCCGCCGCCAGCAGCGGCAGCCAGACCAATCCAACGGCCGAATACTTGAACCCGCATGCGAACCCCGCCATGCCGCCGGCCAACGCCACCCAGCGCACTCTCGCGTGGTCCATGGCCCCCGCTCGAACGACATCACCCCCGATACTCGGCGCGCGAACCCCGGCCGGCATCGGCCCACCCCCTTCGCTCGAGGGCATTTCAGCGCGTGAACCGTCGTTCCGTTCAGGACCGCGACCCTTCAATCGCCCGGCCCGAACAACCGCCGCCGTCGCGATCATCGCGAACAACATCATCCCGTTCTCGACGTACGCGATCCCCGACAGATACGTCATCCACCCCACGCCGCCCATCAGCACTCCGCACAGCGTGCCCGTTCGCGGCGAAAACTCCGCGCCCGCCACGTAGGCCGCGAACACACACAACCCCCCCAACGCCAGATTCACCAACTGCCCGACCGCGGCTCCCGTGTACGCGTCCCCCTGCAACAACATGCACAGCAGGTACAACATTTCCGCATTCGCCGGGAAACTGCCATACACGTTGTGCGGCGCATGACCGATCCGGCCCGACGCCAGATACTCCCGTGGCAATTGCAGGTGGTATTCCAGCACGTCATAGCCGTTCCCTTCTTCGACCCACAGGAACCCCGCCGGCACCACTGCCGCCAGAATCGCGACCGCCGCGAACGGCGCCACGGTCAACCACAACCAACGAAACGCCCTGTCATCGCCATCCGCCGTCGTACCGAGGGGTGCAACGTCCGACGGCGCCGCACGTTCGTCCCGCAGACGCAGCCCCGCCGCGATGGCCGCGACCACCGCAACCGCGGACGCTCCGAACCAGGCCGTCCGGTTCATCAGCCCGGCGCATCCCGCGATCAGAACCACCGTCGCCAGCAGCCCCAATCCCATCCCCGCGCCCAACAGAACCACCCAACGCAACGGCAACGTCCGTTGGCCCGGCCGCCGAACCAACCATGTGCCGGTCAGCGTCGCCGCCGCGACGATTCCCATCGCCGGCAAACCGTCACTCAACAGAAAAACAACCGCCGGAATCGATTGCGTCAGAATCAGCAACAACGTGATGCACGCCGCCACTGCGAACGGGGAAATGCCACGCCGCAACATACGCCCCACTATAGATGCCCGGCGCATGCCGCACCAAAAAAACCAGACCGGGTCGCGGCGTTCATTTTCGGGAGGGACCGTCTACGCCGACGGGTGTATCCGCCCGATCCAATCCCACCCAGATCGCGGCGATAATCAAGCGGACCACAAGATGTGCGTTCCAACGAGACGTGTATCCCAGCCCCAGCGGGGCGACGGTCAATAGCCGGGGGCGTCAGCCCTCGGGATGCCACGAGGTGGACCCAAGCCCCGGCGGGGCGGCAGCAGCGGAGCCCCCACGGCGCCAATTCGCCCCGGTGTGTCAATTCATCGGATGTGTATTCGGCGTCGCGGCTACGACACGGTGAAACAGCCGCCGATGCGCCCCCACCATGTCCCGGCAAACCAATTCAATTCGCTGATTCAGTTGCCGCCGGTCACGCAGCACCCGGCGAATCACCGACCGCAACCGCGCCTCGCGGCGCGACTGCCGCCGGTTCGTCGCGTCCCGCGCCAATCCGGTCCTCAATGCGTCCGACAGACGCTCGACGTCCACCGGCGTCGTGAACAAGTCCGCGACCCCCGCGCGGATCGCCCCCACCATCTCGTCCACCGTCGGGTTCTCCGCGATCACGATCACCGGCCGATCGCGCAGCGCCATGATCTGTCGCGCCAGCGCCAACCCCGACATGTCCGGCAACTTCAATTGGGTCAGAACGACATGGTGCGATTCGATGCAGTCCAGGTCCAGCGCATCCGCCCCCGTCGCCGCGCACGTCACGTGCGATTGAAATGCCTCGGCCAGCACGTCGACGACGATTTCCAGCATCACCGCGTCCGGCACCACCACCAGAATCTTATTCATGCGCGGTCGATGCCCCTACATCCAGCCGACGGCCTTCTGCGGCGCGGCAATCGCGCGCGCGCCGGATGCGTGCGCGGAAACCCACCGCCCCCACCTGACCCCGGGAACGGAACCCCCGGGTCACTG
>JABFSN010000154.1 GCA_013140575.1 Phycisphaerales bacterium | reverse complement strand
GAGCGGAATGGGGGGAAGGGTATGAAGGACGTGAGGGGAGAGGAAAGTGAGAGGAGACCAGCGGGGTTCGCGGGGTTTGAGGAATTCCAAGAGTAAGGCGGCGTCATGGGATTTTTGAAGCGAAATGTGTTTTACATCATCTGCGGGCTGGTGGCCGGCGGATCGGTGGCGTTGGGCGTGCTGGGGATGACGTCCATGGGAAAGGTGGCGGAGCGGATGGAGTCGATCCGCACGCTGCACGGGCAGTTCGCGAGTCCGAGCAAGAAACCGGCGAACACGGAGGTGATCCAAGCCCAGCAGAAGCGGGTGGAGACGATCCAAGGGCAATTCGCGGAGTTGATGGAGAAGGCCAAGTCGCTGAACAGCTACGAGCCGATGAAGGCGCCGGAAGGCGAGCAGTTTTTCCCGACGGCGACGGACAACGGGAGGCGGCAGTTCGCAGAGATCTACGGCGAGAAGTTCGACGAGATGCTGGAGCGGCTGCGGTCGGGGGTTCCGCCGACGCCGGAAGTGGTCAAGGCGGTCGAGGAGGAAATGCGCGAGGAGCAGCAAATCGCGCGGGGGTTCGGCGACGACAAGGAGAAGGCGGGCGAAACGAAACCGAAGGAGAAAGAGAAGGAGGAACCGGCGGAGCGGCCGTCGGGACTGATCACCGATGCGGCGGCGCGGAAATCGGCGGCGACGCGTGCGAGCATCCGCCGGGCGCGGGAGATTTATTGCTACGCGAGCCCGGAGACGTTTCAGGTGGTGCAGGAGGTGTTCGAGGGTCTGTCGCCGCGTCCGAACGACATGTGGCGGGCGCAGTTGACGTTGTGGATCCAGCAGGACGTGGTGAATGGGCTGGCGCGGGTCAACGAGTCGGCGGCGGATGAGCTGCGGGCACGAGACGAGACGGCGTGGGTGGGCGTGCTGCCGGTGAAGGACGTGCTGTCGATCCGGGTGTCGGAGTACGTGCCGTCGAGCGCGACGGTGTCGCCGTCGCGGGAAGTGACGGATGACGATCCGGTCGAGCCGTACGGATCGGCGGACGTGGTGTTCACCAAGACGAAATCGACGGACCTGTACGAAGTGGTGCAGTTCGCGGTGAAGCTGGTGGTGGATTCGCGGGACCTGCCGCGGATCATCGACGAGATCTGCCGCGACCGGTTTCACACGCTGCTGGGGGTGCAGTATGAATACGAGCGGTCGGCGTTCGAGAATTTGAGAATGGAGGGAAAGATCTACGGTTCCGAGCCGGTGGTCAAGCTGGTGCTGGATTTCGAGACGGTGTTTTTCGGCGATCCGTACCGGTGCATGATGCCGGAGTCGGTGCGGGCGGCGATCGCGAAGGAATGTCCGAAGAAAGAGGGGGAGTCGTAAACGCTGGAACGCTGAAATGTCGAAACGGGGAAATATGATCCGCAGATTTCGCAGATGAACGCAGATTAAGAGAAGGCGAAGAGATGATTGAAGGGTGAGACGGGGGGAAGAATTCACCGCAGAGGCGCGGAGGGCGCGGAGAGAAGAGGGTGGAGGGTTTGAAAGGTAAGAAGGGGGCGAGCGGTCAGAACGGAATGAAGAGTGAGAAGAGTGTGAAAGGGGGAAGGGTTAGCACAGCAGGACGGGTCTGACGGGCGGAATCAAGGAGCAGTGTTGCGGGAGCGGCGGGAATGGCGAAGCAGACGGTCAACATCGTTGAGCGGCACGTGGATAAGGCGGTGCTGGGGGTATGCGCGGCCGCGTTCCTGGCGACGGTGGCGTTGTATCTGGTGTCGACGCCGAACAGGATTGAGTTGGGATCGGACACGGTCGGTCCGGACGGGATCGATCAGCAAGTACTCGACGCGGCGCATAAGTTGCGGGACGCGATGACGCGCGCGAAGGCGGAGGAATTCACGCTGGAGAAGCCGCTGCCAAAGCTGGTGGAGGCGTCGAGTCCGTTGGCGTATGCGAAACTGGACGCGACGATTCCGGCGCCGGTGCCGATGCTGCCGCGGGTGCCGGGGGCGGTGGACCCGGTTCCGGTGGCCGGGGAGATTGAGCTTGCGACGGTGATCGCGCCGATTCAGCCGAAGGTGACGCACGACCGGGCGATGGTGGCGATTCCGCCGCCGGTGCAATTGTCCGCGGAGCGGTCGGCGAGCGGGGTCGAGCCAGCGGCGCCGGTGACGACGGACGTCAACTGGGTGACGGTGGCGGCGCTGTTCGACCAGCAGGAACAGATCAACGTCAACAAGGCCGCGGGCTATAAGGTGAAGGACCGGAATCCGTACGTGGTGGGCGTCGATTTACAGCGGCGTGCGAGGCAGGCGAGCGGCGAATACGGCGAGTGGACGGATGTGAAGGCGTACCTGCCGGCGCGGCTGCCCGATCCGCCGAAGGTGGAGATTGTGGAGGCGCGACGCGGGAAAGCGCCGACCACGACGTCGTTTGAGGCGGTGAGGCAGTTTTTTGCACTGGTGCGGAGCGTGCAGGCGGAGCTGGCGAGGCCGTTGTTTCCGGAAGTTCAATATGGACGGGGATGGGTTTATCCCAAGCACACCGCTATGGACGTGCCGTCGCTGGATCGGGAGCTGTGCACGTCGGACAGCGGGCAGGGGTGCCCGCCGCGACCGTATCCGGACCAGTGGGACGTGGCGCCGAACGAGGACACGGCGCAGAAGTCGGCGCGGGAGTTGATCGAGCAAACGCTGGGCGAGGCGCAGGCGGCATTGAACAGTTGCCAATGGGCTGAGGCGCGGACGCTGGCGCAGAAGATCGTGGACGACGCGGCGGCGCGGCGGAACCAGATCGACCAGGCGAAACAACTGGTCGAGCGGGCGGACCAGGGGGAGCGGGATGAGAAGACACGAAAGATATCGCCGTGCGCGAACAAGGGAAAAGACGGCCACGAAGACCTATCGGCGCGGCGGTCGCAGCATCAGGTGGTGTGGGCACACGACGTAGCCGATGCGGCGAATGGTGGTGCGGAACCCGGAAAGACGTATGAGTATCGAATGCGGGTGCGGCTGTTCAACCTGTTTTGCGCGGTGCCGGAGCCGCTGAAGGAGTCGGAGGACGCGACGATTGTGTCGGTGGCGGGCGAATGGTCGGAGCCGACGGAAGAGTTGGTCATCCCGATGGACACGCGCTTTTTCCTGTCGAGCGGAAGCAGCCGGCGGAACGCGGCCAAGGTGGCTGTTTTCAAGTGGTACGAGGGGGAGTGGGTGACGGGGGAATTCGAGGTGGAAGTGGGGCAGCCGATCCGGGGCAGCGCGCGGGTTCCGGTGCGAGTGGTGGACGGCGGCGAGGTGGATAAGCCGCTGGTGGATTTCGACACGGGGATGGCGTGCGTGGACCTGGATTTCGAATATCCGGACCGGACGGTGAAAACGTCGAGCAAAGGGGTGACGCTGGGACCGGCGTCGCCGACGATCGCGATGGTGTACATGGACAAGCAGGGCGAGTTGCACCAGCGGTCGCTGCTGGTGGACCGGTCGAGCGAGGTGTTTAAGGAATTCAAGGAGAAGGTGTTCGTGCCGAAGACGGCCAAGCCGTAACGGCGCGTACGTGCCGGTTGCGGACGGATTGGACGAGGGCGTAGTCGTCGTCCCCGCGAACGCGGAAACGCAGGATCGGCGGGTGTCGGTCGCCCCTGCCGGGGCTTGGGTTTGATGGGTCCGAACGGTCCCCACGGCTTCCGCCGTGGGCTAGCGACGAACGCCCCTGCCGGGGCGGGGAGACGTGTGTGAGCGGCCCCCAGACGCCTAAACAGGTACAAACGTCGCGGCGCTTCCGGGGCGATCCCAGTGGCCGCCTATCGTGTCATGGACCGATGACGGCGCACGTGCCGCCCGTCTTGGGTTGCATCGCGGTGGTCGGGCATCTAGACTGAGCCTCCCGGCGCGGAAGGGCAGCACGCGCGGCGCCGAGCCGCCCAGAAATCACGGCGTGGTCCAGCGAAAGGTCGTTCGAGCACCCGAGTTGTTCCGACGCCCTGCGAGCGCCGACGCGGGCTTGATGCCCGTGCAACGAGAATCCCGAACCTGCAAGTGGCTTGCCAATCGCGAGTTAAACGGAGGAAAGACGTACGTGAAACCCACCGAAACAACAATCCCAAGCAGAAACGCAGAGATGAGAAACGGGTTTCGTGCGCCCTCCGGGCGGGGGTCATGGAGGGGGGCGAATCCAGGGGCTGAAGCCCCTGGCTACGATCGCGCGCCCTCCGGGCGGGAGGGATGGAAGACGAATCCAGGGGCTGAAGCCCCTGGCTACGATCGCCCGCCCTACGGGCGAAGATGCCTCCGTCACGAGCGAATCGGTTGCGAGCGAAGCCGTTGCGAGCGAATCGGTTGCGATCGAAACCGTTGCGATCGAACCGGATTCCGGTATTCCCGGTTCTACGCAGACCGCGGCCGGGGGATGATGGTGGTCGTGCTGTTACTGACGGGGGCCGTCGCGTGGGCGCAGCAGCCGGAGCGTGATCCGGCCGAGGCGCTGCAGTCGGCGATCCAGCGGTTCGACGAAGGCGATTACGTGGGCGCGGCGCATGCGTTGTCGCAAGTCGACCCGCGGCGATTGGACGACGCGGGTCGGCAGCGTCATGGGGACTACGTTCAGCGGGCGCAACTGGCGGTGGCGATGCAGGAGAAGGCCGATGCCGATTTCGAAGCGGCGGGGCTGGCGGCGGCCGAGGGACGGGTGGACGCGGCCAAGCGATTGTATCAGAGCGTGATCGACAACGAATACGCGCACACGCAAACGCGATCGGCGGCGGAGGCGGCGCTGGTGGCGTTGGTCCCGGTGACGGAGCCGGCGGCGGCGGTGGCGGGGCGTCCGGCGGTGGAGGGGGATCAAGCGTCGCCGCCGACAGCCGCGGCAACCGAAGAGGCGGCGACGTCCGGGGACATGTCGACGCAATTGCGGGCGTTGCGCGCGAAGGTTCTGACGCGCGAGGGCCGCGAGGCGATGTCGGCCGGTCGAATGGCGGACGCGGAGCGGTTGTACCGACAGGCGATGGAGATGGTTCCGGGGTATCCGGAGGCGGAACAGGGATTGGCGGAGCTGGGCGACCACGAGTGGGTGGAAAGCGGCGCGGAAGACCTGCTCGGTCGCATCGGGGAACGGAACGCGGTGGCGTGGCAGCGCACGGTGACGACGTTTCAGTCGCTGGAGAACGAGACGCGGACGCACGTTCAGAACGACGACTACCCGCAGGCACGGCAGGCGATGTTGCGGGCGGTGCAGGTGGTGGAGAGCGGGAAGGGGTTCGCGGATCCGGTGGCGCGGTACGAGGCGCTGCTGCACGATGCGGAGGCGTTGAAGAATTACGTCGAGGACGAGGAGCGGCTGTTCCACGAGCGCGAAGTCGGCAGTCAACGGGAGGAGGCCCGGCGGGAGAACGAAGAGCGGGTCGAGTCGATTCGGGAGAATCGGCAGCAGCGGATCGCGGCGTTAATGTCGCAGGCGCTCCAACATCGCAAGGACCGGGATTACGAGTCGGCGATCAACGTGTTGCAGCAGGTGGCGGCGATCGACCCGGACAACGACGCGGCGAAGTGGATGATCGAGAGCCTGGAAGATCAACGGGCGTACGCGGAACAGCGGGAGCTGCGTGAGGAGTTCACGCGTCAGTCGCAACGGGTGCTGATTGACGCGGAGACGACGAAGATTCCGTGGTGGCAGGAAATCACGTATCCGAAGAATTGGCAGGAGATCGTCAACCGGCCGACGCGCATTCCGCCGGGGAGCGAGCGGGAGCGGGGGGGCGACCTGCATTCGCGGCTGGAAAAGCCGGTGCGCCTGGATTTTCAGGGCGATCCGTTGGGCGAGGTGATTCAACAACTGGCGGAGGCGACGGAGACGAATATATCGGTGGCGTGGAATGATCTGTCGGGGGCGGGCGTTCGTCCGGACACGCCGGTACAGCTGTCGTTCGCCCAGCCGGTGACGCTGGGGACGGCGTTGCGCGAGGTGTTGGACAACGTGAACGGATCGCGAATCGAGCTGGGCTATCTGCCGGTGGACGACGTCATCAAGGTGGCGTCGAGGGATGTGCTGGACCGAACGACGTTCGAGCAGGTGTACGACGTGACCGATTTGCTGATGCCGGTTCCGAATTTCGATGACGCCCCGCGGATGGACCTGGCGAACCCGGCCACCTTGGTGGTGGGGGAGCACAAGCGGGTGGTGACGGACGAGGGGGACGCGATTTTTCCTGAAGACGAGGTGAGTGAGGAGGAGCTGGACGATCAGGCGAATGAACTGGTGTCGTTGATCCGCCGGACGATCGATCCGGACACGTGGCGCGAGACGGGCGGGGGCATCGGGTCGATCACGGAGGTGAACGGGCAACTGGTCATCACGCAGACGCCGTCGGGGCAGGCACGGATCGGAGGGTTGCTGCAGAAGCTGCGCGAGCAACGGGCGATTCAGATTGCGATCGAGGCCCGTTTCATCACCGTGCAGAGCAACTATCTGGAGGAGATGGGGATTGATCTGGACGTGATTCTGAACGCGGGGAACGCGGGGTTCGATCTGGTGTCGGGCGGCGGCGGCGGGCTGGCGGTTGACCCGGTGCTGGGGTCGCGGTTGCTGCTGCCGCGTTCGTTTTCGCGGTTGGGATTCACGCCGGGAGTGCCGGGCGTGGGCACCGGGTTGACGTCGGCCGGTCCCTTTCCGCAGCCGTTCGGGGAGCCCGGGCTGGTGCCGCAGTCGGCGAACAACTCGATCGGCGGTTCGAACGTGACGCCGCTGCCGGTGGTCAGCAACATATTGCAGTTCACCGATCCGGGGCAGTTGACCAGCGATCTGCCGGGATCGTTTGCAGGGAATCCGACGTTGCAGCCGGCGTTCAACGTGTTCGGCAGTTTTCTGGACAACATCCAGGTGGATTTCCTGATCCGGGCGACGCAGGCCGATTCGCGTACGACGCTGGTGACGGCGCCGCGGCTGGTGTTGTTCAACGGACAGCGATCGTGGGTGGCGGTGGTGAATCAGCAGTCGTTCGTCAGTTCGCTGCAACCGGTGGTGGACGCGACGGGTCAGGCGCCGATCATCTCGACGATCGAGACGGGCGCGGTGCTGGATGCGCAGGGGACGGTGTCGGCCGATCGGCGGTACGTCACGCTGACGCTGCGGCCTTCGGTCGGGCGATTGCTGGGGATACAGACGTTTGGGTTTTCGATCGGTCCCGGGGCGGGATCGGGGTCGTTCGTGCAGTTGCCGAACATTACGCGGACGGTGGTGCGGACGACGGTGTCGGTGCCGGACGGTGGCACGCTGTTGATCGGCGGGCAGAAACTGGCCGGCGAAATCGAGACGGAATCGGGCGTGCCCATTCTGTCGAAGATTCCGATTTTGAAGCGATTGTATTCGGGCCGCGTGCTGGTCAAGGACGAGCAGGTTCTTCTGATTTTGATCAAGCCGAAGATCATCATTCAACAGGAAGCGGAACAGGAAGCGTTTCCGAGTTTTTCGCAGCGTTAGCGGTCGACCATGGGCGTCCGTTCAGCGATTTCGGCGACGATGATGGGGATCGTGGCCGGTGTCGTGGGTGCGCCGCCCGACAAGGCGGCGCCGAGGGACCGCGTCGTGGAATACGCGCCCGGTGTGCGGATTGACTGGCCGGGGAGGCGGGTCGAGGTTGACGGCCGGACGGTCTTGCGGGAGGGGCCGCTGGAACTGTTCGCGTGTTCGCCGCGGACCCGCGAGCACGAGAGCATCGTGGTGACGACGGGTCGGCCATCGAAGATTTACGAGGGGTTGGGCCTGATCGGGCTGTCGCCGGGGCATCCAATCCGGCAGGAGGAGAACGGCGGCCGCTGGCTGGCGGCGATGGGCGATTCGATGCGCATCGAGGTTCGATGGGAGGAGGGAGGCCGCTTGCGTACGGACGACATCGGTCAGTGGATGCGCAACTCGAAAACGCGCGAGGCGGTTCGGCCGATGGACTGGGTGTTCGCGGGTTCGTACCGCGACGACGCCGGCACGTTCGTGGCCGACGAGGAGGGGACCGTGGTCTGCGTGGTGGATTTCACGTCGGCGCTGGTGGCGCTGCCGGAGCTGCATACAGCGGACAATGAGGCGTTGTGGCTGGAAGCGTACACGGAGCGTATTCCGCCGGTGGGAACCAGCGTGACGGTCGTGTTCACGCCGATCAATCCAGTCAAACTGCAGTTGGTCGTGGACTCGTCGGGGCGGTTGACGGTGGACGGGCGGGCGGCGACGTTTGCGTCGTTGATGGAGCGGATTGGAGAACTGGAGGCGAGGCACGGTCGGCTGGCCGTGGAGGTTTCACGATCGCCGAATGCACCGCAGGCAGCCGTTGACGAGGTGTTGGCGGCGGTGCGGAAGGCGGTGCGGGCGTCCACAACCGTGGAGCTGGTGGGTGCGCCGACCGTCGAGCGGCCGATTGACCACCCGGCGTCGAACGAGGATAGTGGCGGATGATGAAGCGCGCGGTCATTGAATCTCCGGAAGCGACGCCTGTAACGACCGTCGACGATGCGTCACGCGTGCTGTCGCGCGCCCGGGAGATCATGGCCCGCGAAGCGGAGGCGATTCAGACAGCCGGCGCGCGCCTGGGGGCGTCGTTCGTCGAGGCGTTCGAGTTGATTCTGTCGAGCCCGGGACGGGTGGCCGTCACGGGGATGGGCAAGGCGGGCAACATCGGGGCGAAGATTCAGGCGACGCTGGCGAGCACGGGGACGCCGGCGTATACGCTGCACCCGGTGGAAGCGTTGCACGGCGACCTGGGGATGGTCTGCTCGAACGACGTAGTTCTGGCGTTGAGTAAAAGCGGTCAAACGCAGGAACTGGCCTATCTGATTCCGAAGCTGTCGAAACTGGGCTGCAAGATCGTGCTGCTGACCGGCAACTTGCGGTCGAAGTGCGCGGCGCTGTCCGACGTGGTGATCGATATCGGGAACACGCCCGAGGCGTGTCCGCTGGGAATGGCCCCGAGTGCGTCGACGGCGGCGATGCTGGCGGTGGGTGACGCGCTGGCGTTGACGCTGATGGAGCGGAAGAACATCCGGCCGGAACGGTATGCCGAGTTTCATCCGGGCGGGGCGCTGGGTCGCAGCCTGATGCGCGTGCATGAGATCATGCGCGTGGGGGACGACTGTCCGCGGGTCCACCCCGACGAAACGCTGCTGGATTACTACCACGCGGTCCAACGGGCGCCCCGTCGCGCGGGAGCGGCGATGGTGGTCGATGACGGCGGGCGGTTGACGGGGATATTCACGCACGGCGACCTGGCGCGCCTGCTGGGGGAGTCGATCCACCCGTCGAGCCGGCTGGTCCGCGAGGTGATGACGCGGTCGCCGAAACACGTCCGGCAGGACGCGTTGGTGTCCGACGCGATGCGGCTGATGGAGGCCCATCGCATCGACGAACTGCCCGTGGTGGATGACGCGAACGTGCTGGTCGGCATGATCGACGTGCAAGACGTGTTGGCCGAGGGGTATGCCACGTTTGACCACGGTTAGCCGCGCGGATTGAACCGGGCAACAAACCGCCGGATTCCTGCGGTCGGTGAGTCGGTCGGTCGCCGTGTTGGTCACATCAGGATCCGTCCGGGTGTTATTGTCCATCGTCATTCCCGTCTACAACGAGAAGGCCACCGTCGCGGAGTTGGTTTCGCGCGTGGTGGCCGTCGACGTGGGCATGGACCGGGAGATCATCCTGGTTGACGACGGCAGCACCGACGGCACGCGCGACCTGTATCCGCAGATTGAACGGCAGTGGCCGGGCGTCCCAATCCACATCAAGCTGCAATCGCGCAACCGGGGCAAGGGCGCAGCGCTGCAGGCCGGCTTCGCATTGGCACGGGGCGATGTAATCATTATTCAGGACGCCGATCTGGAATACGATCCACGGGACTATCCGCGTCTGCTGCAACCGATACTGGACGGCAAGGCCGACGTGGTCTACGGATCGCGTTTCGTGGGATCGGGGCCGCACCGGGTGATGTATTTCTGGCACATGGTCGGCAATCGGCTGGTGACGCTGCTGTCCAACATGATGACCAATCTGAACCTGACGGACATGGAGACGTGCTACAAAGTGTTTCGCCGCGAAGTGCTGGCGGGCATGGAATTGCAGAGCCGGCGGTTTACCATTGAACCGGAACTGACGGCCAAGGTGGCGCGGGGGAAATGGCGGGTCTACGAAGTGGGGATCAGTTACGCGGGGCGTTCGTATGAAGAGGGCAAGAAGATCACGTGGAAAGACGGTTTGGCGGCGCTGTGGGCCGTGTTTCGGTTCCGTTTCCTGAATTGAGTGCGATTATTCGATCAATTCAAGGGCGCCAACGTCCTTGGTTGTTGGAATGCCAAGGGTCGACAAATCCAGGAGTATGCTGAACGAACCCGTCGTGAGATCGCCCAACGAAGTCGGCGTGAATTCGAGAACGTCCTGATCCAGACCGGCGAGCGGCATGGCCATCGCATCCAAGACGGAAAACGCGCCCAACGTGGACATGAGCAACCGTCCGGTCGCAGTGATGCACACGGCGTCCACATCTTCCGGGACGCCGTCTTCCAGTCCCACGTCGCTTCCGTCGAACAGCATCTCGAAGAAGCCCGCGGTGGTCGCGCCCATACTGGTTGCATTGAACACGAACAGGTCCTTGTCGACGCCGTTGATTACGCCGCCGAGCCCCGGCGGTCCGTTGAAGTCCGACGTGCTGCCCGTGGTGGAAATGACCAATCTGCCGTCACCCGTGAACGTGATGGCGTCAATGTCCTCGCTGTTAGCGGCCAAGCCCACATCGCTGCCGTCGAAGTAAAACGAAAAGACGCCCGAGGTCACGCCGCCGAGGGATGCCGGAGTGAAGAGAACGATGTCTGAATCGTCCACCGTGATGGAACCTCCCGGGCCGCCGACCAGCCCAAGAAGATTAAACAACTCGGAAAAAGACAGGAGAATCTCGCCGTCCACGGTTACGGCCACGGAATCGATAACCCTGCCCGTAAGTCCAACGTCGCTGCCGTCAAAAATCAATGACCACGTCCCGGTGTCCAGGTCGAACGCCACAATGTCGTTGTTTTCAACCGTTCCGACGCCAGGAACCGCCGTGGAACTGGTAAAGACGATCCACAGTTCACGCGGGCAGCGGTCGTTGGTCTCGTCGCAGGTGACAAGCGTGTGGCAGGGGTCGCCGCCGGGGATGCACGCGCCGGCCGCACAGACGTCGACGTCCGTACAAAACAGGCCGTCGTCACACGGCGCCATGTTCGCGAGATGATCGACCGTACCGCTCGCGTTACACACGTCGTCCGTGCAAACGTTCGCGTCGCTAATAACATTGACGATGCCCGTTAACGATCCGCAGCACTGCGTGACGGGGTTGAAATTCAATGGGTGCGTCACCGTCCCGTCCGAATTGCAGACGTCGTTGGTGCAGGCGTCGCCGTCATTGATGATCGTCACCAGCCCGCCGGCCGCGGCACAGCATTCCGTCAGCGGGTTGAAATTCAGCGGTCGCGTGACCGATCCGTCGGCGTTGCAGACGTCGTCGGTGCAGTCATTGTCGTCATTGATCATGATCAGCACACCGTCGGTCGGGTTACAGCACTCGGCGCCCGGATCGTAGTTGTCGACATGCGTCACCGAGCCGTTCACCAGGCAGGCGTCGGTGGTGCAGGCGTCGATATCGTTGATGATGGTCAGGACACCGGTGGCCGGTGCGCAGCAATCAACGCCCGAATCGTAGTTGTCCGTGTGCGCGACTGAGCCACCGGCGTTGCACACGTCGTCGGTGCAGGCGTCGTTGTCGCTGATCGCCGTCAACGCGCCGGAAACCGGATTGCAGCACTGACCGGCCGGCGTCGTGACGTTGTGAACCACGGCGCCCGTTGCGGAATTGCAGACGTCGTTCGTGCATGCGTTCGCGTCGCTGATGATTGCGGTCGTGCCGTTGGCCGGGTCGCAGCATTGCGTGGCCGCGTTGAAGTTATTCGTGTGCGAAACGGCGCCGGTCCCGGCGTTGCAGGCATCGTTAGTGCAGGCATTGGCATCGTCGATGGTCGTCGTGCCGCCGTTGGCCGGGTTGCAGCATTGGGTACCCACATTGAAATTGTCGGGGTGGGTGACGACGCCGGTCCCCGCATTGCACAAGTCGTTCGTGCAGCCGTTGGCGTCGTTAATGACCACGACGGCGCCGCTGGCCGGATTGCAACATTGCGTAGCTGCGTTGAAATTGTCGGCGTGCGAGACCATCCCGGACGCGGGATTGCAGACGTCGTTGGTGCATGTGTTGCCGTCGCTAATGGTCGTGAGCGCGCCGTTGGCGGGCGCGCAACATTGACCCGCGGGGGTGGTATCGACGTGGTCAACCGCTCCATTCGCATTGCAAATATCGTTCGTGCAGGCATTAGCGTCGTCGATCACCGATAACGAGCCGTTCGCCGGATTGCAACACTGGCCGGCCGGGGTCGTCGGCGTGTGCGTAACAGCGCCGGTGCCCGGATTGCAAAGATCATCGGTACAGGCGTTGGCATCGTTAATCAATTCCGTGCCGCCGCCCGCAGGGTCGCAGCATTCCGTCGCGGCACTGAAATTGTTGTTATGGGCCACCGATCCGTTCGCCGGATTGCACGAGTCGTTGGTGCAACCGTTGGCGTCGTTGATGACCGTGGTGGCCCCGTTGGTCGGATTGCAGCACCGCGTCGACGCATTGTAGTTGTTCACGTGCGTCACGATGCCGGTCGCGACGTTGCACGCGTCATCGGTGCAGGCGTTGCCATCGTCAATGAGCTCCAGCGTGCCGTCGGCCGGGTCGCAACAGTCGATCACCGGATCGAAGTTGTTTGAGTGCGCTACCGCGCCGGTGGCCGGGTTGCAGACGTCGTCGGTGCAGGCGCTTGCGTCGCTAATAACCGTCACGCCGCCGGACGCGGGATTGCAGCATCGGGTCAGCGCGTCGAAATTGGCCGCGTGCGTGACCACGCCCGTTCCCGAATTGCACGAGTCGTCCGTACACTCGTTTGCGTCATCGATCACCGCGGTCGACCCGTCGGCCGGGTCGCAACACCCCGTCAATGCATCGTAATTATCCGCGTGCGTGACCACACCGTTGCCGGCGTTACAGACGTCGTTCGTGCAGGCACTCGCGTCACTAATGGCGATAACAGCGCCGTTCGCCGGATTACAGCAATCCGTCAGCGGATTGAAGTTGTTGGGATGCGTCACGACGCCCGTACCGGCGTTGCAGACATCGTTCGTACACGCGTTTCCGTCGTTGATCGTCTCGGTTGATCCATCGGCCGGGCCGCAACATTGGGTCAACGGATCGTGATTCAGATTGTGCGCGACCGACCCATCCACGTTGCACACGTCGTTGGTGCATGCGTTGCCGTCGTCGATGACGTTCGGCCCGCCTCCCGGCCCACAGCATTGCGTCAACGGGTCGAAATTCGCATTGTGCGAAACGGCGCCGTTCGCATTGCAGACATCTTCGGTGCACGGGTTGCCGTCACTGACGATCGCCAACGCGCCCGTCATCGGATTGCAGCAATCGGTTAACGGATCAAACGTATTCGTATGCGTCACAATGCCGTCCGGGTTGCAAACATCCGTCGTACACATCGTGGCGTCGTCGATCGCGGTCAGCACGCCGGTCGTAGGACTGCAACACTGTCCGCCCGGCGTGGTAATCGCATGCGACACTGATCCATCGGCATTGCAGACGTCGGCCGTACAGGCATCGCCATCGTCGATCACCGTCGTCACGCCGTCGGCCGGGTTGCAGCATGTGATCAGCGGATCGTGATTATTCGCGTGGGAAACCGCACCGGCCGCGTTACAGACATCGACCGTGCAGGCGTCCCCATCGTCAATCACGATCAGCCCGCCCGTCGCCGGTGCGCAGCAGTCAACGGCCGGGTTGAATGTATTCGTGCGCGTGACCGTGCCGTCGAGATTACAGACGTCGTTGGTGCACGCATTGGCATCGCCGATCACCGTCGGGCCGCCGCCGGGACCGCAACATTCCGTCAGCGGGTCAAAATTGACGTTGTGGTCCACCGTGCCGTTCGGATTACAGACGTCATCGGTACAGGGATTGCCGTCATTAATGACGCCGGTCGCGCCATCGGCCGGATTGCAGCATGAAACCAGGGGGTCGTAATTATTCACGTGGGCGACCGACCCGTTCCCGTTGCAGACGTCGTTCGTGCAGGCGTCGCCGTCGTCAATCATCGTCAGACCGCCGGTGGCCGGATTACAACATTCACCGGCCGGCGTCGTATCTGTGTGCGTCACCGAACCATTGGGGTTGCACACGTCCGTCGTGCAAACGTTCGCATCGTCAATGGACGTAACAACCCCGCCAATCGGATTGCAACACTCCGTTACCGGATTGTATCCCAATGGATGCGAAACCGAACCGTCTGCGTTGCACACATCGGCCGTGCAAATGTCACCGTCTCCCAAACCTGTCAGGGCGCCGGTTATCGGATTACAGCACTGTCCGACCGGCGTGGTATCCGTGCGTGTAACGGTCCCGTCCGCATTGCAAACGTCACTGGTGCAAATGTCATTGTCGTCGATAACCGTCGGTCCACCCGCGGGCCCGCAGCACTCGATCAATGGATCGAAACTCGTGCCGTGCGAAACGGTTCCGTCCGGATTGCAGACGTCATTCGTACAAGGGTCGCCGTCGGACAACGCCATTAAGCCGCCGTCCGCGGGATTGCAGCACTCGAGCGCGGCGTTGAATCCATTCACATGCGCGGCCGTGCCATCCGCATTGCACGAATCATCCGTGCACGCGTTGGCGTCATCGACGGGCAACAACGCCCCCGTCAACGGATCGCAGCACTGTCCGGCCGGCGTGGCGTCCGTGTGCGTTACCAATCCGTCCGGACTGCAAACATCGTTCGTACAGACACTATTATCATCGATGACCGTCGGACCACCCGCGGGACCGCAACACTCCGTCAGCGGATCAAACGCCAGCGCATGGCTGACCGTGCCGTCTGCGGTGCAGACGTCGGTTGTACACGCATCGCCATCGGACAGTGTTGTCAGTCCGCCGGTAATCGGATCGCAACATTGACCGGCCGGAGTCATGTTCGTTCGAGTGACTGACCCATCCGCGTTGCAGACGTCGTCGGTGCAGACGCTATTGTCACCAATCGTCGTCAATACTCCGGTCGTGGGACTGCAACATTGACCGGCCGGCGTCCCCGTGCAATCGACCGGTACCGGTC
>JABFSN010000077.1 GCA_013140575.1 Phycisphaerales bacterium | reverse complement strand
GGTCGGGGGGGACGATGTGGACCGAGCGGCCGGTGAGGGTGGCTTCGCCGCGTTCGACGCGGGCGGCGAATTTGAGGCATTCGTCGTAGAGGGCGTCGAGCATGTCGGCTTCCATAACCGTGCGGGTCTGCTCGCCCTGGACGTAGATGATGCCGCGGCCCTTGCCGGCGAAGATGGCGACGTCGGCGCCCTCGGCCTCGCCGGGTCCGTTGACCACGCAGCCCATGATGGCCACTTTCACCGGGGTTTTGATGCCCACGAGTTTCTGGCGGACGTCGGCGACGAGCTTGATGAGGTCGATTTCGATTCGGCCGCAGGTGGGGCAGGCGATGAGTTCGGGTTCGACGCGGTCGCGGAGGCGGAGCGAGCAGAGCAGTTCGCGGGCGTGCTCGACTTCGTAGATGGGGTCCGCGGCGTAGGAGATGCGGATGGTGTCGCCGACGCCGTCGGCGAGCAGGGCGCCGAGGGAGGCGATGGAACGGATGGTTCCGGTTTCGGGCGGTCCGGCGTGGGTCAGGCCGAGGTGCAGCGGCAGGTCGAATCGGCGGCTGGCGGCGCGGTAGGCGTCGATGACGATGGTGGCGTCGATGCTCTTAAGCGAGAGGACGACGTCGCGGAAATCGTTTTCCTCGAAGATGCGGAGGTAGTCCTCGAGCGTGTCGACCATCAACTGCACGAGGCGGTCGTGCGGGTTTTCCCGGATCGCGGATTGTTGGGCGGCGCGGCGGTCCTTGTCGGTGCGTTCGACGACGCTGCCCTCGTTGACGCCGACGCGGATGGGGACGCCGCGGTCGCGGCAGGCGGCGATGACGCGGTCGACCTGCTTGCGGTCCTTGATGTTGCCGGGGTTGAGGCGGATTTTGTGGACGCCGGCGTCGAGGGATTCCAACGCCCGCTCAAAATGGTAATGCACGTCGGCGATGATGGGCACCGGCGATTGATCGATGATGCTGCGAAGGGCGTCGGTGTCGCGCTTCTGCGGGACGGCCACGCGGACGAGGTCGCAACCGGCCTCGGCCATGGTGCGGATTTGGGCGACGGTTTTGTCGATTTCGTAGGTGTAGGTGCTGGTCATGGACTGGATGGAGACGGGTGCGTCGCCGCCGATGAGGACGCCGCCGACGTTGACCTGATGGGTTTTGCGACGTGGGGTCATGCAAATCGTTCGAAACAATGGTCCGCTGAACGCACGACGTAGAACGCTCGGGCACTATGTTCGTGCCACGAAACGGCGGGTGAAACCCGCCCTACGAGATTCGGGCACAACCGACGACACGGGCAGGATGCCGGCGCTCCGAAATCGGCGGAGCGCGCGTCCATGCCCCGCGTTTTGATACGTTGCGAAACGCGGAGTGTCAACGAGCGAGAAGAGGTGGGCGGTGCCCACCCTACGATGGTGGCGACGGCGGATCGGGGGGCGCGAGGGCGTGGAGGCGATTGGCGAGGGCGATCCATTGGGGGACGTCGAGGCGTTCGGGACGGGCGGCGAGGTCGAAATCGGTGGACACCGCTTCGCAAACGGCATCGCCGAATGCGTGTGCGATGCTGAAACGGATGGTCTTGCGGCGGTGGGCGAACAGGGATCGGATGATGGCGGCGAAGGCGGCCAGCGGCAGCGGATCGGTCGGCGTCGTGGAATCGGGGAGCGCATCGGACCGGCGGCGGACGCGGAGCATGGTGGAATCGACGGCGGGGCGGGGCCAGAAGACGTGCGGAGGCAACGACGCGATGCGTTCGATGTCGCAGACGGATTGCACGACGACGCTGACGGGTCCGTAGTCGCGAGTGGCGGGCGACGCGGTCAGGCGTTCGGCGACCTCGCGTTGGACGGTGAAACAGAAGCGGTCCATGCGATAGGGGGCCAGCAGAAGATTCACGAGCAGCGGCGTGGCCACTTGATAGGGTAGATTGGACACCAGTGCGCACGAGCCGGGGCGGGGGTCGAGCGCGGCGCGCATGGCGTCGTCGACATGCGGGTTGATGCGGTTTTTGGTTTCGAGCACGTCGCCGTGAATCAGCGTCAGATTGGCGGCGGATGCGAAACGGGCGGCCACGATTTGATGGAGGCCGCGGTCGAATTCGATGGCCACGACGTGGCGGGTGGACGTGACGAGGTGATCGGTGAGCGAGCCGGTTCCGGGGCCGATTTCCAATACGATGTCGGACGGGGTCAATTCGGCGGCGTCGAGGAGGCGGTTCATCAGGTTTCCGTCGATGAGGAAGTTTTGCCCGAGGCGGCGCTGGGGTTTCAGACCGGCGGCGTCGAGCAGGACGGTGATTTCGGTTTTGGTCTGGATGTGGCGGGTCATGGCGAGAAGAAGCGTGACGTGTCGGGCGGGTTGTGTCTATAACAACGTAACCCAGAAACCCCCTCACCCTGCCCTCTCCCCCGCGTACGGCGGAGAGGGGGAAGAGGGGACGACGATCCTGGGATAGGCAGCAAGGTCGTGCGCCCTACGGGCGACGCATGGAAGATGTGGGCATGAAATCGCACGAGGTGTTGAAGCTGGCGGCGGAAGGGGTGGGGGTCAAGGCGTTGGCGGCGGAGCTGAAGCTGTCGCCGGCGTTGGTGTACAAATGGTGTCAGGAATCGAGTCGGGACGAGATCGACGCGAGCGGGGCGATCAATCCGCTGGATCGGTTGGCGGAGATTGTGCGGATTACGGAGAACAAGGCGGTCGTCAGCTGGTTGTGTCACGAGGCCGGCGGGTATTTCGTGTCCAATCCGACGCCGGCGACGAAGCCAGCCCGGCAGGAGTTGCTGGCGGAAACGCAGAAACTGGTTCACGAATTCAGCCAGTTGTTGACGACGGTTACGCGGTCGATCGAGAACGACGGGTACATCGACGGGCGGGAGGCGGACCGGATCCGCGCCTCGTGGGAACATCTGAAATCGACGGCGGAGGCGTTCTCGGTCGCGAGCGAGCAAGGGTTGTACGGCAAGCCGGAGACGGGTCTATGATCGCGCCGGCGGGGAATGAAGCGGTTTTAGTTTGCGTTGTGCGACCCAAGACCCGCTGCCGCCGGCGACGGGGAGTGGATTGCGTTCGGCATGTTGATTTCAATCTGGATGGATGCGGGGTCATCTGCCGATAAGCGGGATAGGCGTTTTGTGAAGGGTGGATTGATGGAATTGTACGTCGATGGCATCCTGCGTCCGTGTCGGGTCGATGGTGACGCCACGTTGCACGACGCGCTCGAGACCGTGCGGCGCGAGAATGCCGAAGGGAACCGGGCGATCATCGGGCTGACGTGCGACGGGCGCGACGTCTTGGGCGATTCGCTGCACGGGTTGCTGGACGAGCCGGCGGAGTCGTTCGGGCGTATCGACGTTCGCACCGGTTCGCCGGGCAAGTTGGTCGCGCACGCGCTGAACGACGCGCGGGAGACGCTGGAGGCGGCCGATCGCGATCGGCAGGAGCTGGTGCGGTTGCTGGGGACGGGCCGGCAGGGCGATGCGGTGATCATGCTGGGCAGTTGCTTGGGGCGCTGGTGGCAGACGAACGAGGCGATTTCGAAGTCGCTGGGGCTGCTGGGGGTGATCGGCGAGGGGACCGAAGGGGCGTGGGAGCAACTGGCCGATGCGCTGGAGCCGGTGACCGCGCGCCTGACGGACATCCGCGACGCGGTGAAGGCGCAGGATTATGTGTCACTGGCTGACATTCTGGAATATGAGTTCGCGGAGGTGACGCAGGCGTGGCGGGGGGTGATCGATCGGATGCTGAACGAGTTGCCGGAAGGTCGGCCCGGCGAATCCCAATCACGCACGAAACGCGCAACGTCCGACGGTGCGAAGGGCGCGGCGCGGGCGCCGCAATCGCCGGCGGGCGAGCCGGCCACGTCGCGCGATCCGGATTTCAATTCGCTGTAATTTCACGGAACGTCGAACATTTGTCGGTGATCGCGCGAGGTCGCGGCGATGCCACCGGTTTCGCGGGAAGGGATTCCCGCGAAAAGTGGGTGCGAGAAGGGATTCTCGCACCAGCGAGGTCCTTCGCTTCGCTCAGGACGACACATACTGTTCGGTTTCCCAAATCTGTGGGGTTATATCGGTCATAGTTGCCGGTCGAGGCGGCGGTAGTGGATGGCTTCGGAGACGTGGTCGGCGTGAATGGCGTCGGCGTCGGCGAGGTCGGCGATGGTGCGGGCGACGCGGAGGACCTTGTCGTGGGCGCGGGCGGAGAGGCCGAGTTCGGTCATGGCCTGTTTGAGGACCGATTCGCCGGCGGCATCGAGGGCGGTGTGCGCGCGGAGTAGTTTGGAAGTCATGCGGGCGTTGGTCATGACCGCGCCGTCGCCGAAGCGTTGGCGTTGACGAAGGCGGGCGGCGAGAACCTGGCGGCGCATTTCCGACGACGGCGTGCCGTCCTGTTTGCCGCGAAGGTCGGCGAAGGAGACGGCCGGCACTTCCATGTGAATGTCGATGCGGTCGAGCAGTGGGCCGCTGATGCGGGCGAGGTATTTGTCGATTTGCGGCGAGGTGCAGCGGCAGGCCTTGCGCGGGTCGGTGAAGTAGCCGCAGGGGCAGGGATTCATGGCCGCCACGAGCATGAACGACGCGGGGAATTGCACGGTGGTGTGGGCGCGGGCGATGGTGACGCTTCCGTCCTCCAACGGTTGACGGAGCGCTTCCAGGCAGTTTCGCGTGAATTCGGGGAATTCGTCCAGGAACAGAATGCCGTGATGGGCGAGCGAGACCTCGCCGGCCTGGGGGATCGAGCCGCCGCCGACCATGGCCGGCGTGCTGGCGGAATGGTGGGGCGAGCGCACCGGTCGGGTGGCGAGCAGGGCCGATCCGGTGCGGAGTTTTCCGGAGACGGAGTGGATGCGAGTGGTTTCGAGCGATTCCTCGAGATTGAGCGGCGGAAGAATGGTCGGTAATCGTTTGGCCAACATGGTCTTGCCGGAACCGGGCGGGCCGACAAGCAGTACGTTGTGACCGCCGCCGGCGGCGACGATGATGGCGCGTTTGACGTTTTCCTGCCCGCGGACGTCGGCGAAGTCGCAGTCGTATTGCGACGACGATTCGAAGATCGACGCGAGATCGACGGAGACGGGTTCGATGGGCAGGTCGCCGGAAAGGAAACCGACGGCCTGGGTCAGATCGACGACGGGGATGACGTCCAGACCGGCGACGACGGAGGCTTCCACGGCGTTGGCGGCGGGGACGATGATGCCGCGTGCGCCGTCACGTTTGGCGAGCATGGCCGCGGAGAGGACGCCCTTGACGGGACGGGTGCGGCCGTCGAGGGCGAGTTCGCCCATGACCAGATAGTCGGCGATGTGTTCGGGGACGACTTCGCCGTTGGCGAAGATGACGCCGAGGGCGATGGGCAGATCGAAGATGGGGCCTTCCTTGCGCAGGTCGGCCGGAGCGAGATTGACGACGGTCTTGTATCGGGGGAATTGATAGCCGGCATTGCCGAGGGCGCTGCGGACGCGTTCGAGGCTTTCCTTGACGGCCGCGTCGGGCAGTCCGACGACCATGGCGCCGGCGAAGCCGCGATGGGCGACGTCTACCTCGACCTCGATGGGGAGGGCCTCGATGCCGAAGAACCCGGCGCTGCGCAGATGGACGATCATGGCGGGGGATTGTAGCCGGGACGATCCGGCGGTTACAGACCAAGCGCAGTCCGAACGCGATCCGGCGTCGCGTCGCGGATGGAGACGGTCTTGAGGGGCGAGGTCAGGCCGGCGATGACGGCGACGTCTTGTTTGCGGAGATTCAGCGCGTCGGCAAGGAATGCGACGAGCGTTTTGTTGGCCTTGCCTTTTTCGGGCGGGGCGGCGACGGCGATGCGGATGCGGTCGCCGAATTGGCCGAGGCAGCGGGTTCGCGAAGCGCCGGGCACGGCCTTGACGTGCAGGTGGATTTCACCGTCGCGGGATTCGATGGGCGGCATGGCGGCATTGTAGCACCGCGGCCGGCGGGAGGTTGGTTTGTGTCAGGAGACGCCGGGAATTAGCATTGGGATGCGGGGGTGGCCTGTCCTCGAAACCCCCTCACCCTACCCTCTCCCCAAAGGGGGGGTAGGTAATTAGCGTCGCGCCGATCGGCTCCTCCGCCCCTGCCGGGGCGGGTGGAAAAACGGGGACGTCCTCCACGGGTTCCGCAAGGCTGCGCCTCGCTCCACCCGTGGCTACAGTCCTGCGCCCCTACTGGGGCGGAATGCATGCGGACGCCGGCAGGGCGCTAATCACGTACAAGGGGGGAGAGGGGAAAGCGAAAACCCGGCACGGCAGGGACGGTCACGGCGGAGGACGTCATGGCTGGAGCCGTCACGGCGACGGTGGTCGAGGCGGGAGAACGCATGCATACCCAATATGAAATCGGAGTGATTGGGGCGGGGAACGCGGCGGAGGGGATCGTCGCGGGGTTGTTGCGCAACAGCGTGCTGCTGGATGATCGGATCATTGCGTGCGATCCGGCGGCGGCGCGGCGGGAGTTGTTCGCGCGACGGTTTGGCATCGCGGTCACGGATGACAACCGGCGCGTGGTAACGGACAGCTATATCTTGTTGTTGGCCGTCAAGCCGCAGGTGCATCGCGAGGTGATCGCGGGGTTCGCGGAGCTGGTGCGCGGGGATCAAGTGATCGTGTCGATCATGGCCGGGGTTTCGACGCAATCGATTGAGAGGCAATTGAGCCATATCGACGCGCGGGTGGTGCGGGTGATGCCGAATCTGCCGATACACGTGGGGGCGGGGATGGCCGGAGTGCATCCTGGTCGGCACGCGAGTGAGGCCGATCTGTTGCGGGCGCAGCGGATATTCGACGCGGGCGGCAAGAGCATTCATATTGAAGACGAGGCGTTGATGGACGCGGTGACGGCCGTTTCGGGAACGGGACCGGCGTATTTCTATTTTTTCACGGAGGCGATCATCGAGGCCGGAGTGAAGGCGGGACTGACGCCGCAACAGGCGTCGCTGCTGGCGAAACAATCGTGCCTGGGGGCCGGGCGGATGATGGTGGAGACGAACGAGCCGCCGAACGCATTGCGCGACAAGGTGACGTCGCCGGGGGGAACGACGGCCGCGGCGCTGGCGTCGATGCGGGAGAGCAAGGTGTTCGAGGGCATCGTTGAGGGGTGCCTGGCGGCGTTCAAGCGAAGCCGGGAGTTGGGGAGTTGAGTCGGCGGGAGCGTCCTTCATCGACAGTGGGTATTAGCGAGTAAGCGAATGGCAATACTGAGCAGTACAGCACGTGACCTCCTGCCGGGTTTTGGGAGATACGTGATGGCCGTCGAACGCGTGGAGAAGTTGTTGCGAAGCACCTGTCATGCACTGGACGGCGAGGGTGTTCTATACGCTGTCGTGGGCGGCAATGCGGTGGCCGAGTGGGTCGGATCGGTGGACGAGGACGCGATTCGGTCGACGAAGGACGTGGATATCTTGTTGCGACGTGGCGATTTACCACAGGCGGCCGCGGCGCTGGACGGAATCGGATTGATGCAGGAGGAAGTGCTCGGCGTTACCGTTTTCATCAGTCGGGAAGACCCGAGTCCGAAGCGCGGCGTACACGTGGTGTTGGCGGGCGAACGTGTTCGCGAGCACTACCGGCACGCGAATCCCGATGTCACCGAATCCGTCCGGGCGGCGTCCGGGTTTCGCGTCGTCAAGCTTCTTGAACTGGTCAAGATGAAACTACAGGCGTGGCGCGACGTTGATCGCACGCATATTCGCGACATGATGTCGGTGGGGTTGATCGACGATGCGCTGGCGGTGCAACTGCCGCCGGATTTGCTCGATCGGTTGGAACAGATTCGGCAAACGCCGGAATGATGTGCGGGGGAGATTGATTCGATGTTGGCGTGCTATCGACCGGAACCGTACGTGGATTTTTCGCAGCCCGGTCCGCGGGAAGCGATGCTGGCCGCGATTAAGAGCGTGGGCGGGCAGCTTGGGAAGCGTTATCCGCTATGGATCGGCGGGTCGGCGGCGGATTCGCCGAACGTGATTCGGTCGATTGCGCCCGCGAATCCGGATTGCGTGGTAGGCGAGATCGCGAAGGCGACGGCCACACAGGCGGAACAGGCGATCGTGGGCGCAGCGGAGCGGTTCAGGGACTGGTCGCGGGTGCCGGCCGAGGAACGGGCGATGGTGCTGGCCAAGGCGGCCGAGATCATGCGCCGGCGGGTTTATGAGTTGTCGGCGTGGATGGTGTACGAGGTCAGCAAGCCTTGGATTGAGGCGTACGCCGACGTGTGCGAGGCGATCGATTTCTGCGATTTTTATGCCCGCGAGGTAATCCGGTTGAGCGGCCGGCATCCGACGACGCCGTATCCCGGCGAAGATAATTCCGTCGAATACATTCCGATGGGGGTGGTGGGGGTGATTCCGCCGTGGAATTTCCCGCTGGCGATCTGCATGGGAATGACGACGGCGGCGCTGGTCGCGGGGAACACGGTGGTGTTGAAGCCGTCGAGCGATTCGGCGGTGATCGCGGCCAAGATGTGCGAGGTGTTGTGCGAGGCGGGATTGCCGGCGGGCGTGCTGAATTTCGTGCCGGGGGGCGGAGGCGACGTAGGCGAGACGATCGTGAACCATCGGTTGACGCGGATGATCGCGTTCACCGGGTCGCGGGAGGTGGGGCTGCGGATCAATGAACGCGCGGCGAAGCTTGCCGACGGGCAAATCTGGATCAAACGCGTCATTCTGGAGATGGGCGGCAAAGACGGCATTCTGGTGGACGAGACGGCCGATCTGGACGCGGCCGCCGAGGGCGTGGTGGCCGCCGCGTTCGGTTTTCAGGGACAGAAGTGTTCGGCCTGTTCGCGGCTGGTGGCCGTCGCGGCGATTTACGACAAGTTGCTCGAACGGGTGGTGGAGCGTGCGCGGCGGATCACGGTGGGGGATCCGGCAAGCGACGAAAACGTGAATATGGGGGCGGTGATCAACGAGGGGGCGTTCAAGAGCATCAGCGAATACATCAAGATCGGCCGCGGCGAGGGGCGGGCGGTGTTGGCTGACGGCAAGGTTCCGGGCAAGGGCTATTTCATTTCGCCGACGATCATCGCCGATGCGGCCCCGAACGCGCGGATCGCGCAGGAGGAGGTATTCGGGCCGGTGCTGGCGGTGATTAAGGCGCGGGATTTCGAGGACGGGTTGGCGATCATCAACGGCACGCAGTACGGATTGACCGGGGCGTTGTTCTCGCGGGATCGGATGCGGCTGCATCGGGCGCGGTCGGAATTCCATGTCGGCAACTTGTATCTGAACCGAAAATGCACCGGGGCGCTGGTCGACGTGCAGCCGTTCGGCGGGTTCAATATGTCGGGGACGAATTCCAAGGCCGGCGGACGGGACTATGTGGCGCTGTTCCTGCAGGGCAAGTCGATCGCGGAGCGGTTGTAATCGATGCGGGTCCGCGCGTGTCTCGTGCCGCGGCACGATTGAGCCTGCGGGTCGATGAAGATGAATCCGTGTGGGGTTCAGATGCAATTGTCGATCGGATAGCGGACGGCATGGCCACGCGAGCGTGGGCCATGCCACCCAGTGAGCGTGCGCCATGCCACCCAGTCGTTCGGCCCGCCGCTCCCGCGGCGGGTTCTGAATAGACGCCGTCGGAGGAGAAGACTATGCGAATCAACAAACTCGACGTGGCGATCAGGATCATGGCAATCACCGCGGTTCAATCTGCGATGTCGGCCGGATGGGTGATGCCGCGCGTGTGGGCGGGCGATTCGGCCAATTCGGCGAACGCGAACCTGACGTCCACGATTGACGCCCGCATCGAACAATGGCTGCCGGGCTGGCTGGCGCTGTATCGCGATTTGCATTCGAATCCGGAATTGTCGTTACAGGAGAGCGCGTCGGCCGCGAAGATCGCGGGGCATTTGAAGGGCGCGGGGTTCACGGTGACGGCGGGGGTCGGCGGTCACGGCGTCGTCGGTGTGTTGGAAAACGGCGCGGGCCCGACGGTGATGATCCGCGGGGACATGGACGCGCTGCCCATCACCGAGGAGACGGACCTGCCCCATCGCAGCACGCGGACCGTCGAGAAACCGGACGGCACGCGCGTGGGCGTGATGCACGCCTGCGGGCACGATGTCCATCAGACGTGTCTGGTGGGGACGGCCGCGACGCTGGCGTCGATGCGCGATGCGTGGAGTGGCACACTGCTGATCGTGGCCCAACCGGCCGAGGAGATCGGCGTCGGGGCGCTGGCCATGATCAACGACGGGTTGTTCGGGCGTTTTCCGAAACCGGACGTGTGCCTGGCGTTGCACGTGTCGAGTTCGCAGCCGGCCGGCACGGTCGCCTACACGCCGGGTTGGGCATTGGCCAATGTTGATTCCGTGGACATCACCATTCACGGGCGCGGCGGGCACGGGTCGCGGCCGCATGAAACGGTCGATCCGATCGTGACGGCCGCCCATGTGATCGTGGCGTTGCAGACGGTGGAGTCACGGCGTCTGGATCCGTTGGAACCGGGCGTGATCACCGTGGGATCGGTGCACGCGGGATCGAAACACAACATCATTCCCAACACGGCTGAATTGCAGATCACGGTGCGGTCGTATGCCGAGGAATCGCGTCGGGTGCTCCTGGACGGGATTCGCGAGGTAACATTGAACATCTGCCGGGCGATGGGTTGCCCGAAAGACCCGGACGTGATGGTGCGTTCGGGCGAGTTCACACCGGCCACCTACAATGATCCGGCATTGACGCGGGATGCGGCGGCCGTCCTGGCAGATGTGTTAGGCGCCGAGCACGTGGTCGAGATCAAGCCGGTGATGGGGGGCGAGGATTTCGGCCGGTTCCCGAAACACCTGAACGTGCCGGGTCTGATTTTCTGGCTGGGGGCGGTCCCGCGGGAATTGTACGACGCAAGCCTGAAACCCGACGGACCGCGCTTGCCGCCGATTCATTCCAGCACGTTCGCGCCGGACCCCGAACCGACCGTCGCGACGGGCGTCCGGAGCATGTCGGCGCTGGCGATCTCGCGATTTCGGCGGGAGCGCTAGCGCCCCGGCGCGACACGCCGCCGATTCAATCACTAATTCCCAACCGGGATCAGCGACGACAGCACCTCGACGAACGTGCTGGCCGTGAAGTTGGCGGTCGCCGAGATCAGCGCGTCGCGGAACTGCAGGGCGCACGAACCGGGCAGCAAGCCCGCGGTCAAGACCGACAACGGAACCAGAATCCTGACGAAACGACTGTTCGCACGATCCATGATTGAATGCTCCTTCAGCGGGATCATTTTCGCACCGGGTGGAAACCGGGCGGCGGCAGTCACGCGAAATACCGAGTCGCCCGCCGCGCCCGTCGATCAGCGCCGCGCCGCGCTGTAACGACCAAACAAGGTTAGCGGTCGCGTGCCCCCGCCGTCAATAACGGGATTCCCGTTCGCTCGATTCCATCCGAAATCGCACCATAACAGCGCGTGTCGGACAACGGCGGCCGGTCCCACCGTCGGTGAAGGCCGTCCGACGACTCCGCGGGGTCGAATCAGGGAGCCGGCGGTAGGACGGGCGCTCGATCCGTAGACGGCTGTGCACGTGCGTCCGACGCGTCGGTCAAACAGGACACCAATTCGGAGACCGCATCCCCGTCAGGTTTTCCGAAGACGTCCGCGAATCGGTCAACCCACCGATCACCGATGTTGCCGACACCGTGCTCCGCGGCCAGTTGCTGCAACAGTCCGGCAAAAGCCGCCGGACGTTTGCGCTGTGCGCAGTAAACCAGCGCCCACGCGACGGCGTAGGTATCGGCCTCGTCGGCCGCCGGGTTGTCAAACGCCGTTCCTGCGTCCGTCAGGAGCGCGCGAAGAAACGCGTCGGCGTCGCCCGCGTTCAGTCGTTCGATGGCGTCGGCCGCTCGCCATTTGTTCCAGGCGAGCGAACCCGACATCCGTCCGTCGGCGTCGGGTTCGAAAGCGCAGGCCAGCCCTTCCGCGAGCCATGACGGAATGCGGTCGTTGAGCGTCGGCACGAGGCGATCGAGCACCTGATGGGCGATTTCGTGGCGAATGGTCAGCCGATCGACCGTCGCGGCCAACGTGCCTGATTCGCCGGTGTCGTCAGGCGGTCGCCGCAATGCGAACCAGGAGTAGCGCTTGTCGCGCTGGTATCCGGCCGTGGGTGGCATTCGCGACGCCGCCGACGCGCGCGTCGATCCACACACCCATCGTGCTTCATGTCGTTTTTCGCGATAGGGCATGAACGTCGCGCGCATTCGCTCTTCAACGCGCGGCACGTTGATGCCGTGCGCGTTCAGGAATCGGACCACGTCGTCGTACGCGGCCTCCATCGTTTTCAGGTGTTCGTTCAGCGCATCCTCGGGAATCTGGTGGGCCACGACGAAATGTTCCGAAACCGCGCATTCGTGGCACGATGCCTGCCCACCGTCATCGCACCATTCCGCATCAGGGCCGGTCGGAACCGCGTCCAAGCGCTGGGCGTGCGACGGCGGCAGCGCACGTCCGATAGCGAGGGTGACGCAAACCGTCACCACCCATTTCCGATTGCCGCGAATGTTCCGCATGGCCGGTCGATCCATCACCGACTAACCGTCAGGGCCGGGGCCGTTGCAGTCTATGGACCCATACACACGCCATCGACGTCTGGTCGCACAGGTGGCCGAGCTGGCCGCTGAACTGGCGGACGCGGCCGACCGGATTGACCGGCACGCCTCCTCGCGGCGCAAACGGCAAGGGCTCGCGCCGCCGGTCGGCGCATCGGTCGATTGGCTGTACGTTTCCGTCCGCTCGCTGCTGATGGCCATCGTCACCCTTCGCGATGCCGTTGACGGCCTCGAACCGGTCGAAACGCTCAACGAATCGTAGTCGTTCGACACGGGCCGATTCAGTCGAGCGCGCCAATACTCCGTTTGGCGCCCGCGGCGGGTGAACCGCGCCCTACACGATTTTACGGACGCGCTCGATGATAGCCGCGGGCGCGCCGATGTCGGCCACGATAACCCGACCCGTGAATTCCCGCGCCCGCGGTTTTTGAAATCCCGCCTTTTCCGCCACGAACGTCACCGTCAGATCGGCCTTGATACAGGCATTCGCCGGCTCGCCCGTGTCGCAATCCAGGCCCGACGGCACATCGATGGCCGCCGCCAACGCCTTTTCGGAACGATTGATCCGTTCGACAAGCCCGGCGAACGGTTCGCGCACCGTCCCGTTGAATCCCGTGCCCAGCAGCGCGTCGACCACGATATCATCGGATCGAAGCGTCACGTCGTCGGCGTTTGCAATGGACAACTGCATCGCCTTACAGATGCGATAGTTCACGCCCGCATCGTTCGTCAACCGCCCGATGTCCCCGGCCAGGGCGATGACCACGTCCCGTCCGACGTTGGCCAGGTGCCGCGCGACCACGAACCCGTCCCCGCCGTTGTTCCCCGTGCCGCAGAAAATCACAACCCGCCCGTCGAGACCGCGATCCGCCATCTCGCGGCGGACGAAGCGAGCCGCGTTGCGACCGGCGTTTTCCATCAACACGACGCCGGGAACCCCGTATTCCTCGATGGCCAGGCGATCGATCTCGCGAACTTGTGCGCGCGTCAACACGATAGACATGTTGGGAATTGTATCCCATTCGTTGAGGTTTCCGAGTCACCTGCGGGTTGGCGACCGGTCCGCTCCGTGGAACGGCTCGGCCACTCCCTGGGGGAGCTCGTCCACTCCCGGGAGCGGATCGTTCACTCCCCGGCGGAGCCGGTCCACTCCGCGGAGCGGCGCACCTATTCCGTGGAGTGGTCCGTCCACTCCGCGGAGCGGATGGTTCATTCCTCGGAGTGGACGGTCCATTCCCGGGAACGGATGGTCCACTCCCGGGAATGGATGACCAGCTCCAATGCGAAAACCGCGTTCTTGAGCCAGGAACATGGTTTTCACTCCCAACTGGCCGATTGGGGCGTGCAGTTACGCCCCGCGGTTGCCCGTAAAGAAACAATGCAAGAAATCGGACGAACTGTTGAATCGCGGGCGTTGGCGGAGTACCCTGTTTCAGCTTTGGGAAACCCGATCGGACGGCGATGGCCCGCCGACGCGGTTGGCAGATATCTGCCATCAAGGGTTCTCGTGCGAGAATCCCTTTTTGCACGTCGCTTCGCGGGAATCCCTTCCCGCGTGGGCCGGAAGGGATTCCGGCGAAGAAGGGATCGAGAAGGGATTCTCGAACACGCGAAGTCGGTGGAGCCATGTAGGTCGGATCATCGCCCCGACATTGGCCTAACCGGGCGGGACATGCTGTGACGAGAAAACGTCGGGTCGATGATCCGACCTACGATGCTGGGAAGCGCGCCGAGCGCACGAACGTTGCAGGTTTCGCGGGATCAATCCACGGAGGCAATCGATGGGTAAGCGAAAGCCAAAGCTAACGAAAACATCTGAAAAGCCCGAGCGGACCATGTTCGTCATTATGCCGTTCACAAGTACGCAAACTCGTAATAGTGCGCAACTAACCGCCTTCTTCGATAACCAAATAAAGAAGCCGGTCGAGAAAGGCAAGTTCAAGTCTATATACCGCGTTAGGCGATCCGACGAGACGTTTGACATAAACGCTCAAATAATTAAGGACTTGTTCAATGCTGATATCGTCTTATGCGATCTTTCCGGCACCGAGGCAAACCCGAATGTGATGTACGAGCTCGGTATCCGACTCGCATTTTCCAACAAGCCAGTCATCCTAATTCGAGAAGCTCACGCTAACAACAAACGGATTTTCGACATTGGCGACTTCTACGTCCAAGATTATGATCCGTTCAACTACGCTGCACTGACCGAGCACATTCGGATGAAACTTACGAGATTTGAGAATAGCGTTGAGCAGTACTCATCGCCGGTTCTGAAGATAATTGGTGAAGACAGACCACTGCTGCAAAAGCTCTCTGCCGAACGTGCGGGCCATCTTCTTGAAACGTTGCGAGTGTCTCTGTACGGTACACTTCGGTTGTTTTGTGGAAAAGTAGACGCATTCTTGCGCACGAACTCTAAGATCAAGAACTTCGGGGATACTCCGGAAGGCACGTTGCGCGCTGTCGAAAAGAATCTCAGTAAACTCAAATCGCTATCATGGAAGGGGTTTTCTTTTCATCTGGGAAGCCAGCCCGCCCTCGACCAATACCTAGCGACACGGTACCTAAATAGGTCCACTTGAAAAGGAAACTGGCTTGCCTCCAAGATACCGGGAGTCATAGGAACCCGGATATCCTGGAGGCGGAGCCATGGAAGGCAGTGTCTCGCGGGGGCCGGCTGGCCGCAAGAG
>JABFSN010000266.1 GCA_013140575.1 Phycisphaerales bacterium | reverse complement strand
GTCGTCGTCCATTCCCCCACCCCGTCCGCGGTGATGATCGCCGCCTCCCGGAACGGGCTCACCAGAAACGCACTGGCCGCGTGCGACAGATGGTGCTGACAGAACAGAATCTCCTTGTCCGTCTTCAGTTCCTTCTGAATGGCCCGCGAAAGGTTAAGCTTGCTGGTCAGCCAAACCGGCATGGACTGCAACCACGGCCCGTAGCTCCGCGGCCAGACTGCAAGGATCGTTTCAAGAATGCGGTTGAACTTGGTGAATGGCTTTTCGTAAAAGCCGATGTGATCGACCTGATCCAGCGTGATCCCCGCCTCTTTCAGGCAGTACGCCACCGCCTGCGTCGGAAACTCGCTGTAATGCTTCTGCCGGTTAAACCGCTCCTCCTCCGCCGCCGCCACAAGTTGCCCATCGCGCACCAGCGCCGCGCCGGAATCATGATAATAACACGATATCCCCAGCACATTCACGCGACCATTCCCCGACCCGCATCTTGCCAATTCAAACGACGATCCCCACGAATCCCCTCAACTCCCGTCCCTTCACACCCTCACACCTTCACACCTTCACACCTTCACACCTTCCTGCCTCTCAACCCCCGCGCCCCTCCCTGTTCCCCTTCGCGTCCTTCGCGCCTTTACCCTTACCAGAGATATTTATCCACAGATTTCACAGATGAACACAGATGGCTTCGTTCGCCGAATCCCTTCTTAATCTGTGCCAATCTGCGTAATCTGCGGATTCTCTTCTCTTCTCTTCTCTACTCTTCTCTCCTCTCCTCTCCTCTCTGTGCCCTCCGCGTCTCCGCGGTGCAACTCTTCCTTTTCGCCTTTCGCCGTTTCGCCTTTCAGAAAGGCCGCCGCATCCGCTCCAGCGTCGGCTCATACACCGACGGCTTCTCCCAATACGTCGCCCCGTCCCGCCGCAGCTTCGCCCGCAACGGATCCGTGAAGCGAACCAGCGCGAACACCGGCAGCACCAACACGAACACAATCGTCAGAAACACCGGCAGCATCACCTTCCCGATCGCCGCCGCGCCGGTCATCCAGCCCACGTACACCGCCCGCGCCAACCCCATCGGACCGAACGACGCCACGCACAGCCCCGCGCCCAAACACCACAATACTGTCGGCGCCGTCAATGTTCCCCACCGCCAGTAGATCAAACCGCCGATGACCCCGAACCCCAACGCCATCGAAAACCCGAACACATTCAGGTCCCGCCGCGTCGGATTGCGATTGACCACAAGTAACATCACCCACCCCGGAGTCTATCGGCCCGGACTATCCGGCCGGCCAACCGATCGACCAATCCCCCGACCCATCAGTTCGCACTTGCAGGATGGGGCCGATGCCGCGGTCACTCCACCAATGGCCGACGGCCACGCAAAAAACAAGCGATTGTTAGCTTCAGAAAAACAAGCGCTTGTTAGGCGAAGAAAAACTAGCGCTTGTTAGGTCGGTTCCGGCGTCCGCCCGCGCTCGCCGGTCATCCGCTCCACCTGCCGCCCAAGGTCCGCCAGCCGTTTGTGCAATTCCGCGATTTCCGCGTCCCGACCACGATCGAATTCGCGATCCCGAACTTCATCGGTGTTTGACGTAACCTTCGTGGGGATAAGGCCTTCCAGTAGAGTCCGCGTCCACTCCAGCGGGTTCGCCGGCCCGGCGCTGGCCAATCCCAGCGTGTTCCGCATGAATCGTAACCACTGTTCCTGAGACGACTTATGCGCATCCATGGCCCGCGCGAAAAACTGCTCGACCACGGAACCCAAGTACTGCTGTTGGGTCCGGATAATCTGATGCAGCACTTCAGCAGGAAAAATTGAAAGTTTGGGCGAATCGCGCTCCAGTATAATCTGCGTTAATACAGGGTTAGTGATATCTTCACCCGTGGTTGAATCCATAATCTTCATGTCGTACCCGTCGCGAATCAAATTGTGCATTTCGCCAAGGGTGATGTGGCAACTGCGCGTGGTGTCGTAGAAACGCCGGTTGGCGTATTTTTTGATGTCCAAGCGGCTGGGGGTCGCGTTATCGGGCATGGGATGCTCCGTTGTGCAAACCAGCAATGACCATAGTGCATCGTCGAAGGATTGTCAATGACGTTGTTTCCATTACAGCCGTAAGCAGTTGATTAACAGGGTTTTACGAAACGAAAATTATTTTGTGCAAACGCACAAATTTTTCTTGACTGGCGCTTCCGATGGAGTATATTAAATGCGGACCAAGAATGGCACGGCCAGTCATTTGGGGTGTGTTGAGTAAATCAGGAAAGGATCAGTGACATGATGACGACGGCGACGGCGGACACGATGACGGATGCGTTCAAGCAGGCGACGGAGGTGTTCAATCAAACTCTGTCGACGGGGATGAAGTTCCAGGAGGAGACGACGCGGTTCTGGAACGACACGTGCGGGAAGAGCATGGATCAGTTCTGCGGGGAGGCGGAGAAGTTCTCGCGGGAGACGATTCCGACGGCCAAGCGGAACATGGAGCGGATGCACAAGACGTTCGACGAGCAGGCGCGGAAGAACATGGACATGGTGCGGAAGTCGTTCGAGACGGCCGAGGCGACTCTGGACCAGAGTTTCATGGACAAGACGTTCGACCTGTGGCGGTCTTCGATCGAGACGTTCCGGACGTCGATGGAGACGATGGCCAAGGCCAACATGCGGTTGTTCGACGGATGGGGCGAAATGGCCCACCGGTGCAGCGAGTCGGGCCCGGGCGGGATGAAGCCGGCGGCCGTGAAGCATAACGGCAAGTAACATGGGGTGGCGAGGCGGCGGCGAAAGCCGCCGCTTCGCTTTGGTAGGCGCGGTGTTCGCAGCGAGTGGATTGGAAAAGGGGACGGGGGGACGGCTGAAATGCTGCCTGCCGTTTCAGCCGTCCCTCCGGGACTTGCGGAAAGAGAGCCGCCTGTCATCCCAGCACTGAAGTGCTGGGCTACATTCATCGCGTCCCTGCGGGACGCTAAACACGTACGAAGGGAGAGGTGGAAGCGGGTGATGCGGGAATGGTGAATGGGTGGCGCGCATGTAGTTGACAAGCACAGGAAAGGTTAGCGCATGCTGAAGAACGTGTATCTGGCGGGCGTATCGCGGACGCCCCTGGGCGTGTTCAACGGAGTTCTGGCGGACGTATCGGCCGCGGAACTGGGTGCCGCGGTGATCAAGGCCGCCGTGGCACGGGCGAAGGTCAACCCGTCGGACGTGGACGAGGTGTACTTCGGGAACGTGATCGGGGCGGGACTGGGCCAGAATATCGCACGGCAGGCGGCGCTGGGCGCGGGGCTGCCGGTGACGTGCGGGGCCACCACCATCAACAAGGTCTGCGGCTCGGCGATGCGGGCGATCATCATCGGGTCACAGGCGATTCAATGCGGCGATCTGGACCTGGTGGTGGCGGGCGGGACGGAGAGCATGACCAACACGCCGTACCTGCTGCCCAAGGCGCGGCGCGGGTACCGGATGGGGCACGGTCAAGTCCTGGACGCGATGATCCAAGACGGTTTGTGGGACATTTACAACAACGTTCACATGGGCGTGTGCGGGGATCAATGCGCGAAGGAATTCAACATATCACGGCGTGAAATCGACGACTACGCGATCGAGAGCTTCAAGCGCGTGCTGGCGGCCCAGGCTGCCGGCCGATTCGCGAATGTTCTGGTTCCCATTGAAGTCAAGAGCCGCACGGGCACGACGATCGTGGATCACGATGAAGAGCCGACGAAGTTCGACGAATCGAAGTTCCGGTCGTTGAAGCCGGCGTTCGGGCCGGAGGGGACGGTGACGGCGGGGAACGCGTCGGGGCTGAGCGACGGGGTGGCGGCGATGATCGTGGTCAGTGAAGAGCGGGCGCGGACGCTGGGGATCAAGCCGCTGGCGCGAATTCTGGGACATGCCAACGTGGCGATGGAGCCGACGAAGTTCACGGTGGCGCCGAT
>JABFSN010000250.1 GCA_013140575.1 Phycisphaerales bacterium | reverse complement strand
GGGCATGGGGGGCGTGAGGCTGACGGACGGGCAGCGGCGAATGGTGGCCGAGCACGTCGGCCTGGTCGGCATGCACCTCAAGCGGCACGTCCCCGGGCTCGAGCACCCTTCCCGGGAACGCGAATGGGACGACCTGTTTCAGGAGGGCTGCATCGGGTTGGCCACGGCCGCCGCCGGCTACGATCCCTCGGGCGGAATCCCTTTCCCGGCGTTTGCCCAACGGCGGATTCAGCAGGCCGTCGGCCGGGCGCTGCACCACGGGTTTCAGACGGTACGGACCCCCGAGCCCCGGCCGGACCGATCGGCCGGTCCCGACGAGTTCCCGCGGGTGGTGCCGCTGGATCGCGAAGCGGCGTCGCGGCGGGCAAATCGCCGACACCGGCCGGACGCCGCGCCCGACGTCGCAACCGACGGTGCGCCGACGCGCGAGACTATCGGCGACGCGATTCGCCGCCGTTACGACCTGGCCGTTATGGAAGCGGTGCGTGCGGTGCGGAACGATCCCGACGCGGGCGGCGCCGACCGCGGCCGGCTGGTCGAACGCGTCGCCGCCGAGCGGGTGTCGATCCCGGACGAGGCGTATCGCGTGCCGCTGCGGCAGGTGGTGAAGACCACGGGTTCGAGCTACGCGCGGGTGCATTACGCGGAGCGGCGGCTGACGCAATTCGTGCGAAACGCGCTGGCCCATGACGCGGAAATGGATGTGCTGCGTCAGGCAGCGCGTCGTTCGCCGGACGGCGTTCGCGATCCGTTGGAAGACGCGGATCGGCGCGCCCTCCACGAGGCGGCCGGCCGGCGGTTCGCCGAGGCGTTCGCCGCGGCGCCGGAAGAGAGACAGTGTGTGGCACTATTGGCGGCCATGCGCTGGGGCGGGCTGAACCCCGGGCAGGTGGCCGGTTCGCTGTTCCGCCGCATGGACCCGCGGCAACGGGCGCGTTTGACGGAGATGGTCACCCAACCGTCGCGAGTCGCCGGGGACGGGGCGTAAATGGGTTTGGTTGATCTGTCGAATAACCGCCACGTGGCCCGGCGTTCCAGCGTCGCCGCGACAGCCCTCGATTTGTCGGCCGGCGTTCCCATTCCTATGATGTCCGGTCGCGTCGGTCCCCGGGTTGGGGCACGCGCCGCCGGGCTATGTCACGGGACCATCATCGATGCCGGATCGCATTCGCATCATGCACTTCCGCCGCACCTCCGGCGTGGTGGGCGGTCCCGAAACGCTGATCGTCAGCGTGGCCAAATACATCGATCGGTCGGCGTTCGATCTGACGGCGGTCGATTTCGGCCGGACCCGCAACGACCGATCGCCCACACTGCAAGACGTTCAACGCCACGGCGCTCGAACCGACGCCATACCGGCCGTCCACAAGTTTGATTTCAGTTCGATTCGCCATTTGGCCGGGCTGCTCGACGAACATCGCATCGACATCCTGCATACCCACGACCACCGGTCCAATTTCATCGGCTATTGGGCGACGCGGCGGCGGCCGACGCCGATCGTGGTCACGTTTCACCAGCCGCTCCGCCGCTACTGGTGGCTGCGGCACATCGAAATCCTCGACGAACACATCGTCCGCCGGTTCGACCGCGTCCTGCCCGTGGCCGACATGATCCGCCGGGAGATTATCGCCAAGGCCCCGCGCATCGCCGACCGGGTCATCACCGTTCTGAACGGCGTCGATCTCGATTTGTTCCGCGACCCGCCGCAGGCCCGCGAGCGCATCCGCCGCGAGCTGGGCATTCCGAACGACGCCACGGTCTGCGCCACTATTGGCCGCATCATGGAAGACAAGGGACTGACCTATCTGGTCGACGCCCACGCCCGTATCGCGGCGCAGGGCGTGGTTGTCCATCAACTGCTCGTCGGAAACGGGCCGCAGGAAACCGAACTCCGCGAACGGGTCGCCCGGCTGGGCCTGTCCGACCGCATCCATTTCACCGGCTTCCGCCGCGACGTCGCCGAAATACTGGACGCTGCCGATCTGCTGGTCGTGTCTTCGCTTTCCGAAGGGTTGTCGGTCGCCATCATCGAGGCCATGGCCGCCGGTCGGGCGGTAGTGGCCACGCGCGTCGGCGGCACGCCGGAAATCGTGAACGACGGCGTGGGCATCCTCGTCGAACCGCGCGACCCGGCCGGACTTGCCGACGCGATCATCGCGCTGACCCGTGACGCCGATCGCCGCCGGCAGTTGGGCGTTCACGCCCGCGAAATCGCCTTTCAGAAATGGTCCGTCGAACGCATGGTCCGTGACTTCGAAACCGTCTACCGCGGATTATTGCGGAACGCGAACTGACGTGCGGACACGCACGCCCCCGAACGTCCCAGCTGGCCGGCGAATACCAGTAGACGCATACAATCCATAACTGAAATGGACGACGTCAACCTTCCCGTCTCGCTTCTCTTCATCTGTGCCAATCTGTGTAATCTGTGGACAATCCCCCCGTTCCTCGCATTGATGGTCGCCCCGACGGTATCAACCGCCCGTCATCGGCGGGCGATCGCTGGGCGCGACGAACGGCAGCGCATCCCCGGACAACGCCTCGTCCTGAACCCAGCGGTCGATTGACAGCGTCATTTCGGCGTCGTTCATCGGCCAATGCAAGACGATTTCATGGGGCAGCATCAGGTCGCCGTTGACCGCCAGCCGGTAGCGTTTCAGATCAGAACGGAACAACTCGCGCCCCTGCTCGTCGCGATAGACCACTTCGCCGATCAGCCACGGATCGTAGCGATCGAGCCAGAACTCCTTCGTGATCAGGACAGCGTCGCCGTTCCCGTCCGTGCCGGTCGCGAAGAAGATGATCTGTTGGTGATCTTCCGTGATGCGCTGGGCGGCCGCCCCGGTCAGCGGCAGCAGTCCGATCGCGCCGAGGAGCTGGTCGGCCTGAATGGGCACGTGACCGACCGCCTCCGCGGTTTCACCCCGGGTCAATTCCACCAGATGCGGTTCCGGCCGGCGCAGCCACAACCACCACTTCGCCCCGTTGGTGCCCAGACGCAGCTCGTCGCCCGCGAGCGGATGTTCCAATTGCAGGTGCAGGCGATCCGGCGGAACGACCAGCAGTTTGGCCGACAATTGAAACGATCGCCGCCGGCCATCCTGATCGGTGAAGTGCCCGCTCGCGTCACCCCGGGCCCGCAGCCCGCCGCGCAGCCGATTCAGATTCCCGTTGACGACGGCCAGCGCGTCGTCCCGGGTCATGAACGTGGGCATCGGACGCGGTCCCGGGCAGCCGGTGACGGCCAGCAGGGCGACGCCGCCCACCACCCGCGGAAGCCGGTTCCGCGTCACGGCCGGCCGTCCGGCAGGACGCCGTCATCGCCGAGCAACTCGGCCACGTCGCCGCGCAGAACGCTCCCCAGTTGCCGATGCACGTCGCCGATCTGATGCTCGCTCAGCCGCGGGTTGCGCACCACGTGCTCGCTCTTGTCGGCGGTCAGTCGCAGCACCCAGTACTCCCCGTCGCCGTCGTGACGCGTGTCCTCGTACTTCACCAGCCGCTTACGCATCAGAATCAGCGACAGCACGAACCGGAACTGCTGCCGCATCTCCTGCGCCTCGTCCTTCAACCGCAGAAACAGATTCACCAGCAGGTCGTCGTCGATGAACATCCGCGGCTTGGCCTTGTCCCGCGGCGGAACCCGCGTGCGAAAGTGGCAGAACGCCCCCTCCGGCGGACCGGTCCACGCGTCCGCCGAAATGTCCTCCCGGCGGAAACCCTCGTCCTGCACGTACAACACCACGTAGCACGGCTCGCCTTCAGCCAGCTCCCGCCCGGTCCGCGCGCATCGACCGGCCGATTTGTCAATCTGCCATGTTTCCACACTCACCTCGCGCCAACGACCGACCCACCGTCCCGGACCATTCCCACGCGACGTACGGTCGCGTCGATCGGTCACGGCGTCAACACCGCCGGATCGCGCCGACGATCGGTTCGGGAGCCGGCTCCGGCACGGGTGGACCCGTCGGCACGGTCAGACCCACATTGCCGGGGCTTGGGCGTCAGGCGGGCACGGAAGCACGGCTGGCCGGCGGTTCAATTCCGGTACTGCGGATCGACCGGCCGTTCGTCCGCAAGCTGCGCATTAACTTCCAACCCATGTCTCGAGCAGCTCGTGGCGGGCCTTCCGGATGCGCGCACAATTGGCAAATGAGGGTTGACCGGACATTTGGCTCCCGCCAATGGTTCAACGTATTCATACTTTACCTTTTTCAAAGGAGTCTCGAGATGAAACGCACAGTGGTGATTGGGATGATTGGGGGGCTGTCGCTGCCCGCCGGGTTCGCGCACGGCGCGACGATCTTGCATAACCTGTCGGCATCCGCCGACGCGACCGTCAGTGTGTTCAATACCATCAGGGACGAAGAACCGTTGACGGAGTCGGATTCGACACTGCACGTGGGACGCCTGCAACAAGGTTTTCTTGTGAGCGTTGAGGAAAGTTCGAGCCTAGTGCCAACGGATGCGACCGCGACAGCAACCGCGAGCTCTCTGCTGCCCCCCGTCGACACCGGCAACCAGTTCTGGCAGGTCTCTCTTCTCGGTCGATTCGACTCACCCTATACTCCTGGGGCCGGCAACACCAGTTTTGAGTTTGAAGGCGAAATCCAGTCAGCGATCGAGTTCGACATGCCGCAGGATTCTATCGACTGGCAGGCGTCGGTGTTCAGGGAATGGGTTAGCCCTCCCGCCCATGATTGGTACAGCTTAGTCAGGCTGGAAATGCAAAATCTTACGACGTCGCAGATCATTCCGCTCGACTTCTTGCCGCTGAGCGGATTCTACGACGGCACAATCGACGCCGACGCCGGCGACCGCATTCGCGTCAGTGTTGACATGCGCATGCGGGGTACCGCGGGCGGGAATTACTACGGCGGGCGCCCGGCTTGGTTTGCAGCCACGACCACCTTGACCTTCCTGCCTGAACCATCCACGCTCTCGTTTCTGGCGATCGGGGTGGTCGCGCTCGCGAAGCGAAGAACGCGCCATCGAACGGACGCAACTCAGCACCGTCCAATGGGCGGTTTGTCGGCGTCGCGTACAGAGTGACGGTCGGGGCGTCAACACCGCCGGATCGTGCCGACGACCCTCGTTGCCCCGAAGAGGCAACAGTCCGTAGCCGGGGGTGGAGTCCGCGACAGCGGACGACACCCCCGGAAAGCTTCGCCCCCCTCCATTCAAGCCCCAGCGGGGCGCAAGCGGCCTCGTCCGTCGCGACGCCGTTCGAATGGTGGCGGTCATCGGGCAATCGGGATTCGTCGCATCGAGCCGATCCCCTCCCCTCGGCTTGGGCGTGCCTGCGTTACGGCGGTCCGCGGGACGCGCGGGCAGCGCTTGGTGACGAACGGCGGCCACCCTATAATCCGCGGCGTGATCGGCTTGTCGGTCGGGCCGACGCGGTCGGTCTTCCGGCGGCAGGTGAATCCGCGGCAGCGCCCATTGCCGCGGCGCAGCGCCCGGCCGAATCGTGAAAACGGCCGACGCGCCGATCGTGATCGGCGATTGGTTCAATACCCCATGCCGCGAATATTTGCGTCATTAGCCGTCGGCGATTTGATCGTGCTTTCAGCGGCGGCCGTCTTCGGTCTGCTGGTCGACGGCGAACGCGTCTATCCGCAACATTTCGGTTTGGCCCTCTTCGCCGCCCTCCTGACCGTCCTGATTCACGCCATCGTCGTGACCTACTTCGCGGCCGGCGGACGCATGATCAGTCAGGCCGTCTTCATAGGCGGACTGGACCGCGAGCCGCTTGCCCGGCTGCGGGCGGGCAAGACCACGGCCATTCGTTGGGTGGCCGCGGGCGTCGGGGGCATCATCCTGGTGGTGTGCGTCGGCGCGACCGCCGCCCGCGACGGCGCCTGGGCCTGGCCCCATTTCGCGTCCGCGCTCGCGGCGATCATTGCCAACGCCATGGCTTTCCACTTCCAATACGAAGCCGTGGCCGGACAATCACGTCTGATGGACGAGGTCTTCCGCGAATATCAGCGCCATCGATCGGCGACCGGGAACGCGTAACCCGCGGGTGGCGCCGGATCACGGCGCAGGTTTCGGGGTGGGCGCGGAATCACGGACGCCGGCGTCTTGTTCGATCTTCCGCAATTCGTCGTGAAGAAAGGCGGCGCTGCTGATCTGCCGGCCGTCGTTAAACGAAATCGTGTAGGGTTCACCCGACGTGGATGAACGGGTCGCGATCTTCCCGATGAAATCGCGGGCCGTCTGGACGTGATCGCCTGCCGCTTCCCATTTGCGACGCAGATGTTCCGCGGCCGCCTTCGCGTCATGGGGCGCCCCGTTGCGGATAAACGTCGCGCCGGAGAGCTCCCCGATGCGTTCGATCAACAGGTCGATCTTGTCCGTTTCCGAAAGCCCCGCGGGCATCACCACCGGATCGGTCCCGCCGCACCGACCAACCCGTTGCAGGGAAAACGACGCGTAATCACGGCCGAAGACCGGCTCGTGAAGCGATTCAAGAACGAGCCTGTAAACGCCCGCGTCCAGACACAGAATAAACTCGCACCCCTCGTCCGCCGCTTCCTGCAATACTCGCGCGGGACCGTCGACCGGTTCAAGCGTCACCCGCACCCGGCCGCGCTCAATGTTGCCGATGCCGAGACGGCGGTGATCGCACAGCCCCGGAACAACCGTCGAATGCTGTTCAAAAACGCGAAGGCGAACCGGTGATTCTTCCGTGGGACGCGCGCGCTCCACCGGCGGAGCATCCCCATCGGAGCTGTTGCCTCGCGTCCGGGCTTGTGTCGGCGGCCGCGGCGCATCGGCCCGGCAACCGGCGGCCGCCACCGACACAATCGCCACCATCCTGCAAACAGCGGTCGCGGTACATCGTCCCGTGTACATGGCAGGAATATCGCACGGCGGACAATCCGTGCAAGCCGATTTCGCCGGCGTGCGTCCGGTCGGCCGTGTCCGCGGTAAAAGGACAAGCGCGATACCCCGCCTAATGGAGCGCGCCGGCCGCGATCTGGAAAAAGGACCAGTCGATCAGATCGACATCGTGGTCGCAGTCCTGGTCCATGACGGCGCACGGCGGCGCCACGATGCCCCCACCGGGGCCGCCGTAGCAGGCGATAAACGCGCCGTGGTCGAAGAGATTGATTACGCCGTCCGGGTAATAATCTCCGACGGCGTAGCAGATGCCCAGTTCGTAAGCGCCCATGTCGATCCGGCCGCATTGCACGCGCGGCGATCCATCGACATCGAAGCCCCCCGACTCCGCGGTGAGGCCGGGCTCGCCGGCGTTGATGCACGGGGAGCACGGCAACAGCCGCAAAACGCCGTTTTGGGTATCCCCGAACATCGGATCGCGATTGGCATTGCCGTCGATGCCCGGCGTCGACCAGTTTTGTATGCAGGAGTATGAAACGTCCGCTTCCGGGGATACGTTTTGAAGCTGATTATCCCAGACAATAGAGTTTCTGATTGCCGCCGCGCCCCATACGCCGCCGCCCCGAGCTTCCGTCGGTGGATGGAACACTACGAATCCGAGTCCCACGGCTCGAATCGGCGCGTTCTGTATGATGGTGCAATTCTCAATGATCATCCCGTCCGCGCCGATGATCCCGCCGCCGTCCGTGCCATCATGTCCAACAATTGGGTGGGGACAACCGTGCGTCCCGGCGACATTTCCATGAAAGACACTGTTCATGATGGTCGCCGGAGCATCGCCCGCGCGGAGGACGCCTGCTCCGCGTCCGCCCGGACTGCCGCCGAAAACACCGCTGGACTGGCAGCCGCCCGCACCCCCGCCGTTATTCAGGAACGCACATCGATCGACACGCAACGGCGAGTACGCGACATACAACCCGAAACCGTCGCCGCCGGCTACGTCTCCGCAGGCGAAACTGCCGAAGTTGTTTTGCCCATCGATGCCCCGATGTTCTTCGATCACGCAGTCGGCCAGGTCAACCTCCGCGGCGTTTTCCGCGGCAATCCCGATCGTCGCGCCGCTGGGTTTGTAGCCGCAAAAGTCCCAGCCGCCCCTCCCGCCCGAATTGAAGGCAACCGTGCATCGGACCATGGAAAGAGATGACGCATTGGTTACGTACACGCCGCCGCCGGCGCCGCCGGCGGTGCCGCCCAAGCCGATGGGGTCGGGCCACGCCTTTCCGTCGCCCCCCCGATTCTCGATCACGCGCGCGTTTTCAATGCTCAGTTGAGAGCCGTTGGCGGCGTAAGCCCCCAAGCCGGGCTCCCCGGGCCTAATGGACGAGGCCCCGTTCGCCCCAATGTTTTCGGCGAGGAGCACGTTTCGGAGCGTGACGCGCGAATGGTCCACCAAGACTCCGATACCTCTTCCGGCGACGATCGAGAACCCGTCCACCACCGTCCACTGGTCGAGATTGAATGCGCTGACGACGCGAAGCGCGTTGTCCGTCGCCGAAGCCGGATTCCCGATATTGCCGCTCAGCACGGTCGGATGTTTGACGACGTCTCGCTCCTCAAGGCGCGTCTCGTAGCCCCCGAAGCCGCCGTAGACATCGGCGCCATTGGAAAGGACGAACGACGACGACGAGCCCTGTCCCGGCGGCGTATACGTTCCCTCTGCCACCCATAATTCATCGTACTGCCCGGCGGCATTCAACGCCTGTTGAACATCACCGAACGCCGTCGCCCATTGCGTTCCATCGCCGGCGCCGCCGGTGCGAACGTAATGCACGTGCTCGCATTCATCCAGGATGCCGTTCGCGTCCAGATCCTCGCTCTCGCCGCTCGCGACGTCGCAGGGATCGGCCATGCCGTTGGCGTTACAGTCGATCTGGCATTCGTCGGGCACGAAGTTGTCGTCACAGTCGTCAGATACCGCCTCGGCGACGTCACACTCGTCGGGTCGGCTGTTTCCGTTGCAATCCGGACTGGCGCCGCCGGCCAGGTCGCAGATATCGCGTAGCCCGTTTGCGTTGCAATCGGCGTCCGATTGACACTCGTCGGGAATCCCGTCCGAGTTGCAGTCCGCACTGTCGCCGCCGGCCAGATCGCAGAAATCAAGAACTCCATTGGCATTGCAATCAGCATCCGATTGACACTCGTCGGGAATTCCGTCCGAGTTGCAATCCGGGCTGACGCCGATGGCAAGGTCGCATTCGTCCAGCCGGTCATTCGAATTGCAGTCGGTGTCGGGTTCGCACTCGTCGGGGACGAAATTGCCGTTGCAGTCGTCGCTGAATCCCGAGATGGTATCGCACGGGTCGGAGGTCTTGTTCGCGTTGCAGTCGACAAACTCCTCGCACTCATCAGGAACGAGGTCGTCGTCGCAGTCCGGAAGGGAACCGTCGGCAATCTCGCATTCATCGGGCGTTCCGTTCGTGTTGCAGTCCGAGCCGCTGACCCCGACGGCGATCGCGCACACATCGCCCTCGCCGTCCCCGTCGCAGTCGGCCTGATCCGTATTGAAGTGCATCGGACAGTTGTCGGCGCCGTCGGGGACGCCGTCGTCGTCGTCGTCCCCGTCGCAAGCGTCGCCGAGAAAATCCAGATCAATGTCGGCCTGGTTCGGGTTGACCAGGTCGGCGCAGTTGTCGCAGGGATCGCGCACGCCATCGGCATCGAAGTCCGTCGTGACCGTGCTGAGACTGTAGAGATGGGCCACGCCCGTCTGGAGTCCGAACCAACCACGCTCCGGCGGAGACCCGACGATGACGGTGCCGCCCTGCACCGCCACGTCATATTCGACTTGTGGGGAACTTAGCTCTCCGTTTGCAGCGAGCATCTCACCCGGCGCCCATAGTGCATTCGCATCGTCGTATCCCAGTACCTGGAGCAGGACGCGGTTCTGAATTGCGACCTCCCCTGCAACCGCGATACTCTCGCTCATGCAAAGAGACTTGACCGCGTACCCATACTCCTGGACGTAGAATCGCTGGGTCTGAACCCACTCGAGGCCATCGAAGCGAAACGCATAGAACGCATCAATCGATCCCACCAACGCCCAATGACCATCGACGTCCAGCAATCGCCCAAAGTGTTTTTGCCTGCCAGCGTCGGAGGCATACAACCGCTGTGATTCGGTCCATACACCTGGGGTCTCATCGAATGAGTAGACAAACACCGCGCCCGCAGTTTCAGTGACATTCCAGTGGTTCGAGTCGCTTGCAAAAAGGTGGCCGTCACCAGCCACAACGATGGCGCCGAATACACCCCCGTGTCCATCGGCATCGGCGCCGGCTTCAGTCCACTCGGAAAGATCGGGATCGTAACGGTAGAAGTACACGCCATTGTAACTTCCGCTGCCGACGATTACGTTGTTGTTGTTTATGTCCACCGCTCTTCCAAAATAGTCACGTACGTTTGTTGGACCGGAGAAAGTCGTTTCCGGCATCCACTGCTGGCCATCGAACCGGTAAACAAAAACGGTTCCTCGGCGCGTATCGTTGGGAGACTGGTCTCCAACAAGCAAAACGTCATTGTCGATCGCGACGGCTGTGCCGTAGTTGGACGATCCGCTGGGCGAGGTCAGCACCTGGTGGAAGTCCCAGTACCCCTGCCAACTCCGGTATGCGAATACCGCTCCCTTGGAGGCCACGACCATGGCGTCTCCGTCTATGGCCACGGCTTGCCCGGCAAGCGTCGCCGTTGGCGGCGGGCGAAGGACGCGTTGATGACACGGCGGCGGCTGGCATTCGTCCGGGACGCCATTGCTGTTGTCGTCCCCGGATGTTCCGTTGGAAATATCGCAGGCGTCAGGAACGGAATTGCCGTTGCAGTCCTCGTCCGTGCCGCCGGCAGTGGCGCAGGCATCGCCCTGCTCGTCGTTGTCGCAATCGGCCTGAGACGGGTTGGGAAAGTCGGGACAGTTGTCTTCATCGTCCACGATGCCATCGCCGTCGGCATCGTTTTCCGTCCCGGCGATTGGATCGTCGGGCGCGGGCCGCCTTGGATCGTCGCCGCGTGGCGATTCGTCCACCGCGCCCGACACCACCTGCGGCCGTGCGATTGCGAACGCAGGCTCAATCGCGGGCGACCACCACGAACTCGCGAGGAACAGCGCTACGCACGTCGCGAGGGATACGATGCGGCGATTCATGGCTGGCTCCTGAAGAAAGATGTTTCGCGTCGGCTGGCGCCACGGCCACAGGTCACATTCTACCGACATTTTCAGACAAATTGAACGGCCGAATCGCGCTCTTTCCACAATTGAAGGCAGAACAGCGGCGACGTGGCGATCAAATCCCGCGAATCCACGCCGCCGCCACGTTTAATGTCACGTCACGAGCCACCACGCACACACTCGGACCCCACGCGACCGGCGCTCCTCCGTGACCAACGGTTCCCGACGATTCCCCAAGCATTCCGTGTGCCGGATCGTCGGCGTGAAATGAGGTCCTGCGTGCCCCGCATGGGCTTTGGTGCGGAGTCGCGACGACGGTATCCGACAACTGCCGGGCCATCCCGCCCACAACGGGCGCAAAAAATCCGCCGCGGGCGGTGGTGGATCCACAACCCGCGGCGGCGTCGAACTTCGTAGACTGCGATTTCTTTCAGGCCCCGCCGATCAGTCCGAATCGCCGGGCTTGTAGAAATTCGGATCGTCAATAATGAAGCCGATCCGCTGCACCTTCTCTTGCAGTTGGGTGACGCTCTCGCGAAGCTCCTCCCGCTGGCGATCGACGCGGCTGATGCGGTCTTCGTATTGCTTCTCCTGGACCCGCGTCATGCGCTTGGTCTGGTCGGCCCGGGCCTTGTCGAATTCCTCACGAAGCTCGCCCTGCTCCTGTTGCAACCGCTGATCCTCGGCCTGATGCCAGTCGATCAACGCCTGCCACAACCGATACAGATAGGGGTCGGCCGAACTGCCGCTGTAACGCGACGCCACCAGCAGGTGTTCCTCCGCCTTCTCCGATACCTTGACCAGCTTCTGATAGTCCTTGCGCGACGACGGCGCGCCGGCCATCAACTGTTCGAGCGTCCGTTTGGCGTCCAGCGTAAACTCGTCGGCCAACTCCCGCGCCGCCACCCGGAACTGAATCGGATCGGAAATCGAACCGTCGCCGTAAGCACCGTCCGGATAGCGCTCCAGAATCGCCTCGCGCGCGATGGCCACCGTGCTCACCTCCGCCGTATTCGCCCCCTTCAACCGGCGATACGCGTCCCGCGCCTCGCTGAACTTGCCCGAGCGCAGCAACCATTCGCCCTGCAAACAGCGCACATGGTCCTGCTTCGCCGGCGGCAACGCCCGGAACGAGTCGGGTTCCAACAGTTTCTTCAAATCCGTGTCGGCCGCCGCCAGATCACCGTGCTCCAGCGACTCGGCCACCACGACCACCCGCCGGTCGTTCGTCGCCAGCGTGGTGACCAGGTCCGGCTCGCGGTTGGACGGCAACTTGTTGAAATCAACGGTCTTGATCACGGCGTCGGCAACCTCCGCGAACGAGAACGTGACCGGCGTGCCCGTCCATGCCAGTTTGCCGGTCAATTCGTGGTCATCGAAATCCCCCGTCAGACGCGACCCGGACGTCGTGAACAGCAACTTGTCCAGTTCCGTCGCCCCCACCCGGCTGACCATGTCGGCCTTGACCTTCGTCACGTCGCCCACCGACGGCTTGAACACCACATCGCCCTGCACGTCCAGCAGCGACACGTGGTAGAAATCGCCGCCGATAACGTAGGCCGGCGGCGGCGTTTCGGGACGCCCCTGCGGCTTTCGGAACGTGATCCACTCCACGGCGTCCATGTCGAACGTGGTCTCGGTTCCGTCGCTCATCTTCAACTTGAACGACGCCTCGTCCGGCTTTATCAAAAACCGGTCGCCGCCGTCGACGAACACCGTCGCCGAGTCCCCGAACCGGTGTACGTACGCCATCGCGCGCGTCGGCACCTCGATCTCCCCCAGCGGCGACGGCCACTTGATCGTCTCGTCGACCGCCAGCCCGCAATAGCGGCTGCCGTCCTCCTCCAGCACCACGCAGTCCGCGTCCGACGAACGCTCCATCATCGGGAAGTCCCACGTGCGATCCTCGCGAAGGAACAGCTCATAAAACGGCGTGATATCCGTGCCGCTTTCCACCAACTTCTGCCGGAATGCCTGACCGATCATGCGCATGGACAAATCGGCCGGCACCAGATCGGTAACATTTAGCCGACCCGCGATCCAGCCCCCCACCTGCGTGGCGATGCCCACGGCGCGCCCGTCAATGTCCATCATCGGACCGCCGCTGTTGCCCGGATTCGCCTCCACGTCCGTCCGAATCAAAGTAAGCCGCCCCGACGGTGAACGCGGCAGTTCCACGATGGTTCCCTTGGAAATGGCCACTTCGGAGTGCTCCCGCCCCTCCTTCTTGCGATTGTCGCCGCCGGGGAAACCCAGGCACCACAAAATCGTACCCGTGGTCAATTCCGACGAGGGACGCAAGCGGTAGTAATCGGGCGTTTCCAGCTTCTCCCCGCTTTCGTCGACCACCTGCAGGATGCACATGTCCCCGGCATCGGTGGCGTCGATGAAACGGCCCTCGTACTCCTTCTCCTCGTCGGTGCCCGAATTCACAATGAGTGTCCATCCGGTGCGTCCGACGACGTATTGACGGTTGCGCTTCCCCGCGTTGTCCTGGGCGTGGGCGATGTTTGTCACGTGATCGTTGGTCAACATCAACCCCGTGGAGTTGATGAAGAACCCCGAACCCGACCCGTGTTTCGTGTCCATGTACGAACTCTTCGACGAATGGGTGAACACCATCACCGTCGCCCGTTTCACCCGGTCCATCGTTTCCTCGGTCGGGCTTTGGGCGCGCGCGGCCGCGGCGCCAAGCCCCGTCGCGACCATCAACGCCCCCGTCCATCGGCGTGAAAACAAAATCGAAACGGCTTTCGTCCATCGGTGCGTCGAACTCGGCATCATGGCTGTATTACTCCATTCGCTCAAAAACAGGGACTGACGTAATCTCTTCGCGCCGGAATCGCCAACCCGCCACCGGCCGCACGGCCTCGCCGCGGCACTGCTCGCCAATCCACATTATAGTGCCGGCCGCCCCATCCTTCAAACTCGTTCCGGACAATCCGCGCGCGTGACGCCATTATCTTCATCGGCATTCGTGGCCGGCCGGTTCGCGGCGTCCAGACTTCCCCATGCCGCCGCGCCGTTCCTCCCCGAACCCCACCGCTTCGCCGAATATTCCCGACCGACATGATCCGACAATTCCGCGCCGGATCCGTGACCGTTCCGGCGAGCTGATCCCGCCCGTTTCAATGCCGCGGGCGCTAGTGGTCCGTCGCAGCTAATGATCCGGGTCGGGTGGCACGGACAACGGTACTCCGTTGTCCGTGTGCGACCGGTCGGGACGTCGAAATCGCAATCCACGCCGAATGTCGGAGACCACGGGGAAGCGAGTACGCTTGCCCGTGCCACCCCGAAGAATTAGGTGCGACGGAGCATTAGTCCTCATCCTTACCCACAACTCGTTCCGACCCATGTAGCGCTCGCATCGGAGCGGCGGCTGCAGGCCCGCCGTTTCCGCGAAACCGCGTCCCTGACCCCTTCGGCGGACAGGCGCCAGGCGCCAGTCCACTTGTGGGTAAGGGTGACGGCGCAAGCCCGCGGATGCCCCGCGCGGGTTGGTCACCGGGCCGACGCCCGGTGCTCTGACCTTACGTGCCCGCCGATTCTGTCACGCACCCTTCCGCCCCCCCCTTCCCGTTGCGACGTTGACATTTCATCGCCGCGGGCCACGATACGGGCATGTGGATGTCCTATTTTGCAATGGCAACCGGCGCCGGTATCGGCGGACTGCTCGGACTCCTCGGTCGGCGCGGCCGCAAGGCCTGCGACGGGGGCGGCTGAGCCACGATCAGCCCCATCACCGGCGCCATCCTCGGGGCGGCGCTGGCCTGGGCGATCGTGGCAGGTCTGTCACGTTGACGACGAGACGTCTTCGGAATGGGTGGCCCACCGCTTCAGCGGTGGGGGAGTCGATTCGGACCCGGCGCAGAACCTGCGTCCAACCGACCATTGCCCCGTAATCGTCTTTGATTGTACACCGAACCAGAACCGACGATCAAAGCGAAGCCCCACTATGTCCGACGCCCAACTGCTGCAAACCTTCCCCAACCCGCGAGCCGATCGGCATTACCTGATCGTCCACACCGCCGACGAATTCACCAGCTTGTGTCCCATCACCGGGCAGCCCGATTTCGCACGGCTGACCCTGCGCTACGTGGCCGATCAAACGTGCGTCGAGCTGCGCAGCCTGAAACAATACCTGCAATCCTATCGCTCCGACGGCATTTTCTACGAAGACGTGACCAATCGCATCCTCGACGATCTGGTTCAATGCTGCGCGCCGCGCTGGATGGAACTGCGCTCACGCTGGTCCGTCCGCGGAGGAATCCACACCACCGTCGTCGCCCAGCACGGGAATCCGTCCGTCGTTCCGCCCGCCGACCATCGCTGACACCTGCGGAGTCGCCGCCTCCCCGGTGCAAGTGCGCGTCGCCGCAGGTGCCACTGTTTGTCATTTCCAGGAACGACCCACCCCGGCGC
>JABFSN010000268.1 GCA_013140575.1 Phycisphaerales bacterium | reverse complement strand
TCAAAAACCCAGTCCTGCTCCATCGATTCATCCGTCAGCGGATCGATCTTCGCGTCCCCCCGCGGCGCGGTCGGCGGCGGCTTGTCCCGACCTCGCCCCCCGCGTCCCGGCGGCGGCCGCCCGCCCGCCGGCTTGTCCTCTTCTTTGTCCAAAAATCCGCGCGCCGACGTCAACACCACCCGATTCACGTAAATCCCGGACCCCTTCTCCCGGCCCTTCGTCCGCAGGCCCTGCTTGATCGTCTCGTCCACAAACTGGAAACGGCCCGCGTTCGGCGTCCGGCACCGCAGCGTGATCAGAAAACCCTTTCGCGGCTGGCCCTTCTCGCCTTCAATCACGTCTTCACCCGAATCGTTTCGCTCCACGTCCAGAAGCTCGACCGCGTCCACGTTGTCCGAATATTCCGACCGGAATCTCTCGATGAATAACTGATTCCGCCGCGGACGATCCAACTCCGTTGGATTGGCCTGAATCGCCGCCACCAACGCGTCCGGCGTCTTCGCCTCCGCCAACGCCTCCGCCGGCTTCGGCAACGACGCGTGGATCATCGCCAGAATCCTCGGCCACACCGCCTTCTGCCGCTGCAACTGAATGATCTCGTCCGCCCGCTGCACCTCCGTCGCGCCCTCGTTGCGGTACTTGTTCATCTCCGCCTCGAACGCCTTGGCCACCTCCAGCCACACCTGGGCCTCGGCTCGCGGCGCTTGGTTGCCCGATACGCCCGTTTTCAGTATCTCCCCCGCCCGCGCAAACGTGATCTTCTCGACACTGCCGTCTCCATCGCCGGATGCCAGCGTGGAAAGGTCCGATGCCTGCCGGAACCAAATCACCCCGGCCGCCAACCCCAGACACGCCGCCGCGGCCGCGAAGAACGGTCGCTTCTTCCGCCAGATCACCTGCTTCACGATCTGCGGCGGCAGCAGGTTGCTCTTGATTGGAACGGACACCGTCGCCGCCCGCAGCACGTCCAGACCCTGAATCCCCAACCCGAACGCCACGAAATACCCCGGCACCCTCTCCGCGAACGCGGCCGCGTCCCCCACGTCGCCAGTAGTGGCCTGCTGAAACGTCGTCGGCCGTTCCACCGGCATCTGTAGATTCTGTTGCAGGTACTTCTGCAAGCCCGGCAGTTGAAACGCATTTCCCAACCCCACGATTCGTTTCAACACCGCCTCCCGGTGCGTCGATCGGTAGAACCCCAGCGACCGCGACAGCTCCTGCACCAGCTCCGCGAACACCGGACGCATCGCCTGAAACACCTGCCGCGCATACTTGCTCGTCGCGGCCGTTCGTTTCAAATTCTCCGCCTTGGCGAACGACAGCTTGAACGATTTGACCAGCACGTCGGTGAACTTGTTCCCGCCCAGCGGAATGGTCCGCGTCCACAATCCGTGCTTCTGGGCCACGATCAGGTCCGTGTTCTCCGCCCCCACGTCCAGCAGCACCACCGTCGCGTCGCCGATCCGCTCCTCGAACATCATCGCGTTGTACAACGCCAGCGGCGTCGACTGCACCGCCACCGGCTCGATGCCCGCCTGCTCGAACGGCAGCAGGTGATCGCGGATTAGCTCCCGCTTCATCGCGAAGATGCCCACCTCCACGTCCGGCGAATCCGGCTCCTGAAACGTCTGGTAGTCCCAGATCACCTCGTCGAGATCGAACGGAATTTGCTGATCGGCCTCGTACCGCACGATGTCCGGAATCTTCTTCGGCTCCACCGGCGGAAGCTTGCTGAACCGCGACAACGTGTGTTGCCCCGGCACCCCCACCACGATCCGGTCCCGGCTGATGTCGTGCCGCGACAGAAACTTCTCCATCGCCTCCGTCACCAGCGCCGATTTCTTCCCCTCCGCCTGCGACAGAATCTCGGCATGTTCGATCAACTCGTGCCCGATGATCTCCACCTGACCTTCGCCGCCGGCGCGCACCCGGATCGCCTTCAGCGCGCACCGCCCCACGTCGATCCCCCATACCGCCACGTTACCCGCCATTCAATTCATCCCTCTTCCCTACGCGCCATCGAACGACGCCGTTCCACTGCCGCGAAATCCGCGGTTCTGAATAAGCTCCGCCTCGCGTCGCTCCGCCGCCGTTTTGCGGGTGGCATGGTCCACGCTCGCGCGGCCATGCCGAACACCCGCGGTCGTCCCATCGCAAATCGCGCCCCCGGGTGGCATGGTCCACGCTCGCGCGGCCATGCCGAACGCCCGCGGTCGTCCCATCGCAAATCGCGCCCCGGGGTGGCATGGTCCACGCTCGCGTGGCCATGCCGAACACCCGCGGTCATCCCATCGCAAATCGCGCCCCGGGGTGGCATGGTCCACGCTCGCGTGGCCATGCCGAACGCCCGCGGTCGTCCCATCGCAAATCGCGCCCCGGGGTGGCATGGTCCACGCTCGCGTGGCCATGTCGTTACGGCTTCGTCGCACGCTGGTGCGAGAATCAGCTCTCGCATTCGCCCGTAGGGCGAACGATCTTAGCCAGGGACTTCAGTCCCTGGACCACCGCCCCCAATTGTCCTTCGCCCGGCGGGCGAACGAAGCCTTGTGATCGAGGTCCGCTCGTGCGCGAGCCCCTACTCGCACCTTCAATCGCGGATTTCCCCTGCCCGCGCCCCCCGCGCCAGTATCGTCACCACCCACGCGACTGTAAACGCGCCCGGCGCCGCCGACTGCGCTCATTCCCGTGTCACCGCTCCCGATTCATTTCACCTCCGTAGGGCGGGTTTCACCCGCCGCCCACGGGGCGGACGCCCCCTCGTGACACCGCTCCCCATCGCAATCTCGGCGACCCAACCAAATGACTTCGCTGGACTCAAAAGCGCCACCCAGCCGCGGGTCGGGAGTGAATCGATGGTATGAAAACCCGGACCGTCGCATCCACGTCGACAAGGCCACCTCCGCCGACGTTCCCGCACCGGATTAGACGGTTGGACCTCCGCACCGTCAACAACTTCCTCTCTATTGAGAGAATGCTGCAACCGCACAACGACCCTTGCCGAACCGTTATCCCCGACTAAACTCGTCAGCGGGCGTCTGAATCGGGAACCCATCGTGGCACGGGCATCCTGCCCGTGTGCTCCGCGAACGTGGCACGGGCATCCTGCCCGTGTTTCCCACAATTGGGCGTCGCCATTGCCCTTAACCGAAACGGGATTTGGATGAATGGGGAACCCATCGTAACCGTCAACCGCGTCAACTGGCATGTCACCAACGACCCGTTCTACGCCGAAAACGGGTACGTTTTCTATTTGAACGACGCCGGCCCCTGTTGGATCGTCGATCCCGGCCTGCCGCCGCAAGCCTCCGAAATGCTCGCCTTCATGGACGCCCGGCACCTGACCCCCGACGCCATCGTCCTGACCCACGCCCACGCCGACCACATCGCCGGCATCGACGAATTGCTCGCCGTCCTCGGCCAACTGCCCGTGTACCTCGCCCAACCGGAGTGGCCCATGCTCGCCGACCCCCGCAAAAACCTGTCCGCCGGTTTCGGCGTCCCCATCTCCGCCCACCCCGATGAAATCCGCGATCTGCCCGTCGGCGGCACCATTCAGCTCGGCCCCACCGCATGGGAAATCGGCGACGTCGCCGGCCACTCCCCCGCTGGCCGCAGCATGTATTGTGCCGAACACGGCGTCGCCATCGTCGGCGACGCCCTCTTCGCCGGCAGCGTCGGACGCGTCGACCTCCCCGGCGGCGACGGCGCCAAACTCATCCGCAACATCCGCCAAACCCTGCTCACCCTGCCCGACGAAACCCGCATCCTCTCCGGCCACGGCCCCGAAACCACCATCGCCCACGAACGCACCACCAACCCCTACCTCCTCCACGGCCTGTGATCCCCTACCCCCTCCTCCATGTATGGACCGGGGACATGGGTAACACTTGTACGGGGACATGGGTGACACTTTTGGGTTGTGGCGTGATGCTCTCCGTGAAGGAGATCGGACATGCCATGGCAGGAGGTGTCGGTGGTGGAGCGGCG
>JABFSN010000219.1 GCA_013140575.1 Phycisphaerales bacterium | reverse complement strand
GGCTAAGATGGGTGGGGCGGATATTCCTGTTTTGGAACGTGCCGGGCGATCGTCGCGTCTCGTCCGCCCCCGTGTTCCCGTCGTGCTGAGCCGGACGACGGCAGGGACGCGATGAAAATCCTACAAAAAAGGAATTCGCTCAATTTTGGAAGATTTTTCGTGACGGACGGCGGGCGATGGCCTATAATCCCCCGCGAATGACGGGAGGCTTGCGCAGTGGTCGCTTTTACGGCTACAATGAAAAACAGCGATCTACAGCGTAATGCAAAAAACTTCGGCTGACGCTATTTCTCAATTGAGTAAGTAGTTTTCGGTCGAAGTAGGATTATGTGTATACTGGGGACTTGGCGGCAGGCCGACACTTGATCGGTATCTAAGAGGATGGTTGGTGCCGGCGCCGGTTACCGGGGAGGATCACGATGCGGACCGTTGGATTCGCAGAGGCCGTGCCCGCGGTGCTTCGGGCTGGGTCGGTAACGCAACGCTACGCGGAGTTGGCCGACAAGATAAACGGCTACCTCCAGAAGTTCCGCGAGTTCGGGATCCGCTCGAATCGTGCGGTCGCCCAATACTTGTGTGTCGACAGCGCCGAGCTTTCACGGCTCAAGAACGCGCGCGTCGGCGATATCAATCTTCAGCGTGGTTACGAGATTCTGGCCAAGTGCGAGGAGCTGCGCAAACGCCTCTCCGCGTTCGGCGGACCGCTCAAGACCAAGGAAGTGCACAGCGTCGGTTTCACGGTGACCGCGTTGCCGGCGGTGGACAGCGGTGAAAAAACGCACGCCATCGCCGTTCAGCAACAGTCGGACAGCGTGCTGCTGACCATCGAGCCGGACGCCCAGCGCCAGGAGCTGGACCTGCTCATCGGCGATGTGCTCCGCAGCGTCATCAGCCCGCGGCGCAATCCGTATGGGCCGATGAGCATCATGTACGTGCTGAAAAGCGTGTACGCAGCGCCGGCCGCCACCGCCGCCCAGCTCGTCCGCTCGTTGCGCGTGGTGGGGTTGGGTCGCAAGGCCTGCGTCCCCCAGGCGTTCAATCCGGAATTCGATGACGACATTCGCCGCCGGACGCTGGCGGCGATCCTGAACAACGGTGGGGCCATCGCCCTGCGCATCAGCAAGGAGCTTCCGGCGCGGGCCGAGCGCATGCTGCGCGTCGCCCGCCTGCTGCACAGCGAATCGCTGGATTCGTTTTATTTCGCGTCCACCATGCGTGGGGCACTGACCTGCGCCAACGATCTTCGCGACGAAACCTGGAGTCGCCAATTACTGACCTCGCTGGTCGAAAAGCAGGGATCAAACACATCGACCTGGCCGCCCGGGCTTCGGGCGGACCTGCAGGATGACGGCGAGTGGACCTGGCTCAAGCGGAACCGCTATTGGGGGGTTTTGCCGGATTGAGCGTGGGCCGATTGGGTGGCACATCGCGCCTGTAGGGCGTAGCGATAGATGAAGGAGTTGAACTGAAATGTCAACGCACGTCGGAATCAAACACGTCGCCGCGATTCTTCCGCTGCTGTGCGTCGGGGCGTACCCCACATTCGCGCAGGGCGGCTCGGCCATCGGGTCCGGGGCCGTCATTTTGACGCCCGACGATCCCGCGTCGATGGCGTCCATCGAGGGTCCATGGGGAGATGCAATAACTGTTCGCGTGGTCACCGTGGCCGACCTCCCGGCGGCCCGGCAGTTGGCTGCTGTGCCGCTTGATCCGTCGCGGCCCGCTCGTCAGGCCACCATGTTGTTGTCCCCGGCCGGCACGCGCATCGACATCAACTTCGTCGAGGGCGGAAATCCTGTCGCCGGGCTGCGTCCGGGATCGCGGAACGCCGAGACGTGGCTGGTGAACACCGATCCTGCCGTTACCGCGGAGGCGGAAATCGTGGCCCTGCTACAGGGTCACGCGCTGCGTCCGGCGGTTCGGTCGCGGCGGGCATTGGACGGCCCCACGTGCTGCGTGACGGGTTTGCCCATCGTCGAGATCGTCGTGGACGCCGGCAGCTTCGATCGGGTGTCCGTTCCCAACTACGCTTTGCAAATCGTGACGGCCGCGACGATGCCGCCGCCGCCCCCGCCGGTGACAGCGCCCGGCACAGAATTTGGCGGCACAGGCACGAACGGCACGGGCACCAGCGGCGGCCCGCTTTCCCAACCGGGCGGCGACGGCGCCGACCCCATCGGCAGCCCGGATTAGCGGTTTGACGCATTTAAGTTTTTGAGCGGCACAGGCAGGCGAATTCGCTTGCCTGTGTTTTTTTGCGCTCGTGGGCCGTTTCGGCGCCAAGCAGCGTCACCGGGGGCACGCCGCCTTCTTCAAAACGCCATTCAACACATTCGCGTGGGTCTCGCCGGGCGGGCGAACGGGGCCATGACCCGCGGCACGGCCAACGGCCGCGGACCTGCCTCGCCGGGTGATCGGCCGGGGGCGGAAACGAGATCGCCGTTCACGCGTTCGACGCCGCGGGTGACGATGGTACGTGTTTCGCGTACGCCGTTGCCATTCAGAGCACCGGGCGCGAGCCCGGTGCTGGCAGGGCCTTGGTGCGGCGACGGATATCGCACCGGGTCGTCGTCCGTGGGCTTGCCCTTGACGCTTCGCGTAAAGGGGAGCCGCCCACGGCTCTGATCGCGGGTTTCGCACGCTAAATAGGAACGCACAAAAGGGAAACCGGGTTTCGTCCGCCCTACGGGCGGGAAGAAATGGGGAACCCGATCCAGGGACTGAAGTCCCTGGCCAAGATCGTGCGCCCTGCGGGCGAAGATAGGAGCGTCATAATCCGGGCGAAGATTCGCGGGTCATGATGGAATCGGTTTCCCTATTCCGTGGTTCTATTTAGTCACGTAGTGACGATGATCGTCACCCGCAGCGAGATCGTTACCCGCGGTGATGTTTTGCGCCCGTTCGCGACGGCGCCGACGGTTCCGGCGTGCCCGACGATTCCGGCCGGGCGGGCCGGAATCAAGACCTGTACGGAAATCATCACGCAGGTCGGGCGATGAAACCAAAACCCGGCCGGCAATCGTCATGCAGGCCATCCGCGGGCGGCTGCGCGGGCGTCGGCGAGCTCTTTGTCGCGGCGGTGGTAGCCGGTTTCGTCGATGAGCCGGGCGGCCTCCTCCAGCGCCCCCCGGTCGCGGAACAGCCGCGCCCGGTGCAGGTGTACGTCCACCATGTGCAGCCGCATCGGCCCCCGCCGCGCGATCTCCCACGCCTCGTCCAGATCGCGTGCGGCCGCCGCGGCGTCGCCGATCACGAAATGGTATATCGCCCGCGTCAGCAACCCGCGGGGTATGTGGTGCGTCGTGCCCGCCCGCCGCAAACCATCGACTGCGGCGGCCATGTGTTCGTACGTCAAAGCGGTCAGCGCCGCCGCCGGCAACGTCTTATCGTCGGCGCCGTAATTCGGATCGGCGTCGGCCGGCGACGGACCCCCGGCCACGGATTCGCATCCCTCCGCGGCGCCTCGCGATAACACCGCCCGATACAACGCCGCCCGGGCGAGCGTGAGGTTGTCCAGCCCTATATCAAGCAGCCAGTTCATCGGCGTGACCCAGGCCAGCGTCTGCGTCGCACGTTCGGTCACGTCGTTGCACGCGTTGGTCACGTCGTCGCACGCGTTTGCCGATTTGAAATCTGAAATTTCAGATTTCAAATCCAAGACGCATCGCCAAGCCGCCCGCTCCGCGTCGGACAGGATCAAATCGCAATACTGAAAGCCCCGCACCGAATAGAGCCGTTGATACTCCGGTTGCCGCTTGCCCTGCAAGGCCTCGGCCTCAACGAACAACGCCCGGGCGTCGTCCCGCCGATCGGCTTGGAGCAAAGCGTCGGCATGCGTCGTGCGATTGAGGATCCGCTGAAACTCATCCCCGCTACGGTCGGCATGTTCCACGCTCCGCTTGCCGTCGGCCACGGCGGCCCCCGCGTCGCCCAGCGTCAGTTGCAGCTCGCTCAAGTTGCCCGCGCGACGCGCGGCGTTATGCCAGTCTGGGGGCGTCGCCGTCACGGCCATTCCCAACGCCGCGCGCATCGGCCCGACGCCCTCGGTGAGCCGGCCCAAAGCGCGAAGACGCGTGGCCGCTTCACCGAGCAGCCACGACCGACGAGATTCCGTGAGCTTGTCCGACACCCGTGTCCACGCCTCATCGAAGAAGCAGGCCACGGCCCCGAGGTCGGGCCCGAACGCACCGAGTGTTTTTATGCTGTAATACCCGCCGGCCTCCGTGCCGCGGAGGATGCGATCCCGGAAGACGTCGGCGCGGGCCTTCTCGTGCAGCCCGGCTAGGCAGCCGTGGGCGACGGCCTGGTAGAGCGGCTGAAGCCCCTCCATCCCCTCCGGCCAATAGGGGACCGACGCGCACAGGTGCCCGAACAGCCGGGCGTGCCCCTCGCGCCACGCGTCGGGGTTCGTCTCGCGGACCCGCGCCGCGAAGTACTCGCGGATCAGCGGGTGAACGTCGACCGCGACCGCCCCGGCCGGCGGCGGCGCGGGCGGCGTGAACTCCCCCGGCTCGCCGATGTCGCCGCGGTATCCACGTTGCTGGGTTTTCATCGATGCCCGCCCCGTTTCTTCGTCATACCCTTTCACCCGCGGCCGCTCCCACTCCGCGACGGTGGCCAGCCCGATCGACTCCAGGTCCGACAGCACGACGTTCCATTCCTCGTCGGAAAGCCCGCCCAGCGCGTCGGTCAGACCCGCGATCGGCGGCTTTCGCAGCGCGGCCAGACACGCCGGATCGGCCGGCCGATCGAACAAACCCATGACCCGCAGCACCGCCAACTGCCGCCGCCCGGCCTCGCCGCTCTCGCCCAGCCACTTGACGTACCCGTCCATGACCCGAAACGCATGGCCGCCCTGCACGATGGCGTCGGCCTCTACGAACTTCACCTCCCGCCAGCGGCGCACGTCGCGCAGGGCTTTGTGGATGTAGCTGCCCAGCAGTTGCAGTGTCAGGGCGTGACCCTTCACCTCGCGGCTGATCGCGCGGCGCTCCGCGTCGGTGCTCTCGACCCGGTGAACCCGTTTCGAATCGGTCGGCTCGAGCAGGCGTCGCAACAGCGCCGAACCGGCCTCTTCGGAGAGGTTGTCGAGATCCGGTTGAGGTGCTGCGGCCCCGAACGACGACAGGTCGGTGACGCGTTCGCGGGTGGTGACCACGCACAGCCCGGCGTTGTTCCGGGCCAGCCCGCGGAGCAGCGCCGCGACGGCCGGCTCCTTGATCTCGCCCGCCTGAACGCCCTTTCCGCCCGGACCGGGCGGATGCTGCAACGGCTCCAGCCCGTCCAGCACCAGCAGCGAACGCTCCTGGGCGACCAGTTGCGCCAGCCGGACCCCCTTGTCCCACGCCGACGCCGGACTGTCGGCCAGCGCGGGATCGCCGAAGAAGCGCAGGGCGGCCGCTGTGAACGTGTCGGCCGACGCCGCCCGCTTTTCGTCGCTGCCCTGACTGTAGAACGACCACTCAAACACCCGCCGCGCCCCGCGCCACCCGTCCCGCGCCAGCCGGTTCACCCACTCATTCACCAGCGCCGTCTTGCCCACGCCGCCCCAGGCGACGAACGTGACCACGTTGAGCTTGTTCGGCGGCGCGGAGGACCATGCGTCGTCGAGCATTTTCAATTCCGCGTCGCGCCCGAAAAGCTCCGCCGCCCCGCCGCGGGCGATGCGCTGATGGTGAGAGACGAGTACGGGGACGGTTGAGGGTGTCGTGGTCGCGGCCGGACGCCTCTGGGTGTCGATCGCGACGCCGCCGTCCCGCGACGGCGGAAGCGACCACAGTCTGTAGAGATCGGGTTCAAGTCCGGGCAACGAGACGTTCTCGTGGCAAGTCCAGCCCGCTCGCCATTCGGGATTGCGGGCAACCAGACCTTGCATCACCTGCTCGGAAATCCAGATACCACCGCCCTTGGCCATGCGGCAGATTCGAGCCGCCATGTTGACGGTGTTGCCGAAGACGTCGAGCTTGTTCCACTCCAATTCGCCGATATGGACGCCGGCGCGAATGCGAATCCGTTCGTCGCCGGTGTTGCGTTCGAGGTCCATGGCGAATGAAACGGCATTGACCGAGTTGGGGAAGACGGCCATCACCGCGTCGCCGATGGTTTTGATTTGGAAGCCGCGCTGTGAGCTCATCGCTTCGCGGGCACGTCGGAAATGTGTCTCGCGGATCTCCTTCCACTTTTCATCGCCCAGGCTCCGGGTCAGTCGCGTGCTTCCGATCACGTCCGTGAACACGACCGCGAGGGGAACATACTCGGCCGATTCGGCCCACCGAATCAGTTCCGGCGACGGCGTCGCCTCCATTGCGAGTCTGATGGCGGGCGGCGTGCCGGGCGATGCGTTCGGGGGTTGGTTTGCGTCGGGACGAATCATGCAGCTTCTCCGGCAGTCGGGCGTGGCGCGGAGATCGTGCGACCAACACCCGCCGGGCATCCCCCACCTCTTGCTGCGCAAGAGATGGGGCACCCGGCCCGGGGATGGTATTGATCGAGTTCGACCGCTATTCCCTGTGAAATGAGCCGATCGGCCAGTTCCCGAACCCGGTCGGAATGACCGGGCGAGTCATGGCTGTAACTGATAAAGACGTGGGACATACCGGCGCCGTTCCGACCCACGGTGCATGATAGTGGCCGGTGCCGGTCCGGTGAAGCGTCGCGGGGCGCGGGTTACCATTACAACGCGATGAGCGAAAGTGCGGTCATGGCGTCTTTCGCCCCGCCGGGGCTTGTGTTTACGGCGTGGACGATTCCGGGGGTTCCGTCCGCTGTCGCGAACTACACCCCCGGCTATTGACCGTTCCGGGGCTGGGATTTTTTCGATCGGTGCCCTCACGGAGTACCATGTTTGGGTGTCGGGGGGTAGGGAGTTGAGACCCAAACATGGGCTTCCCCGAGCGCGCGAAACAAAACAATCCCAGACTCGCCGGGGCTGGGAAGGGCGCAATGCAGCCACCGTTCCTGTTCGCGCGCGGGGGCTGGGAAGGGCGCAGTGTTGCCGGCGTGCTTATTCCGCTGATCGCGTGCGCAATGAAGCTGGCGTTGTAGAGTTGCGCGGTGGGCGATTTGCGCCGGACGACGAAGCCGGGCGGTTCGAAGTGATGATCGGCGGTCAAGGCGTCACGGATTCCCCGATCCTGCATGATGACGAATGATGTGCAATCGGTCAGCGACCAGGCTTGGCCCGGGCGGTTTCGGTAAAGATCCATCACTCCTGGCCAAGGGGCCGGGTCGAACTCCATCAGGAGAAGCTCGGCGTCTTTTGGGAGAGATTCGGACAGCCGCAGGAATGCTCCGCGAGTCGGCGGTGCGGCGAGGCCATCGGCCAACTCTTGCATGACCCACGCGGCGATCACGACCGGCCCGGCCAGGCGACGGTCGGTCTGGGCGGCAGGCCGGTGCGGATTGCGAGCGCGGGGCGCGCCGTTAGAATCGCGGTCTGTTCGTCGACGCTATCGAACCGAGGATGATTGGTCATGGCATTCGCGGCCTACTGCCGGGATCTGTACAAGCGTTACGACGCCCGGAAGAAGGCGGTCGACGCGGTCAACGGAATTACGCTGGAGGTACACGAGGGGGAGTGTTTCGGGCTGCTGGGCCCCAACGGCGCGGGCAAGACGACGACGGTCGAGATTTTCGAGGGGCTGCTGACGCAGACATCGGGGCACGTCGAGGTGCTGGGCCGGCAATGGTCGGGTCGGGACGCGGACGAAATCCGCCAGCGGATCGGCATTTCGCTGCAGGACACCAAACTGAATGACAAGCTGACCGTGTTGGAAACGCTGACCTTGTTCCGCAGTTTCTACCGCACGGGACGGGAACCGGAATCGACCATCGACATGGTGTCGCTGGATGAAAAGGCCAATGCGTTCGTCGGAAAGCTGTCCGGCGGGCAGAAGCAGCGATTGGCCGTCGCGTGCGCGCTGGTGGGCGATCCGGAACTGTTGTTCCTGGATGAACCGACGACGGGACTGGATCCGCAGTCGCGCCGCGAATTGTGGGACATCATCCGCGAGCAGCGCGATCGGGCGCGGACCACGCTGATCACCACGCATTACATGGACGAAGCCCAGCGGTTGTGCGATCGCGTGGCCGTGGTGGATCACGGCAAGGTGATCGCGCTGGGATCGCCCGACGAATTGATACGGCAGATCGGCGGCGAGCACGTCATCGAGTTCGACCTGATCCATTCGGACGGACAGGGGTCGGTCGTGGGCGCCGATCTGTTTCAGGGGCTGCCGTCGGTGAACGCGGCGCGGGCCGAGGGCGGCGGGTATTCGTTGACCGTTTCCGAGCCGCACCGGGCGCTGCCCGCGCTGATTACGTTGCTGCAATCGCGGCAACTCGAGTTGGGGCGACTGGCCACGCGGCACGTCAGCCTGGAGGACGTGTTTGTCACCTTAACGGGACGCCATTTGCGCGATGAAGAAATATCATCCAATTAAAGAGCTGCTCCTGGGGCGGATGCGGACGTTCTACCGCGAACCGGAGGCCATTTTCTGGACGTACGGGTTTCCGCTGATCCTGACCATTCTGCTGGGGATCGCGTTCCGCAATCGGCCGCAGGAGGTGATCGACGTGGACATCGCCGACGGCCCGGCGGCCGCGGGAATCAAGTCCCATCTGGATGATGCCGGCGGCTTCGTCGCCCACGTCCGCCCCACCGCCGAATGCACGGAGCGGCTGCGGCTGGGCAAGTCGGCCATCGTGGTCGAGCGCGGCGACAAACTTGAATATGCCTTCGATCCGACTCGGCCGGACAGTGCGTTGGCTCGTGCGCGTCTGGACGACGTGTTGCAACGGGCGTTGGGCCGGGCGGACGCGGTGGCGACGGCCGATCGCGAAATCACCGAGCCGGGGGCGCGGTACATCGATTTTTTGGTGCCGGGCCTGTTGGGCATGAACCTGATGGGCGGGGGATTGTGGGGCATCGGGTTCGTGGTGACGGACATGCGCGTGCGCAACCTGCTGCGGCGGCTGGTGGCCACGCCGATGCGCAAGCCGCATTTTCTGCTGGCGCTGATCGGCGGACGGCTGGTGTTCACGATACCGGAATTGTTGTTCATTCTGGGGGCGGGGGTTTTCCTGTTCGATGTTCGGGTCAGCGGCGGGTGGTTGGCCATCGTGGTGATCGCATTCGTCGGGTCGGTCAGCTTCGCGGGGTTGGGGCTGTTGATCGCCAGCCGGGCGAAACGCATCGAGACGATATCGGGTTTGATGAACCTGGTGATGCTGCCCATGTGGCTGTTTTCGGGCATTTTCTTTTCGAGCGAAAAATTCCCCGATGCGTTCCAACCGTTCATTCAGGCGTTGCCGCTGACGCAATTGAACGACGCGCTGCGCTCCATCATTCTGGAGGGCGGCACGCTGGCCGATCAGGCGATGCGGTTGCTGATTCTGATGGCGTGGGGCGGCCTGTCGTTTCTGCTGGCGCTCAAGTGGTTTCGGTGGACGTAATGCCGACACGCCGGCGCCCGAACGCGAGTCCGCGGCCGAACCGCGGGCAAGTTACGTCCTGAATGCAGGCCGGCCGGGGTAATGCGCGCGGCGGCGGCGCCAATCCGTGCCGATGGGGTTTCGCCGAGCGCATCGACCGACGCTCACCCGACGTTCGGTGACAATCGGCGTGCGAGGGTTTTGCGGGCATTTCCGTCGTCGGGTAGCATTTCGGCGTGTACGCGTTGTCGCGTGAACAACAGGACGCATGAATGGGGGGACGTGCGATGGCCGGCAAAAACGGTCTGATGAATCCCATCATCGCGGGACGGTTGGCCCGCTGCCGTCGGGTGATGGCCGAGAAGGGGGTGCCGGCGTATCTGATTACGTCGCACATGGACAGTTTCTATCTGTCCGGTTTCACCGGTGAGGATTCGGCGTTGCTGGTCACGCCGAAGGCGGTGCACGTCATCAGCGACGGGAGGTTCGACGAGACCATCGACCATGAAATTCCATGGGCGAAGAAACACCTGCGCAAGGGGTTGCTGACCGACGAGATCGCCAACGTGTGCCGCAAGCTGAAGCTGGATCGGGTGGCCGTGCAGCAGGAGGGCATGACCGTGGCGACCCACGCGAAGTTGCGGTCGCTGACCAAGCCGGTGCGCCTGACGGGTGCGCCGTCGATCGCGTTGGAGATGCGGCGTTGCAAGGACGAGACCGAATTGTCGGTCATGAACCGGGCCATCCGCATCGCGGAGGAGGCGTTCTCGGCGACGCGGCGGTCGATCCGGGTGGGTCAGACGGAACGGGAGATCGCGGCCCGGTTGGAATTCGAGATGCGGAATCGCGGCGCGGATGCCCAGGCGTTCGACACGATCATCGCGGTGGATGGGAATGCGTCGCGCCCCCATGCCCGGGCGGGGGATCGGCGGGTGAAGAAGGGGTCGGCGATTTTGTTCGATTGGGGCGCGCGGGTCGGGTTTTACCACAGCGATTTGACCCGTGTGTTGTTCGTCAGTAAGATTCAACCCCGCCTTGGAAAGGTCTATGAAGTCGTTCTGAACGCCCAATTGGCCGCGATTCAGGCGATACGCCCCGGCGAACGGATGTGCGATGTGGACGCGGTGGCGCGCGATTTCATCGGCAAGGCGGGATACGGCGACCGTTTCGGACACGGATTGGGGCACGGGCTGGGGTTGGACGTTCACGAAGCGCCGTCGTTGAGCTGGCGCTCGAAAGAACGGCTGACGGCCGGCATGGTGGTCACCGTGGAACCGGGCATCTACCTGCCGGGCGTGGGCGGCGTGCGGATCGAAGACGACGTGCTGGTGACGGCCGACGGCTGCCGCGTGCTGAGCCGGCTGGCGAAGGACCTGAAGGGGTCGGTGCTGTAACGTCGCCGGCGCGGGCGGCGGAACGGACCCGGCACGGGATTCCGGTGGATATCGAACAAGTCAGGGAACTCGTCCAGCTAATGGTCGACAACGACCTGTTGAGCATTTCGCTGCGCAACGGGACGGAACAGATCACGCTGCGCCGACCCGAACGGACGGGACCGCCGCACGTTTCGTACGAGCCGATGCCGGCGATCCACTCCATGCCGGTGCATCCGGCGTCAGCGTTGCCGTTGCCGCCGGCGCCGGCCGGATCGAAGCCGGTCGAGACCGAAGCGGACGCGCATTTGGTGGCGATCACGTCGCCGATGGTGGGCACGTTTTACGGATCGTCGCATCCCGGTTCGCCGCCGTTCGTGCACTCGGGGACGGCGGTGACGCCGGACAAAGTGGTGTGCATCATCGAGGCCATGAAGGTGTTCAACGAGATACCGGCCGACGTGTCCGGCACTATCGAAAAGGTCTTGGCGGTCAACGAGCAACCTGTCGAATTCGGACAGCGGCTGTTTCTGGTCCGACCGCACTGACCGGCCAATGCCGCGTCGAATTATTCGCCCATGTTCGAACGCATTCTAATAGCCAACCGGGGGGAAATCGCGTTGCGCGTGCTGCGCGCCTGCCGGGAGATGGGCATTGAGACGGTCTGTGTCTTTTCGGAAGAGGACCGCGACGCGTCCTACTTGAAGCTGGCGAACAGGACCGTCTGCATTGGTCCGGGGGCGGCGCGGGAGAGCTATCTGAAGAGCGACCGCATCATCGCGGCCGCCGAGATCGCCAACGCGGACGCACTGCATCCGGGTTATGGATTTCTAGCCGAGAGCGCCGCGTTTGCCGACAAGTGCCGCGAGTCCAACATTGAATTCATCGGACCGACGGCCGAGGCGATGCGGCAGCTCGGCGACAAGGCGTCGGCCCGCGAACTGGCGAAGAAGTCGAAGGTGCCGACGGTTCCGGGAAGCGACGGGTTGATCGAAAGCCCGGACGATGCCGCGGCGACGGCCCGCAAATTGGGCTACCCGGTGATGATCAAGGCCACCGCGGGCGGCGGCGGTCGGGGGATGCGCATCGCCCGAAACGACGCGGAACTGCGGACGTTTCTGGAGCAGTCGGAGCGCGAATCGAAAGCGGCGTTTAACGACGGGGGTCTGTATCTTGAAAAGTACGTTGAGCGGCCGCGGCACGTCGAGGTGCAGATCGTCGCCGACCATAGCGGACACGTTGTCCATTTGCACGAGCGCGATTGCTCGATGCAGAGACGGTATCAGAAGCTGATCGAAGAGTCGCCGAGTCCCGGTCTGGACGCGCGGACCCGCGACGATTTGTGCAAGTCGGCCATTCGGCTGTGCAAAGCGGCCGGTTATACGAACGCGGGCACGTTTGAGTTTCTGGTGGCGGGCAAGCGGGAATACTACTTCATCGAGGCCAACACGCGCATCCAGGTGGAGCATCCGGTGACGGAGCTTGTCACCGGTATCGATCTGATCAAGACGCAGATACGCATCGCCGCGGGCGAGCCGCTGGGATTCGCCCAGAAAGACATTAAGCCGGTTGGGGCGGCCATCGAATGCCGGATCAATGCCGAAGACCCGGCCAACGGGTTTCGGCCGAGCGCGGGAACCATCGCCCGGTTTCGGCCGCCGGGAGGATTCGGCGTCCGGCTCGACACCCACGTCCATGAGGGCTATCGCATTTCGCCGAAATACGATTCGATGATCGCCAAGCTGCTCGTACACCGGGCGACGCGGGAAGAGGCGATCGCGTGCATGAGACGGTGTCTGGACGAGTTTGACGTTGCCCCCACCAAGACCACCATCGGGCTTCACCGGCAGATATTCCAGATGGATGCGTTCGTGAACGGTGAATTCGACACGGGGTTTCTGGAGCGCACGCTGGCGGGGAATTTCTAGTGGATGGCGGGCGGATTCGTGGCATTGGCTGCCGCGTCGAAATGAATGGAGCGTACGGCAGTGATTTCAGAGCACCGGGCGCAGGCCCGATGATGGGCGCACCGAGTGTGACCCGCATTTTCAGAATCCGGGGGCTTGCGCCCGCGGCTCTGATTGCGCGATTTCCCCGCCGACCACTCAATCCGCCCGCATTGCCCCGGCAGTTTCTCAGTTTTGGATCGCGCGTGTCGGTTTTCGCGATTGGCTGAACGGTCGATTCCATGCATTCCATTGAAGACGTTCGGCATCAACCAAGAGCGCAACGGATGATCCAGCGGGCATTGGCCGCGGATCGGCTGGCCGGCGCGCTCTTGTTTGCCGGTCCCGATGGCGTGGGGCGCGAATTGTTGGCCCATCGCCTGGCAATGATCCTGTTGTGCGACGCCCGTGTTGAGCGATGCGGCGACGGCATCGATGGGCTCGCGAATTGGGGCGGCCCGGTGGCCGATGCGTGCGGGGAATGTGAAAACTGCCGCGCGTGCGTGAACCGCGCTCATCCCGACTTGCACGTGGTCGATCGGGAGCTGGTCAAGCAGCATCCCGACCCGGAAATCCGAAAACGCAGGGGATCGGTTTTCAGCGTCGAAGTGGTCCGTGCGTTCGTCATCGACGTGGCGGGCACCAAGCCGGTCATGGGGCGGGCCAAGGTCTTTGTTCTGCGAGACATCCACCTGATGAACGATGCGGCCCAAAACGCCCTATTGAAGACGCTCGAAGAGCCGCCGGCGCGCACCTATCTGGTGCTGATTACGTCGGCGCCGGGGAGTCTGTTGCCGACCATCCGTTCGAGATGCCAGATCGTGTCATTCGATCCATTGCCGGCGGAATTCGTCGCGGAGCGTCTCGCCGCCATGAACCCGTCCATGACGGAGGATCAGGCCCGTCTGTGTGCAGACTACGCCGGCGGCAGCATGGGATTGGCCCAGCGTTATATCGACGACGAACTGTTGCAGCACGACGCGGCGATGGCCGAATTGCTGGGCAGTCTGCCCACCGGCGACATCACCGCGACGGCGAAACGCATGATCGCGAGCGCCAAGAAGCTCGGCGAGCGCGTCCAGCTTGATGATGAAGACGCGACCGACACGGAGGCCCAACGCAGGGGGCTGACGTCGCTGCTCGGTCTGCTGGCCATGCGCATCCGGCGATCCATGCGTGCCTCGGTGGACGGTGGTGACGGGCATCTTGCGGCGAGCGGGCTCCGATCAAGCATGACCGGGTCACTGCGTCTAACGCCCCGCGCCGCGGGTGACGCGGTCCGCGCTCTGGCGTCGGCGGAATGGCAATTGCAGAGGAACGTCAATGTCCAGCTATGCATCGAATCGTTGTTGATCGGGTTGGGGCGATTGATCGCAGCGTCGTAATCCACGGCGTCTGATGTCCGCAGGGCGGCCGCCAAGACACAGGCGCGGGCTCGGCAACCATGACGTATGTCACGCAGGGCCGCGGCCTCCCGGGGCCGCGACGACGCTGTCTTCGGCGCCGGCCCGCAACAGTGCGTCCCGGGTGAGCGCGCTCATGGCGCTCATGGTATGGTGGCGAAGGACATAATTCCGCGCGGATTGCGCCAAACGGCAGGCGTAATCATGGTCCGTCAATAACGACTCGATTCCAAGAGCCAACGCCGCGGGCGTCCGATCGTCGCAAACCACCGCGGTCTCGCCCTGGTGGAAATAGTCCGCGCATCCGCCGGCGAAACAGACTACCACGGTACCGTTGGCCATGGCCTGCAACGGCCGGGCGGAAATGTCGTCGTCGCCGGGCGGCACGATCAGCACGTCCGCGCCGCGGAGAATATCCGCGGGTTCGGCCGTGGCACGTGCGAACGTCACCTCCGCGTTTAGCCGCTTTTCATTCACGCGGCGGCGCAATGCGTCCTCGTCGCATCCCGCGCCCGTGAAAAAAAACAGGACTTGATGCCCGCGGTCGCGCAGCCGCTCGACGGCGTCGATAACCACGTGGACGCCGAAGCGCGTTTCCAGCCGTGACGTGCAGACGATCGACGGCACCCGGTCGGGCTCGTCGAAGCAGGTCGTCTCGGTTCCGCGTTGGACCCCCGGGCGGATCAGATGTTGACGCGCCACATCGGCGCCCTCCCGCTCCCGCAGTCGCTTCATCAAGGGTTCACCGGCCACAACGCGGAGCGCCGATTGCCCGGCGCGCAGCGTTTCGAGCGCGTCAATGTCGCGCCAGGCCGTAATTCCCACGCACAGCCCCGCGCCACATTCGTCGGCCAGATACCCGCCCAACCCAAACGACCCGCTCGAAACCGCATAGATGACGCTCGGCCGCCGGTCGGAAATCTGCTCGCGGACCCTGCGCATCCGCGCCCGTGTTCGCGGCCAACCCAGCGGATCGTGGCGAACGACCTGAATCGGTCCCAGCGCGGCCAGCGGCGCCGCCTCTTCCGATGGACTGACCACGCGCAGTTTGACGTTCAGGTCGACCAGGCCAACGCACAAATGACGAATCACGGCCCGCAGGCGTGCCAACGCATCGTGATCGATGCACAGCACCACCTCCATCGGCGCCGCGGGCGACGCCATGTCCCCCGATGTCTCGTTGACCGCCTCCAGCATGGTCCCCATGACTACCGCGTCGCGTAACACTGTCAACCGTTCGCACGTTGCTATTGCAACGACTCGCTTTTATTCTGACGCAGTTCGTGGCCGGTCGCGACCGGGTGGATATCCATGCACATTACTCATGACTGGCATTCGCCCGCCGCCCGCCGGGATTCGTCGGTCGTCTCGATCGGCAATTTCGACGGGGTCCATCGCGGCCACCGCCGGTTGCTCGCCCGCGCCGCCGAGCTGGCCCGCCGGTGCAACGTCCCGCTCGTGGCCGTTACGTTTGACCCGCACCCACTCGTCATTCTCCGCCCGGAGTCGGCCCCTCCGCAACTCACCACGCTCAATCAGAAACTGGAACACCTCGCCGAGCACGGGGTCGATCTGGCGGTCGTGGTCCGGGCCACACGCCAACTGCTCGCCCTCGAGCCGCGCGAATTCATCCGCGAAGTCGTCGATCGCTTCCACCCGCGGCACATGGTCGAGGGAGAATCGTTCGCGTTCGGGAAGGGCCGACAAGGCAACCCCGGGCTGTTGAAGACGCTCGGCGCGGAATTCGGTTTCGAAGTCTGCATCATCGAACCGGTCCGCATCATCCTCGCCGGCGAAACCGTCGACGTCTCCAGTTCCGTCGTTCGCGAGCTCATCCACGTGGGCCGCGTGCGCGAGGCCGCCGCCGGTCTCGACCGACCCTACGCGGTGCGCGGACGTGTGGCACCCGGTGATCATCGCGGCGCCGCACTTGGCTTCCCCACCGCCAACATCGGCGACATCGACCAGTTGATTCCCGCCGACGGCGTCTACGTTGGAACGCTAAAACGGGACGGATTCGACGCCCCCGCCGGAATCAGCATCGGGACGAATCCGACATTCCGCGGTGACCACCGCAAGATCGAGGCCCACGTGCTCGATTTCGCCGGCGATCTCAACGGCAAATCCGTTGAACTGCGGTTCCACGACTGGTTGCGCCCCCAGCGGCGGTTTCCTTCGCCGGACGACCTCGCCCGGCAGATCGCGGACGATATTCAGGCCGTTCGCGATGCGTCGAATCCATGCCCCGCCGGACCCTTCACCGGGAATGCCGGCCGATGACCACGACGCTCGAACAGTTTCAATCAATCGGACGCCGCATCGCTTCATGGCGACGACCTCTGCTCCTGACCCACGGCCGAGCCGACGGCGACGCCATCGGCTCCCTTCTGACCATGCGGGCGATCTTCCGATCACTGGGCGCTGACCCACAGGCGGTGCTCTTTGAACCACCGTCCGACAAATACGTGTGGATCGACCGCGACGACCCTATTTGCGTTTTACGCTGGAAACCACCGTCCGTGGAATCCGCACCGCCGGGAGACGCGGGGACCGGCAATGGCCGAATCGTCGAACTCGATAATATCTTCTCCTGCGACGGCATCCTGATTATGGACACCTGCGCCTACACCCAATTGACCCCGGTGGCGGAACGACTTCGCGCCGCCCGTCGCGCGGGGAATCCCCCGATCGTCGTGGTCGATCACCACGTCACGCGCGACGACGTGGCCGACGAATACATGGTCGATGAATCGGCGTCGGCAACCTGTCTGATCCTCCATGACTGGGCTCGCGCCTGCGAATGGCGCGTGGACGACGCTGCCCGGCTCGCGATGTTCGTTGGAATCGCCACCGACACCGGCTGGTTCCGGTTCTCGAACACCGATCAACGAACGCTCCGCGCCGCGGCCGAGTTAGTCGGCAGCGGTGTTTGCCCCAACGACATTTACGATCGGCTGTTCGAATCCGAATCGGTCGCGCGGGTGCGGCTGTTCGGCGCCGCGGTCAACGGCATGGAACTCCACGACGACGATCGCGTCGCCATCCTGACCGTGACCCGGTCGATGTTCGAGACGCTGGGCGCCGTCCCCGCCGACACCGAAGACCTGGTGAATCAGGCGTTGCGCATTCACACCGTCGAGACCGCCGCCCTGGTAGCCGACCTTGGCGGCAAGCCCCAGCACGTCATCAAAATCAGCTTCCGCAGCAAGGCAACGGTCGACGTGGCCGCGCTCGCCGGGCAATTCGGCGGGGGCGGTCACCAGCGCGCCGCCGGGGCGCGACGGTACGGCCGCCTCGACGACGTCAAGCGCGACGTCCTCGCCGCCCTGCGTGCCGCGGCGTCTCGCCCGCGCGTCGATTAACGCTCGAAACGCTACACCGCGCCGACTGCAACAACGACACACGCCCCCGCAATCGGTTGACAGTAACGGCGTGTGTCCCTAGCCTTACACCCCAAGCTGGCAAAAGCGGCACGGGCAGGGTATGCGTTTAGCGAGGGGTATCTCCAATCAGAGCCGCGGGCGCAAGCCCGCGGATGCTTCGAACGCGGGGCGCCCTTGATCCGCCAAACACCGGGCTTGCGCCCGGTGCTCTGAAATGGGGGGCATACGCTAAACACATGCCGGGCAGGATGCCCGTGCCACGGGCGCCGGGCGGCCTGTGCCGTAAAGGGGCATCGGTTTCATGCTTCAAACACCCCTGCACGACTTCCACGTATCGCTCGGCGCCAAGATGGTTGACTTTGCCGGCTGGCACATGCCCGTCTACTATCGCGGCATTACCGAGGAGCACGTCCACACCCGAACGAACGCGTCGCTCTTCGATGTCTCCCACATGGGCCGAATCCGCTTCGACGGGCCGGATGTGCAGGCGTTGTTGCAGCACGTATGCACGCGCAATCTGAAAGACACCGCCGTCGGTCAATCCAAATACGCGCACGTCTGTCGCGAGGACGGCGGCATCCTCGATGACGTCATCGTCAGCCGCCACGCCGGCCACTGGGTCATGGTGTGCAACGCCTCCAACCGCGAGAAAATTCTCGCCTGGCTGCATCGCCACTCGGCCGGCCGCAAGACCGACATTCTCGATCAGACCCTCGACACGGCCATGTTCGCCGTCCAGGGTCCGGCCGCCGTTTCGCTGGTCGAATCGCGGTTCGGCGTGCCGGTCGGTTCACTGAAACGCTACTGGTTCGTCGAGGGCAGCGTTCTGGGCATGGACTATTGCATTTATCGCAGCGGCTACACCGGCGAGGACGGGGTGGAGGCCATCGTTCCCGCGGCCGCGGTCGCGATGATCCTGCCTTATCTGGTGAGCGACGGCGGCGCCTCGGGCGAGTGCCGGCCCGCCGGTCTCGGCGCCCGCGACACCCTGCGCATGGAAGCCGCGATGCCGCTGTACGGACACGAATTAACGGAAGATGTCGATACCCTGTCGGCCGGGCAGGGCTGGTGCGTCGATCTGTCCGTCGATTTCGTCGGAGCGGCGGCCATGCGTGCGATCAAGGCGGTCGGCCTGCGGAAGAAACTGGTCGGGTTGGAACTGGAGGGCAAGCGGATCGCCCGGCAAGGCTATCCCATCGTCAGGGACGGCGCCCCCGTGGGAACGATCACCAGCGGCACGATGAGCCTCACGCTGGACAAGAGCATCGCCATGGGGTTTCTGGCGACGGAATGGACCGAACCCGGCACCCACGTATCCATCGATCTCGGCCGGAAGGAAGCGCCGGCCCGGGTCGTGCCCCTGCCGTTTTACAGGCGGGCGAAGTGACGCGATGACGGCGCGGGCGCGCCGCCGCCGGATGGGGAACGCCCGCGGGTGCGCCTGAATCGAAATCCGACGCGCGGTCGAAGCGGGGAATCGGAGCCGCGGGCGCGAGCCCGCGAACGAACACCGAAAGGGATGAAGACGTCGTTTGACACCAACGTCGCCGACGCATAAGTGTCTGGCGTCCCGCGGGGACGGGATGAATGTAGCCCAGCACTTCAGTGCTGGGATGACACGCCGTTTTTGATTCCGCCAGTCCCGAAGGGACGGCTGAAGCCGAGCGCAGCGTTTCAGCCGTCCCTTCGGGACTCGGCGTCTTCATCGCGCCGGTGTACCCGTGTTGGAACACGGGGCTACATTCAGGCCTGCCCGTGGCAGGCAGTCCGCGGAGACGCTAAACACGTCACCGGCACGGCGTCGTTGTTTGGAAAAGTTACGGACATGAAAATCCCAACCGATCGCAAGTACCTGGCCACTCACGAATGGTTCAAGCCCGAAGGCGACCTGCTGGTCGTCGGCATTTCGCAGTTCGCGGCCGACGAACTCACCGACATCACCTTCGTCGATCTGCCCGCAGTCGGGACGAAGGTGCAGGCCGGAAAGGCGTTCGGTGAGATCGAATCGGTCAAGGCGACGGCCGAGCTGATTTCCGCTGTTTCGGGCGCCGTCGCGGAGATTAACGCCGCCCTGGCCGACGCGCCGGAACTCGTCAACGGCGATCCATTCCACAAAGCCTGGATGGTCAAAATCAAACCCGGCGACCGCTCCGGCCTGGACGCCCTGATGGACGCCGCCGCCTACGAGTCCCACTGCGCGGCCGGCGCGCATTGACCCGCGCGGTCATTCCCCGTCCAAGCGTCGGTGCTCGAACCCGCCGCGGGCAGGGTGCGCCCGACGGTCTGTCCGGCGTTCCATCCGAAACTGAGCGTCGCCAATGAAAAACGCAGACCGGTGCGTGTTGAACGCACCGGCCTGCGAATCGTACGTCCCTCGGTCCCTATGTCCCTTCCGCCTATCGAACGGTCATACGACGCACCAGGAACTCGCGCGGCAACTCCATCGCCGTCACCGTGCCGAGCACTTCCGGATCGGTCGCGTTCCACTGTCTCCAGTATTGAATGACCGGGCCGAACTTGTCCGACGTGATCACCACGCCGGGTAGTGCGGCGACCGCCCCCAACCGCGGTCCGGGAACGAAGTCCGGATTGGTCACGGGGTCGATCAGCTTTCCGACCTGGGGGATCGTCCCCATGGCCACGTTGGGCCGGAAAATGCAGATGCCCGGCTCCAAACCCTGGTACGTGCAGGGCACGTAGAGGTCGTTGAGGTCGGAACCGATATCGCCGTCCAGATCGTCCCAGCGCAGGTCCACGTTCGCGGGATCGGGCAGCGTCGGCGTCAGCGTTCCTCCATTCCCGATGATCGGCGGCAGGGTCTTGTTCCAGTATCGGAACGAATTCGCTTCCATGCTCGTGGCCGTATCCAGGGCATACAGGTTTCCGCCCAACTCGGTCATGCCGGTCAGGGCATGGCCAATCGGATACCCCTGAATGTCGCCGACGAAGGAGATGTAGCCGGGTTGAGTCGGTTGCAGGTTGGGGTTTATCCGGTACAGGGGTCGGTTCAACTGGAAACAGAATGGTCCCGTCTCGGGGTCGAGATCGACGCACTCTTCCACGGTCACGTACAGGTGCGTTCCGTCGTAGGCGATCAGCGGGTTGTTCGATTGCCGCCCGGAGAGCTTGGCGACCTGGTTGTAGAGCGCGCGAATCATGCCGAACGACGGCGCACCCACAATGATTGTTTCCGCTTCCCCGGTGATGGGGTCGATCTCGAGAATGGGCGGGAAACAGTCATCGTTCGTCGGCGGATTGAAGCCCGTATCGCAACTCGTGTGGTTGTTGTCCAGCCCGCGCTGCGGCACGACGAACATCCGCGTATTGACCGGCAACGGGACGGCCGGGTTCATGACCGCGGCCCCCATCCGGTATTCGCGCAACCGCAGAATGTCCGTCTCAAACCGCCGGGACAACGTGGTGCCCGCGAAACGGGCGTCGAACGGCGCGTTTTCCGAATAGAGGAAGTTCCCGTTGTCGATGGCCACCATGGCGTACGCCAACGGACCGATGCCCGCGGGCATGGTGCCCACCACCGTGGCCGCGATTTCGTCGGACCGGTTGTCGCTCATCGCGTCGTTGAAGAATTCGTGCGAATAGTCGTGGGTGGCGAACGGGAACCCGGTGGAATCCAGCAACCCTAGAAACGACCGGGTCAGGTTTTCGTCCACCGGCGGCTGCTCCTGATCGGAAATCACGAACGCGACCAGGTCGCCGGGATCGGCCGGCACGCGGTAGAAATTCACGTCGCCCTGGTGACCACCGAAGCGGCCGTTCCCCAGGTAGAAGTTCTCCTTCTCAATGGCCGCGAGCCGATCGGCCGGCGCCGCCAGAAGCGCGCACGCGGCGGGGATGGAATCGTCACCAACGATGGAACTCAATTCGCAGCGGTCCAGCGGACCGAACGCATCCAGGGTTGAATTGTTGGTCAGGATGTTGATGCGGTACTGCTGCGTCGCCGCCGGGGGTGGCGACACGCCCGGCTCGCAACCCGTCAACGGACCGCCGGGCATGTTGACCCGCCCGCCCACCGTCGGACGCAGGTCGGTGTCGTTGGTCAGCGCGACCTGCGTGCCGTGCGGGAAATTCAGCAACGTAGGAGGAACGGCCGGGAAAATGGGCTCGCAACTGAGCGGATCAAACAACCCGCGGCCGGTCCCCATCACGCCGAGGTAGTAAATCCCCTGGAGATCCGGGCCGTCGAGGGCGTCGCCCCGGACGCTCGCCGCGAAGACCGGACGGGACTGGTCGTTTCCGAAATCCTGGAACGAGCTCGCCTGGTCCGCGGTCGCAATCAACTCGCCGAACGAATCGTACAGCGCGATGGCGACGTCCAATTCGGTTTCAAAGCCGCCGCCGGCGATGCCGACCATGATCGCGGTGATGCGCTGGTTGTTGGCCCGGGCACCGTCCAGTTGAATTTTATAGAGGTCGATATCCTGTCCATACTCCTTGAACGAGCCGTCGCCCAGGACGCCGCGCAGAATCAGGCAGCCGGCGAGCTCGGGATGGCACAAGGCGCCCTTGGCGTCGGCTTGGGCCATGGTGTCGTCCGGCTCGTGTTTGCTCACGTAGGGCGGCGAAGTATGTCCGCCGCTGTTGTTGTCGATGACACACGTGGGATTGGTGCGCCCGAGCGTCAGCCGGTACCCGCCGGCGTCGTCCGCGGTGGGCAACACCGGAATCCCCGCCGGACTGTTCGGATCGTAGTTACGGTTCTGATACGCGCTCACCCCGACGTACAGCGCGTTGCCGCTGTCGGCCGGCACGACCACGGTCATGAACGCGTCGAAGCTGCCGCGTTCGTAATCGTCGCTGACCGCGAGGGGCGTCGGATCCAGCACGCCTCCGGTTTGTCTGAAAATCCGCAGATACGGATCCCACGTGGGTCCGGTGGCCGGGCTCTTGTCGCCCTCCACCTTCACGGACAGCACGTGCCCCACCGTCAGATTCGAAATCCGGTACAGGTCGATGTCCTTCAGGAAGATCGGCGGGTCGAACAAAATCCCCGAACACTGCGGTGCATGGGGCGTGCTCAGCGAGCAGTTCAAGAACACGGTCCAATCGGAGACGTTGACGTTTCGGTCGCTGTTTTGATCGTGGATGCGGCACGCACCGGTCACGTTGTTCTTGGCGCAGCGCTGATAACAGCCGAAGTCGATCAGCGTCACGTCGCCGTCGCCGTTGCAGTCGAACCAATCCACCGGCACGCCCATGTACGGCGTCGCGTTGTCGCCTATGAACGCGTCCAACGAGACCAAGTCGCTCGAACAATCCGGGGCCACGGGGGCGGCCACCACAATGGGATCCGCCGTGGGGGTGGAGTTGTTACCGTCGCCCGTTTCGCCGGAGCCGACGTACAAGGTCATCGCGAAACCGTAAAATGGCCGGTTCAGGTTGCAGACGTTGCCGCCCGTGCAGGAATTCCGCGAGTCCATGGTCAGTCCCGGCGTCCAGCCGGGCACGTTCGGACACAAGAAACCGATCTCCAACTGGTTGGGACACAACTCGGCACTGATGATGTGCAACCCGTTCTCGTTTCCACTGCCGCCGCTGGCCATCGCCGGACCGCAGACCGGAAAGCCGCCCTGGCACAACGACTTCTCATTGGCGAAACGCAACGTGGCGCCCACCTTGCCCGGAGGCAGGCGGAACCCCTCGCGGGCGCCGATGTCCTGGACGGGCGGGTTGATCAGCGCGACGCCCGTTTCGGCGTCCACGACGGTGTATGTCTTGTCCAGGTAGTTAACGCTCACGCGCATCAACTTCGGCTCGTTGGTGACCGCGTCCCGGTACACCGGAACCGAACTTAACGCGGGCGAGCCCGTCGTGCGAAACGACGCCGCCGTCGGCACGGTGATGGCCGAGCCGATGTGGCTGGCATCGGCCCCCGCGAAAAACTGGAACTGCCCGATGCTGTTGGCAACCGCCCCGGTCGCCCCGTTCACCACGTAAAGGTCGAACGCGACGATGTCGCCGCCGCTGGTCGTGAACCAGTCCTCCAAACCCAATCCCGGAGAAGGGTTCAAGAGCCCGCCGACCGCGTAATTAATCACGTCCGGCGTGCAGATGGTGGTGTTGTCGTACAACACCGGCAGATTGAACGAAGGCATCAATCCCGCCGGCGCCGGGCTGCGATGCAGCGCTCCGTATTCCTCGGGGTCCACGCCGAACACCGGCCCCACGCCCACCGAGTTCTCGCCCGCCTGACCCCGCGCCGCAGGAGCGCCCGCCACAACGACCACCCACACCACGGCGAAACAACGACCAATTAACGACCTCATTCTGGTTCCTCCACGAGGCATCGCGCGCAGGCCTCAACTCAACTCTCGGATCGCGCGGAATGGGGTTCGACAGCGTTGCCGGGACGACACCGGCCAATACGGCGCTGAATTCCAGAACCTTTGCTTCCCGCCCGCTCCAACCCCGATTCCCCGCTTCTGGTGGGGGTTGATGCTGTGCGGTTATTCTGTCCCAAATGCACCCCCAAAGTCAAGCGGCGGCGCCCGGCTCGGCCGACTTCCGGTCAACACCAACCCCGTCCAGACCGATAATTCCATTGATGACTACCCTGGCCGCTTCCGTCGCCGCCCACGTTCCATCAATTGAGCAAGCGACCCAGGCGCCGATGCGGAATCGCAACGTCCCGCGAATCGAGTTCCTCGCCGCGGAACACACTGCGGAGTGGGACGAATTCGTCGGTCGTCTCGCCGCGGGATCGTGTTTTCACGCGACCGCATGGACGACAGCCGTCCGCGACGCGTTCGGTCACCAGGATCTGACGCTTGTCGCCCGGCGGGGCTCGGAAATCGTCGCCGGACTGCCGTTGATGTTGGTCCGTAGCCGATTGGCCGGCCGAATGCTTGTCAGCGTTCCGTATGCCGTGTATGGCGGCGCGATCGGCAATGACGCCGAGGGGCTGGATGCGCTCCGTCGCGAGGCCATCCGGCTGACCGCGCAATGCGCCGCCCGCTGTCTGGAACTACGCTCCGAACGCGCCATCTGGCCGGACATCGCCGCCGTCCAACGCTACGTCACGTTTCGCAAGCCGTTGCCGGTGCGTGCCGACCAATGCCTGGCCGCGCTGCCCCGCAAGGCCCGCGCCGCCGCCCGCGCCGCTCGTGACCGATTCGGGTTGGCGCACGTCGTCGGTCGTGAACACCTGCCCGTCGCCTGGCGGTTGTACGCCGGCGCCATGGGCCGTCTGGGTTCGATCGCCTACCCGTACCGTTTCGTAGCGGCGCTGGTGAATGGGGCGTCCGATGAATCATTCGTCTCGCTCGTATTGTGCCGCGGAACGCCGGTCGCTGGCCTGATCACGTGGGTCCACCGCGGAACGGCGATGCCCTATTTTGTGGGAACATCGCCCGGCGGCGCCCCTCTGAATGCGTACAATTACGTCTACCTGTGCGCGATGGAGCGGGCCGTCCAACTGGGTTGCCACACGTTCGATTTCGGCCGGTCGCGCATCGACAATCACGGCGCCGTCGCGTTCAAGCGGCACCAGGGATTCGAACCGACTCCGCTGGAATATCAGGTCTACGTCGCTCCGGGATGCACGCCGCCCGATCTGTCTCCATCCCATCGACGCTTCGCACTCGCCCGGCGCGTCTGGCCGCTGCTGCCGTCGTTTGTCACCATCCCGCTCGGCGCGTGGCTCTCCAAACAGATCCCCGGATAGGCGGCAATGGAATGAAAATACTGTACGTCGCCCACCGCCTTCCCTACCCCGCCGACAAGGGTGACAAGATTCGCTCGTGCCATCAGTTGGAATACCTGGCGGCGCGTCACGACGTCTGGTGTGCGGCGTTCTTCGACGACCCGGCCGACGCGACGCACGTTCCCACGCTGCGCCGGTGGTGCGCGGGCGTCCACGCCGTACCGCTTTCACGATCGGTCGCGGCCGTCCGCGGCGCGCTGCGGCTTGCCGTCGGGGGGACGATTACGGAAGGATTTTATCGGAACCGCGAAATGTCCGACGTGCTCCGCCGATGGTCGGCAGCGGTTGAATTCGATGCCGCCCTGTTTTTTTCCTCCGGCGTGGCCCCGTACCGCGACGCGGTCCGCGCACGTCGCGTCGTCCTCGACTTGTGCGACTGCGACAGCCTTAAATGGCAGGCCTACGCCGAACGGGCATCCGGCTTGCGATCATGGTTGTATGGAACCGAAGCCCATCGCCTGCGCCGGCGCGAAAGCCACTGGCTTGGCGCGTTCGATGCCTGCACCGTGGTCACCCGCGGCGAGGCGGACGCGCTGCGCCGCACGGGCGCTATTCGTGGCACGGGCGTCCCGCCCGTGACGACAGGGGCTCGACTCCCGCGCCACGACTCGCCCGACGCGTTGTCGGATCGGCTACATATCATCGGCAACGGCGCCGACATCGGCATGGAACCCTTGCGCACCGCGGACCGCGCCGACCCCGTCATCGGCTTCGTCGGCCAGATGGACTACGCGCCCAACATCGACGCGGTTCGATGGTTTGCCGATTGCGTGTTCCCCGTTGTCCGCAATCGCGCTCCAAATGCCACTCTTGAAATCGTCGGCCGCGCGCCCACCCGCGCCGTGCGGACGCTGGCCGGTCGGGAGAACATCCGCGTCACCGGCGCCGTACCCGACGTGCGGCCGCGGCTCGAACGATTCGCGGTCAGCGTCGCCCCCTTGCGGATCGGCCGGGGCATACAAAACAAGGTGTTGGAGGCCATGTCCGCCGCCCGCCCGGTCGTTCTGACGTCCATCTCCGCGGCAGGCATCGACGCCGTCGCCGGCCGGCATTTCCTGATCGCCGATGACCCCCAATCCTACGCCGACGCCATCGTTCGCCTGCTGAATGCCCCCGCGGAACGCGCCGCGATCGGCGCCGCCGCCCGCGCATGGGTCGCCCAAAACGCCTCCTGGCCGCACGAACTCGCCCGGCTCGAATCGCTGTTGACAGGCGGATCGCAGTAGCCGCCCAATCGCCACACGTGTCGTGCCAGGGCGGGCGTTGAAACTGCCGTTTCCGTTTTGGACTCTTCGACGTTTCGATTTCTTGGCGTTCGGTGTTTCGGCGTTTTCCCTTCACACGACGTGTCGATTAAGGTTCGCCGCTAATGCTCGCATCCCTCCTGTGTTCACTCGGCGGCGGCGTGTTGACCGTTCTGGGATTCAGCCGACTGGACCTGATCGCCGCGCGGTTCATTCGCCTGCCGGCGATCATCAGTTGCGCCGTCGGCGCCGGCGTCACGGTTTGGTTTTGGCGGCGATCGGGCTTGATCGTCGCGCCGCCGACGTCGCGCGCGGCGCTTGCATCATTGTCATGCGCCGCGGCGGCCGCCGTCATCGTCATGCTTCAGCCCTTGGCCGCGCGGACAAGGAGCACGGCACTGATCCGTGTGCCGGCGATTCTCGGCGGCGTCTGCGGAATGGTCGCGGCCTGTCTGTTCGCCCGACCGTTGGCTTCGGTGCACTCGACCGGGGTCTTGATGGCGTTGGCCGTCATCGGGCAATGCCTCGGCGCCATGCTCCTCGGCAGCGTGACCGTCGCCTGGCTTCTCGGACACGCCTACCTGACGGCCACGAAAATGACCATCACGCCGCTGCAATCGCTGGTTCGCTGGTTCGCCTTGTCGGTCGGTCTGCGCGGTGTCTATTTCGTCGTTTGCGTCACGTTGTTTTCGACCGGCGCCCTACCCGGTTTCGACGGACCGTTTTTTGAACGCATCATGGGAGATTGGCTGGTCCTGTCGTTGCGCGTGGCCGTCGGGTTGCTCGCCGTCGGCGTGTTCGCCTACATGGTGTCCGATTGCGTCCGCCTCCGCAGCACGCAATCGGCCACCGGCATCCTCTACTTCGCGTCGGTGTTCGTGTACATCGGCGAACTCAGCAGCCAATTCCTCGCGACCGAGTTCCTGCTCCCGCTGTAGGGCGGGTTTCACCCGCCACGGCTGGTGCGAGAATCCCTTCTCGCACCCATCCGTCGCGGGAATCCCTTCCCGCGTCAGCCGCTGCCGTTTGAACACTGCGGGCCAAATCGCACGTACGATGCCCGGACGCTCCGCCCGCACGAACGAATTGACATCCCGCGGTCCCGGCCGTTGAAATGCCGCCATGCAAATTCGCTACCACTGCCCGCACGACGGTTGCGTCGCCATCATCGAGTACGCGCCGTTGGAAGACGCCGGCGATTCCATCACCTGCCCGCGGTGCAGGCACACCCAACCGCTGAAGCTGACCGAGTCGATTCGCTGCGGCCATTCGGTCGATCGTTGCACGGTGTGCGGGGGGACCGAGTTGTTTATCCGCAAGGATTTCCCGCAGCGCGTCGGGTTGGCCGTCGTCGTCGTCGCGGGGCTGGCCAGCGTGTACTTTCTGCGCACGAATTTCATGCTCGCCTACGCCATTCTGGCGGCCGCGGTGCTGGTGGATCTCGCCTTCTATCTGGTCATCGGCAAGGTCACGACGTGCTACGCCTGCCGCGCCGAATACCGCGGCGGCCGCCTGAACCCGGCCCACGAGGGGTTCGACCTGGCTACTTCCGAAAAATACTGACTCGGAAGATTCACCGCGGAGGCGCGGAGGCCGCGGATAAGCAGCCGCCGGTGCGAGAATCCGGCCGCTGGTGCGAGATTCCTTTCTCGCACCCACGCTTCGCGGGAATCCCTTCCCGCGATTGCCTGGGGCGCAAGCACGCCCGTTTCGGATCCCGCCAATGGGCCCATTTTAATTTAATCGGCCGGTCGTCTCGTGATGTCCGTCTTAGACCGAAATGTCCCGCGGCAACATCCCAACTTCCTCCCTCTGCGTCCTCCGCGCCTCCGCGGTGAATGATTGATTCGAACTGCGGGCGGATCCGGCACGCCCGTCAAAACCGCCACGAAACGCCGACGCCCGTGAAAAAATCGTCGGCCTGTTCGTTCAGTCCCACGCCGACCAACACGTCGAATTGCAAATCGTCGCTCAATAGAAAAGTGAACCCGCCGTTCAGCGAATGGGCCGCGTCCTGACCGTCGGCGTCCGGGTAGACGCCGAAATACTCGACGTACGATCCCACGCTGTCCGTCAGTCCGCATGCCAGGCTCAGCGAGACCGCCGTCTGCACGAACCGATGGGTGTCTTCGGTCGGCACGCCGACGTTCACGTTGCCGGACAGCGAAAACCGGTCGTTCAAATCGTACGCCCACAGGAACTTGACGTTGGGGTCCACATCGCCCGACGTCTGGTCCGTGCTGCCCGACGGCAGCGACATCTCGGCGATCAGACCCAGGTTCGGACGCAGGCCTGCCTGTTCGGCCAGCTTGACCTTAAACCCCACCGACGTGTCGCTTCCGCCCTGATCGTCGGTCTCATCGGTGAACCGCCGCCCGAACGCGTTCCTGTTCTCGAACGCGAAATCGCCGAACGCATACCCGCCCCAGCCCAGTCGCAATTCAAACGGTTCGGCGATGCCGATGCGAAACAGCGTTTGCGGGAACTCGTGCGTCCGCGTGCGCTCGTCGTGCTCCCGGTCGTGGCTGAACAGGTAGCCGATCTCGATCTGAAACCGGCCGGTCGGGACGGCGTCGGTGCTTTCCGTGAAATCGGGCCGGTCGGTGACCAGCGGCTCACTCGATCTTCCCTTGCTCGCCTCGTCGGATTCGGACTGTTCACGCGCCGCCGATCCGTCCGGGACCGCCGAAAATGCACAGCCCAACAGCAACGCCCTTGTACGCCCGGTCACGTCATTCCTCCGCTTCGGGTCACAACGACTCCACGGCGCCCCCCAACGGCGAGCACCTGTTTGGCGCGCCCTGGCGACGCAGTGAAGGCAGTCCGCCCCATCCGCCTGGATCACAAGCCGCATCGCCGGCTTTGCGAGCCGGTCGCAACTTCGGCGGTCACGTGCCGACCGGGATCAGCGACGACAGAATCTCGACGAACGTGCCGGCCGTGAAGTTGGCGGTCGCCGAGATCAACGCGTCGCGGAATTGCAGGGCGCACGAGCCGGGCAACAGACCGGCGGTTACGACGGACCATGGGACCAGTATCCTGACGAAACGCCTGTTCGCGCGATCCATGTTTGAATGCTCCTTTATCGTTGTCGTTTTGGTGCCGGGCGGTGACCCCGCGGCGGCCGTCAGGCGAAAAACAGAAACGCCCGCCGCACTCGTCAATAGGCGCCGCCCCGCGCTGTTACGACCGATGGAGACTAGCGGTCGCGTACGCCCGCGTCAACCATAAATTTGGATAGCCTAATTTATTTTACAACAAAACGAAAGATTCGAATTTCCAACGCATAATTCGCGAGTCCGCTCCCAACCCGACCCTCCGCGGCGATGCGTCGTCCGGACGTGTCGGCCGACGCGGACGTCCGCCCGTTCCGGCCCGGCCCGGCGAACGGAGGGCTCTCCGATGGTATTCGATGGCCATGGGTGCGGATGGAATGCCCGTCAGGGCCGGTCGCCGTTCGAGGCGCTCTCGCGCGGCGCGTCGCTGATGCGGATGCTGCGGATGATGATCTTGCCGATGGGGCGCCCCGGTTCGTCCGCCGGTGCGGCCATCAGTTTGTCAAGCGTTGCGAAGGATTCGTCGCCGGTCAACTCGCCGAACACGCAGTACCGCCCGGTCCATTCCGGCACGTCCGTGTTGGTGATGAAAAACTGGCAGCTCGCTGAATCCGGATCGTCGTCGAGCAGGGCCATGTTGATCTTCCCGCGCGTCTGCGGCCGGGTGGATAGTTCGCTTTTGACCTTGACGCCGTCCGGCCGGATTCCGGTGCCGTCGGCGTTGGGGCAGCCGCCCTGAATGAAAAACCCCGACTCGATGCGGTGAAACGTCAGGTTGTCGTAAAAACCCGTTTTGGCCAGTTCGATGAAATTGTCGACATGCCGCGGCGCGTCCTCGTAAAAGAACCGCACGGTCATCTTGCCCAGGTCGGTGACGATTTCCGCCTGCTTCAACGGCGCGACGTTGATCACCAGCGGGTTGGATTGAAACACGCCGCCGTACGGCAGCCATTGAATGCGATAAACCCCCGGCGACTTGAACACGGTGTAGTACTCGCGAATGTCCACCATCGCGCCCACCGACGACCGCGGACCGACGGTCACCACCGGCGACGTGGCCGGCGGCTGGTAGTTCACCGCCACGTTCCATTGCCGATTCTGGTCGTTGCGAATGGTCAGCGCCGCGAACGCCTCGCCGCTGAACACGTGTTCGATCGGCAGCCCCATGACTTCCGCGGACAGTTTCGGATCGGTTCCGGGGACGAACAGTACGGCCGGTTCGTCGGACCAGTTTTCAATCAAGAATTGAACACGTATCGGTTCACCGATATTGACGTGAAGCTTTTCGGATATCAATCTGACATTAATCGACGTTGCGTGCGGTTCCGCGATCGCGGACGTCGCAGCGCCGCAAATCAGTGAAAACGCCAAGCAACGGCAGATCGGTGTTCTTCGCACTATCGGTGATCCGTTGCCAGAAACCGTCCGGTCGACAAATCCGCGTCCATCCGTCCGTGGCATCACGACCCACGGGGGGTCAGCCGCCGGTCAGGTCCGACGGGGCATTCTCGCGTCAAAACCGCGCCTGTCCACCCCCGCGCAGACCGGGATGCGGCGCGACCGCGTCGGCCGACCGTAAACTGATACCACCCGCGGCGACGGAAAGTTGCGTCCCGACGGTTCGGCTTGACGCCGATTCCGCCGCGTACGATACCCTGTGCGCATACGGTAGGGTATGCGCGGCAACGTTTACCGGACGTCTTGATTCAGGAGCTATCGGTCATCGGAACCGGAATCCCCCAACGAACACGGCCCGCCAACCGCAGGGACCTGCGGCAACGGCGCCGTCGGATCACAACCGTCGCCATCGCGACGGCGTGGGTGGTCTGCGCGACGATGGCGACCGCCGACGAGCGTGGTCGGCAGTCCAACGCGAATTCAACGGACACTCCCGGCGGCGTCGCGACTCGGGTTGTTGCATTGGCGCCCAATGCCGCGGAAATCATCTGCGGGCTGGGCGCCTGCGACCGGTTGATTGGCGTCAGCAGCTACTGCACGTACCCCCTGGAATTGGCCGGTGTGCCCAAAATCGGCGGATTGCGCGACCCCGATCTCGAACTGATTCTAACGCTGCGGCCCGACCTGTTGATTCTCCGCGGCAAGACGCCGGCGCTCGAACAGATGGCGGCCGCACACCATATTCGCATCTACGACGACGGCGTCGAAACGCTGGGCGACCTGTATCGGACGGTTCACGATTTGGGATCGGGCGTCGGCCGAATCGCGGAAGCCGCCGCGATGGTCGCGGACATTCAGCGATCGCTGAACGCCGTCGCCGTCCGCATCGGAACCCGGCCGCGGGTTCGTGTTCTACTTACGATGCGCAGCCCGACCGCGCTCGAACACGTTCTTAGCGTTGGTCGCGGCACGTTCATTCACGAGTTGATCGAAATCGCCGGCGGTCAGAACGTTTTCGACGATCAGGCCACGCGCTATCCCACCGTCAGCATCGAGGAAATCGTGGGACGAAATCCCGCGGTGATCATCGAGGCCATGTCCGGTCGGGACCTCGACGACGCCAAACGCCGGGAACTGCTGGACCAGTGGCAACGATTGGATTCCATCGACGCGGTCCGAAATGGTCGCATCCATTTCCTGACCGACGACTTTCTTCTGATCCCGTCGCAGCGCGTGGCGCAGTCCGCGGAATTGCTGGCGCGTGTCATTCACGGCGACGGTGAATCGCCCACGGACGAATCGGTCCGATGAACGGACCGCCGCCAGTGGTTCGCCACGGATGAAACTTCGAATTGGGTGGCACGGACAACGGTACTCCGTTGTCCGTGTGCCGCGGACGTCCATCATGAATTACGACCAACACGCAAGGACCGGAAAACACGGGCAAGCGAGTACGCTTGCCCGTGCCACCCGAGAATCCGAGTGTGGCGGACCGCTATTGCAGGTGGCCGGATTGACGTTTGGATACGACGCAAGTCCGGCATTCCTGGGACCGTTGGATTTTGACGTCTCGCGGGGATCGATGTTGGCAGTCGTCGGCCCGAACGGCGCCGGTAAAAGCACGTTGTTGAGGCTGACGGTGGGGTTGTTGACCGCGCGCGGTGGGACGATTTCGCTCCGCCAATGTCCGATCGAACGCATGACCCACCGGCAACGGGCATCGACGGTCGCCTTCCTGCCCCAATCCCTGTCGGCGCCGCCGGATTTATCCGCGCGGCAGGTGGTGTTGTTGGGGCGTTATCCGCGGCGCGGGTTCCGGTGGTTTGAATCGAACGCCGATCATCGAGCGGCCGATCGCTGCATGGATGTGACGCACACGCTTGCGTTTGCCGACCGGCGGCTCGACACCCTATCGGCCGGCGAACGGCAACGGGTCCACCTGGCCGCGGCATTGGCACAAGAACCCGAATTGCTGATCCTGGACGAACCGACCGCGGCGTTGGATCCGTACTATCAACTCGAGGTGTTCGGCCTGCTGCGCTGGTTGTGTTCGGAACGCGGCTTGACGGTCGTCGTCGTCACGCACGATTTGAATCTGGCGGGACAACGTTGCGATGCGGTTCTTCTGCTCGCCAACGGCCGGGCGGCGGCGTACGGTTCACCGGCGGAATCGCTGCGACCCGATGTGTTGGCCTCGGTCTATGGGGTGCGATTCGAAATTGCGTCGTTGGCCCGCGATGGTCGCCCGTGGCTGCTGCCGGTCGAAACCGTGGAAAAAAAAGCCCGATGAATCGTTCCCCGGCGCGCGGCGTCGATGTCGTCAAACACGTCGGGATCGCCGCCGTGGCGGTTGCCATCGTGGTCATCGTCAGTCCGGGCATCGGCACGCAGCCCATCAGCGTGATCGAGGCCTGGCGGCATTGGCCGGACGACTCGTCGGCCGTCCATCACATCGCGTTTGATCTGCGCTTGCCGCGCGCGGTGACGGCGTTGGTCGCGGGGGCGACGCTGGCGCTGGCGGGCGGCGTGTTCCAGACGTTGTTCCGCAATCCATTGGCCACTCCGTACACGCTCGGAATCGCCAGCGCCGGGTCGCTGGGTGCGTTGATCGGGTTGAAAATGGGTCTCGCCGGCACCCTGTTGGGACTGCCGCAGTATTCGTGGTGCGCCCTGCTGACCTCGGCAATGGTTGTGGGGCTGATTTTTCTGTTGGCCGGGACGACGTACCGGCTTTCCGGCAACGCGCTGGTGTTGGCCGGCGTCACCATCGGGCTGTTCTGCGGGGCAATGATGATGTTCGTGACCTACGTGTCCGACGTGCGCGAGACGTTTGCCATCGTACGTTGGATGATGGGTAGTCTGGAAAAATACGGCTACGGGGAAATCACGGGGATTATCGGGCCATTGATCGTCTCGTGGACGGTGCTGATCGCCTGCGCAGGCCGCCTTAACCAATTTGAAATGGGCGACGAGCTCGCGGCGTCCCGCGGCGTCAACCTGTTCCGGCTGCACCTCGCGACCATCGGATTCGCCTCGTTGGCGACGGCGTGCATCGTGTCGGTGTGCGGGCCGATCGGGTTTGTCGGCCTGATCGTCCCCCATGCGGCCCGGCTGGTCATCGGCCGCGATCACCGGGTTCTGCTGCCCGCGGTGGCGTTGTGGGGGGCGGTGTTTCTGGTGGTTTGTGACTGGTTTTCGGTGCTGGCGCCGGTCTGGGCGGGGCGGTGGACGGGGATGGAATCGACGGCCGCGCCCCTTCCCATCGGCGTGGTCACGGCCCTGGTGGGGGCGCCGTTATTCCTGGTTCTGCTGGGGCGATCGCGGCGCGTGGAATAGTTCTTGAGGGACGGCGGCGTCCCGCGTAGAATCTGCTGTCAATCGGGCGCCGCGCAGAACGGCATCCACGGGAGGTGCGATCTTCGGACCTGGCACGTCGAGTCATTCCACTGGTTGCGGCCCATCGTCGCTGGATCGAAGCGTGCTGGTCCTTAACGCCCACTATGTCGCGTTGAGGGTGGTCAGCGCACGCCGGGCCTTCTCCGTCCTCGTCAAACGCGACCATCAGCACCGGCCGGTTGCGGAAATCGTCCATGTCGAGGACGACCGATTCGTTTCCTACGGGTTCGACGACTGGTGTGAACTCAGCATTTTGCAGCGCGAAGCCGAATACGGCGGCAACGGGAATGGAAACGGTCACGGCGGCGGGAACGGAAACGGCCGGATCCGTGACGCGGGTGCGGCCGGTCCGGTCGATTGGGTGCGAACCGTGCGGTTCGACGTGGTAGTGCCGCGGATCATTCGCGTGCTGACGTTCAATCGGGTGGTGCGGCAAAACCTGCGGCTGAACCGGCGAAATGTCATGGCCCGCGACAGCAATCAATGCCAGTATTGCAAGCGGCGGCTGCCGGCCAGCGAATTAAGCCTCGACCACGTCGTTCCGCGTTCGCTGAAGGGGCCGCACACCTGGGAAAACGTGGTGTGTGCGTGTTTGCGCTGCAACGTCCGAAAAGGCGGCCGGACGCCGGAACGAGCGGGCATGAAACTGCTGCGTTTGCCGTTCCGACCCAAACGGAGCCCGGCGTTCACGGTCAATATGCGTGATCGGCGCTACGACTCTTGGCGCCATTTTCTAGACCACGTCGCGGCCGAAATCGAGACCTGAATGCGGGTGGTGTTGATCGCATCGGGGGAATTCGCGCTGCCCACGTTGGCCGCGTTGCACACCGACCCGACGGTGGACATTCCGCTGGTCGTGACATCGCCCGATCGCCCGGGGGGCCGCGGCCGGCGTTTATTGCCGACGCCGGTCAAGACGCGGGCCGCGGCGATGGGAATTCCCGTCGTTGATGTCGAGGATATCAACGAGCCAGACGTGATCAAACGAGCGCGGGAATGCCGGGCGACCGTCGGACTGGTGATCGCGTTTGGTCAGAAGATTCGGGTTCCGTTTCGCGGGGTGTTTTCGGGCGGATGCGTCAATCTGCACGCGTCGCTGCTGCCGAAATACCGCGGCGCGGCCCCATTTCAATGGGCGATCATCCGGGGGGAAACCGAAACCGGCGTCACCGTGTTTCACCTTGTCGATCGGATGGACGCCGGACCGATTCTGGCGACGCGGCGGACCACGATCGGCGAATCGGAAACGTCGTCGGAATTGCACGATCGACTGGCCGAATTGGGACCGGACGCGGTGCGCGACGTACTCGATCAATTCGACGGCGGCGCCGTTCCGGCCGGTCGGCCGCAGGACGATTCGCTGGCAACCCGGGCGCCCAAATTCACGAAACAGGATGGACGGATCGGATTCGACCGGACGGCCGCGGAGGTGGTCGCCTGGATCAACGGGCTATGGTCGTGGCCGGGGGCGACATGCCGATACGTCTCCGTCGATGGACAACGACAGGAACGCGTGACGTTGGCGCGGGCGCGACGCGGTGACGGCGTGGCCACCGGTGAACCGGGCGCGGTCGATTCGGGCGGTCGGATCCACGCACTGGACGGGACAGTGGCATTGATGGAATTGAAACCGGAAGGCGGCCGGGTCATGGAATGGAGGGCATTCGTCAACGGACGAACGGTGCAGGCGGGGGACCATTTCGAACGGATCACCGAATAGGCACGGCGTTGCGTCGGCGATGCGGGGTGGCTATAGACACTCGCAACCAATTGTCCGTGGCCGGGAAGGGGCAACAGGTGGCCGCCGCGCAGAATCGCATCAGGAATCCGGAACTAACCGACGGCGTGAAATCGCCGCGCGGATGGACGTGGACGCCCGACGGCGACGGCGTGAAGTGGGCGTGGGAATCGACGGGCGCGGGCAAACCGAGTCGGGTCGTCATACGTAGCGCGGCGGCGAACCGCCGGGGTGTGTTTCAGCAACGGCTGCATTGCAAACCGAATCATTGGTACCGAATCGAGGCCGTGATCGTCGGCTCGTGCGACGCCCCCACCGAACGGGCGGGCGCCGGGTTATGGGTTCGGCCGGACGCCGGGGACGTTGACCACGAATGCCTGATTCATTTGGCGTGCGTCACTGGAACGACGGGCGCGGAACGGTTGCGCGCATACTACCGAACGCCGGCGATCTGCCGGGCGATGACCATCGAGGTCGGCTTGCGGAACGCGATCGGCGAGGTGGCAGTTCATTCGGTGCACGTGTTCGCCAATATCGAGCCGGACATGCGGTCGCATCCGCTGGCGTTGCCGCCGCCGAACTACACGTACCCACCGCCGGTGCGGGTCCGTCGGGTATGCGTGGTCGACGAACACGGCGGCAATCGGCCATTGGCGGCGATTCTGGCGGCGCGATTCGGCGCAGCCCACGTAACATGCCTGTCGGCGCGGCCGTTGAACCGCCGTCCGCCGTCCTGCGACGCGGTGATCATCGCGGATGACTCGCTTCCGGCGTGTGTGCGGTCGCTGACGGCGCTGCACGCGCTGGGATCAAAATGCCTGGTTATCCTGTCGCTGGGGGCATTTTCGCGAATTCTGCGCGACGGACCTGGGTTGCAGACGATCGAACAGGCGGACGATCCGCTGTGCGGGTGCGTCTGGAACGCGGATTTCATCACCCGCGGGTTCGCCCTGCGCGACACATTTCCGCTGGCGACCATGGTCGGCGACGGAACGATGTTCCGGCAGCGCCAGTTCCGCAAGGGAGCGGCACTGAATCGGTTGGCGGCGAAGCACGGATATGAAACGGTTTTGGTGTCGATGGCGGATCTTGATCGAACGTCGAATCAACCGATCTGCCTGTACAAGGCCATCGACGGCGGCGGGGTGATCGTGTTCGATGTCGATGCGGTCGAAACGACGGCCACGTCCTGCGACGAGCCAAACGTGGCCGCGACGATACTGTTGAACATGCTGGGCGCGGACCGGGCGGGAATGGGTCAGTACGTCGTGCCCGCGGCCGATGACAAGGAATGGGGCGGCGTTTTGGAGGAGGCGGCGGTTCGTTTTCCGGCGCTGCGCTTGCGTGGACGGGAACGCCATGAACAAATCATCGAGGTCGGCGGCGCCGGCGAATCGTTCGGATTGAACCTGCCGGCGCGTCCGTTGATTCTGATTCGTACCGGGTTGCGCGGCGACGACATGTCCGGCGTCTACGGGGCGCTGTTTTATTTGAAACAACTGGTTCGGGCGGAACCATTTGAAAACCCGTGCGCCGCGGAACTGATCGGATCGTTTCGCCTGGCGTGGATTCCGCTGTGCGCCGCCTGGCAGGGCCGCTGGTGGGACGAACGGTCGGCGGGCGACCGCGTTCCGGTCGAGGGGGAATTCGATCACGGGACGATCGCGGCCGTTATTGACGTGACGGAACACCCGTCGAACGAATTGCGGGTGGTCCACGCTCGGGACGATCGGGATGCGGTCCGGCAAATGACACAGTTGCCTGAACTGGCGCGGCGATTCGGCACGGGGTCGCATTTCGGCCGAACGGTTGGCGTGGGCGAACGCATCGACCGGCGGGATGGTGCGGCGTGGCGGGACATTCCGATGGCGCCGACGGTAAACGTCCACGCCGGGCCGTTTGATACCCCATTGCACCGTGCGGCCGCATCGGCGGGGGCGCGGTTGATCCGGATCGAACTACCGGGGGGAAACGGTTCGTTCATCTGCAACTCGGTTTGGCGAACCAATCTCGCGGCGGCGACGATCGAGCACATGGTGGGACTGCAATTCGGGTTGTTGGCCGTGAACCGGACTGATTCGACGGTCGTTTTCGACGGGCATCCGCCGGTTGGCTGCGGCGGGGCCATCATGGTTCGGGCCGGCGAGCGGGCCGGGGCCATGCTGGCCGGATAGGCGATTGGTGGGGGGCCGGTTCATGGCACGCATTCCGTCCCGCGTGGTGCTCGTGACCGGCTGCGGGGCGGGCATCGGGCGCGTGACGGCCGCACAACTGCTGTCGCGGGGCCACGTCGTTTGCGCCAGTGCGCGGCGTCGGGAATCGGTGGACGAATTGACGAAAATGTTCGCCGATGCCGGTGATTGGGTCATGACGACTCGGCTGGATGTCGCGGAACCGAGTTCGTTCGACGGCGTCATCGACGCGATCATCGGTCGATTCGGGCGTCTGGACGTGCTGATCAACAACGCGGCGTACGGGCAGGCCGGTGCCGTCGAGGAATTGACGATCGATGCGGTCCGCCGCCAGTTCGACGTGAATCTGTTCGGTTTGTTGGAACTAACGCAGCGCGTGCTGACCGTCATGCGGGCCGCGGGCGCCGGGCGCATCATCAATATTTCCAGCGTGGTGGCGCACGTGGCGTTGCCGTTCATGGGGGCGTACAACGCCGGCAAGTCCGCGCTGAACGGCTTGACGGACACGATGCGGATGGAACTGCGCGGCAGCGGCATCGACGTGGTGCTGATCGAACCGGGCGCGATCCGTACGTCGTTCGGGGATACGTCGGTCGCGGCGTTGGACGCATCGACGCCGGCGGCGGGATCGCGTTACGCCGGCCGTTACGGTCGGTGGCAACGGCGCTGGCGACAACAACTGGGCGCCGTCGCGGCCAGCCCGGAATCGGTCGCGCGGGTGATCGTTCGTGCCGTGGAATCAAGCCGATGCCGGGCACGCTATCGCGTCACGTCCGCGGCGCGATTCGGTCCGTTGCTGAAGGCGGTTCTGCCGGACCGCCTCGTGGACAGGTTGATCCTGAAGATGTTCCACGCCGATTGATGCCACGGCCGGGGCGCCGTCGGCGCGGACGCGACGGGCGTGCGTCGCATTCGATCGACGCAGGCGTGTCTGCCGTTGCGATCAAAACTCGATTCGCCGGGGCCGTTCCAACGCCAACGATTCCAACCGCCGGCGGTCGACATCGATGCCCCAACCCGGACCGGGCAACGGTTGGACCCGCCCGCCGAATCCGAATCGCAACGGTCGGGCAATCAGGTCGCGTTCGATCAACCAGGTGCCGTAATTGCCCTCGGTCAGACGAACGTGCGGCACCAGTTCCAGAAAGCGCCGGGCGGCCGCGGACAAAATGGACGTTTCGCCCACCATGCAGCCCAACACGATGGAAACGCCGTGTTTGCGGGCCAGCCGGGCCAATCGCAACGACGGAAGGAATCCGCCGCATTTGCTGATGCGGATGTTGAACGCGTCGGCGACCCCCAATTCGATCAGGCGTTCGGCATCGTGATGCGTGCACAGCGATTCGTCGTGAATGATCCGGGCGCCGGTTTCCGCCCGCAGGCGCGGCAACTGGTCGTCCGAATCGCGGGGCAGCGGTTGTTCGACGCCGATCAGCGCGACGTCCGACCATTCCGTCAGCCGTTCGATGGCCCGATCCAGCGTCCATGCCGCATTGGCGTCAATCCGCAGCGTCGCCCGGCCGGCGTTTACCGCTCGTCGCACGCGCGACCAGACGAATCGAACGCGTTCATCATCGGCGTCGTTGCCGACCTTCAATTTGAAATCGCGCAGGCCGAACCATCGCGACCGGCGGATCGTGCGTTTCAATCGCGCCGGGTCGTTTGACGCCAGGACGCTGCTGCATCGAACCGCGGGCAGGCTGCCGGGTGCGGCGAATTCGTGGAACCCCATCCAACCGGCGACGTCGGACATCGGCCGGCCGAAATGGCGGGTGTAGACGTCAAGTAGGGCCAATTCGACGGCTGCCCGTGCCGCCGCGATGGAATCGCCGTCGGCATCCTGACAGGGCAACGCGTCGATGGATTCCAACGCCAACGGGAAGGCAGTGGGCGCCAGGTGCATTAATGCCTCGACAAACTGGTTCGTGATGGAATCGACGACGGACGCGGGCGTTTCGCCGGTGACGTAGGGTCGAGCCAGCGTCTCGCCGTAGCCAATCGTTCCGCTGTACAGCTCGACGGCCACCACCACCGGGTCGGCCACCCGACGCTGTTGTGCCGCGTGATCGACGGATTGCCGCAACGGAATGGCCAGCGGATAAATGGCGATGGATTTGATCGCGGAGGCGGCCATTGGATTCAGCGGAATCGGTCGTTCTGCACGGTCCGCGGCCGAATTCGATGGGCCGTCGCGCAGGCGAACACCGGTTCCGCCATTATGATGGCGATTGATGGGTGCGTCACGGTCCGTCCCGGTGCCGGTGGGGTATTGTCCGCAGTGTGGTTACGACGAGCGCGAATCGCACCGCCGACAACGTCACGAACCCGCCGCACCGGTTGCGGCGGACAGCATGGCCGATTGATGCACGGTTTTCATCACGCCGGATATCAGGATGATGATGATGGCCAGCGTGATCTGTACGGTCAGCCATTTTCGGCCGTTGGCACGCAGCCTCGCGAAACCGGGGCTGGTGCTCGTCAGTGCGATTGCGAAGTAAAATACGGTCAGCGCCAGCAGGAGTTTCAGCCCGAACATCGGATGGTAGGGCAACGGCGGCACCTTGTGTTGGAAGGACAGATAGAAATTGTATGCCCCGCTGATGAACAACAACGCGACGCACGTGTGTACGACCTTCTTCCAGCGGGCGACGATGCGTTCCCGCAGCCGTTGATGCGTCTGATCGTCCAGCACCCCCTCGACGGCCGGCATCAGGGCGAATCGATTGAACGCCGCGCCGCCGACCACCAGCACGGCGGATAGGATGTGAATCCATCGACTGACCAAGCCCAACACATCGGCTGTATTCATGATTGATCCCTGATCCGTCCGGTTTCGACCCGATCGCGACCGCGACCACGCCTGTGCCGGGCATTGTACGGGATCATCGCCCGATGGAAACCCGCGATCCGCGAATGCGTGGGGCATGGGCTTCCAGCCCATGTCTCCACGGGCAAGATGCCCGTGCCACGGCAAGCCGCCCGATGGAAACCAGCGGCGACTACCGCACAAACAAAACCGCGCAACCGCCGACGGCCACGAGCGCCCCCGCGACCGCCCGCAGGCTGACGGGTTCGCGGTGAATGATCGCCACCGCGGGTAGAATGAAAATCGGCGTCATCGAGCATAGCGTTTGGGCGACGCCGATCGGCGCCCGATCGCCGGCCACCAGCGACATCCATACGCCGAGATACGGTCCGGCGACGGCCCCGCAGCAGGCCAGCACGTAGCCGATCCGGTCGGAACGTTTCGGTTCGGGCGATGGAACGGACCGCCGACGGCGGATCAACTGATGCCGAATGGCTACGATCGGCATCATGGCCAGTGCGGCGAACACCACGCGCACCAGCGTGGCCGCCTGCGGATCCAGCCGTTCGCCGGCCGGCAGCCAGCCGTGCCCCATGCCCTGTTTGCTTAACAACAGGCCCCCGCCCTGACAAACGGCGCCGACCAACGCCAACGCCACGCCGCGCGCGGTTCGGCTCGGCGCGCCCGCCACCGGCCGCGGGCGTCGTTCCAGCACGGCCCAGGAAACGCCGCCGATGGTCATGACCATTCCGACCAGCCCCAACCGCCCCAGCGATTCGCCCAAAACCATGTATCCGAACGACGCCGCGAATATGGGCGAAGTGGTCATGATCAGCGTGGACAGCCGCGGGCCGATGTCGAGGAACGCATGGAACAACGCCTGATCGCCGATGGCCAACCCGATAGCCCCCGAAACCGCCAGAAATGCAACCTGCCGAGCGCCCACGTCCGGCACCCAGTTACCCGACCACGCGCGGTGGGTGATGGCGAGCAGCACGATGGCGAACGACAATCGGGTCAGATTGACCGCGGTGGGACCGATGCGCCGACCGGCGACCGAAAACAACAGGCTGGTCGCGGTCCACAACAGCGCGGTCGCGACGCCGGCCATTTCGCCCGTGTAATCGCGTGGCAACGAGTTCATTCGGCACCCGCCATTCCTGCGACCCCATCCCCATGATCCATAATTGGATTCCAGAATCGACGATGCGTCCGTCGGACCGCGCCGCGGTGTCACAGGTAGGGCGAAAACAGCTTCACCATGCCGTCGCGCAACCGCACCGGCATCGATCGCCCGTCGACCATTTCCAACGTCACCTCGCGCGAACCGTTCAGCACGTCGTCCAGCCACGCCGCCAGCCGACCGCCCAGCCCGGCGTCGTAGACCTCGACGTTGAACTCGAAATTCAGCCGGAAGCTGCGCGGGTCCAGATTCGCGCTGCCCAGAAACACCCATTGCCGATCCACGATCATCAGTTTCGTGTGCACGAACGGCGGCGGGCGATGATACACGCGAACCCCGTGCACCAGCACCTGCCACAGATAGGCGTCGGCCGCCCAACGCATGAACCGGCGATCGACCCGGGATGGCAACACCAGGCGTATGGCGATCCCGCGCATGGACGCGATGGCCATGCCCGCGATCAATGCCGGGCTGGGAATGAAATAGGGCGTCACGATGACCACTTCCCGGATGGCGGCGGACAGCGCCGCCTGAATCGTCCAATGAATGGGTTCGGCCGGATCGTCCGGTCCGCTGCAAATACCGCGACACTGGGCCGGACCGTCAGGGGTCAACGCCGGGAAATACGCATCCCCGTCCAGAATCTTGTCCGTTCCGAGGTACCAATCCTCGACGAACGCGGCCTGCAACTCGGCAACCACCGGACCCTTGATTCCGAAGTGCAAATCCTCCGCGCGCTGCCGCCGCGGCGCCGCCCGGCAGTGTTTCTGCGATATATTCATCCCGCCGGTGAACCCGACGCGCCCGTCCACCACCATGATTTTTCGATGGTTCCGTAGATTCAGCCGCAGGCGACCGGTTGGAATCCGCAACGGAAAAAAAGCCGCCACCTCGGCTCCCGCCCGTATCAATCGCCGCCCGACCCGCGAATAGGCTTCCACGGCGCCGATGCCGTCCAACAGGACGTGAACCTTGACGCCGCGATTCGCCGCCGACCCCAGTACGTCGGTGAACCGCCGCCCGACGTCGTCCCATTCGAAAATGTAGCTCGCCAGCGTTACGGAGCGCGTGGCGCTTTCGATGGCGGCCAGCATCGCGGGATAGGCCTCGTCGCCGTCGTGCAGCGGATTGACCGTGTTGCCCGCCAGAAGTGGGAATCGGCTCAATCGATCGGTCACGCGCTTCAACCGGGCCAGGTGGCCGAGGGCGCGCTGCACATCCAATTCGGTCAAGGCGTGGTCGGTTGGAATGGCGGCCGGCGATTCCGCGGCGACCGGGGCCCGCAGCTTGATGGCCCGTCGTTTGACGCGATTGATGCCCAGCACCCAATACAACCACGGACCCAGCAACGGGAGGGTGAACGCAATAATCGTCCACAGCGCCGACCCCCGGGCGTCGCGTTTGAACATGATCGCGTGCCCGGCGGCCATGGACCCCAGCCCCAGCCATGCGACGATGCCTGCGATGACGACGACGTGTGATTCGATGATCATCAAAACCAACCGGTCGCGGTCGCCGTACGACGGTGGGGATTTGCCACGACGGGTGCGACGCCTGCCGCCGCGTATCGTTAAGGCGGACGCGTCCGAATTCTATGGGGTGGGACTATTCAACGCATGTCGCGGGCGCGGTAAAAAGGAAACCGGCCGGGGAGCATTTTAGTGCCCATCCCGGCGAGCTTCCCAAGGAGGAGGAGGGAAAAAGGTCGAATTTGTTTGTCCAATAACAAGGTCCAATATGATTGCCGGCCGGTCAAACGGTATTCCGGGAATTTGACAAAATCGCACGAATCGACGTTGGAATAGGCGGTTTCGGGTTCAATTTGGCATTTGCGGGGTTCGCGCGCGAACGACGCTGCCCGTAATGGGAATCCCGCGACCTGTTTCTTGAAAATGACCGATTCGGATTCGCAGTTCCGAGTCAGCGGATCGAATTCAACAGAATGCTTGTCGTACGGAACATCGGCCAACTCGTATTGCCCCGGTTTGACGCCGAGACCGGTCGGCCGCGCGTCGAAACCATCGATCGCGCGGCCGTTTTGATCGACGGCGGGCGGATCGCCGAATTCGGGCCGGCCGAATCGGTGGATGTGCCTGCCGACGCCGACGAGTTGGATGCGGGGGGCGGCTGCGTCACGCCGGGGCTGATCGACTGCCACACGCACACCGTGTTCGCCGGGACGCGGGAACACGAATTCGTCCGCCGAATCGAAGGCCAATCCTACGCCGAAATCGCCGAGGAGGGCGGCGGAATCCGTGTGACCGTCGAGGCGGTCCGCCGGGCATCGGTCGATGAGCTGGTCGGGTTGGCGCTGCCGCGATTGCAACGGATGCTGGGCAACGGCGTCACCACCGTCGAAATAAAAAGCGGGTACGGACTGACGGTCGACGACGAAATCAAGATGCTGCGGGCCGTCGCCCGGCTGCGATCGTTGCAGCCCATCGAATTGATCGGCACGTGCCTGGCCGCCCATACCGTACCGCCCGAATTCGCGGATCGGCGCGGCGCGTATCTGGATATGATTTGCGACGACGCGTTCCTGCGACGCATGGCCAATGAACGATTGGCCGAGTTCTGCGATGTGTTCTGCGAGCGGACTGCGTTCAGCGTCGATGAATCGCGACGCGTTTTGCTGGCCGCCCGGCGTCATGGTCTGACGCCAAAAATACACGCCGATCAGATCACGCAGATGGGTGCGTCGCGGCTGGCCGCGGAGGTTGGGGCGGTGACCGCCGACCATCTGGAAACGATCGACGCGGACGGAATCGCGGCGATGCGGCGTGCGGGCACGATCGCCGTGCTGCTGCCGGGCTGTTCGTTTTTTCTGGGCGTGCACCAGGCGCCCGCCCGGGCGATTCTCGACGCCGGCGTCCCGGTGGCCGTCGCGACCGACTACAATCCCGGTTCGTCCATGGTGGAATCGTTGCCGCTGGTGATGTCCATCGCGTGCACGCAGATGCGCATGACCCCGAACGAGGTGATGGTCGCAGTGACGGTGAACGCGGCCGCCGCGGTCCATCGCCGGGAAACCGCGGGTGCGATCGATGCCGACCGGGCGGCCGATCTGGTGATTCTCGACGTGCCCGATTACGCACGGTGGATGTACGAGCCGGGGCGCAACTGCGTTCGCACCGTCATCAAGGGCGGGCGGGTCGTGCACCGGCGGCAGGATTGACCCATTCCATGATCGATGCGGCGGCCGGAAACGGCGTAGATGTAATCCAGGCCGACTTGACGCTAATGGACGATGCGTTCCATGCCGACATGCAGATCGAAATCCAATCCGACGGCACGATCGGGCGCATCGGTCGGCTGAATCTGCCGGTCGACCGGCGACTGAAACGTCAGGCCGTTCTGCCGGGCATGATCAACGCCCATTCGCACGCGTTTCAGCGCGGGCTACGCGGCCGATGCGAGTCATTCGCACTGCGCGGGGGTAACTTCTGGACGTGGCGCGACGAAATGTACGCGTTCGTCAACGGGTTGGACGCGGACGCGACGTTTGATTGGACCGTCAAGTGTTTTGGCGAAATGCTGCGCGCGGGAATCACCACGGTCGGCGAGTTCCACTACCTGCATCATTCGGCGAACGATGATTCTTATCAATTGGACGACGTGGTCTTGTCGGCCGCGGCGCAGGTTGGAATCCGGGTCGTGTTGTTGCAGACGTGCTATCTGACCGGCGACGTTGCGATGCCGATCGAGGGCGCCCAACGGCGATTCGCATCGCGGGACATCGACGATTATTTTCGGCAATGCGATCAGGCAAGTCGACAGTTGCGGAAATCAACGCAGTCCATCGGGCTCGCCCCCCACAGTGTCCGCGCCGTGCCCATCGATGACATCGTACGTATTCATCAGCGGGCCAAATCCGACCGCGTTCCGTTCCACATTCACGTCGAGGAGCAGCGCCAGGAAATTGAGCGCTGCGTCCGACACTACGGCGCCCGCCCGATGGAATTACTGCTGGACCGTCTGGACGTGGGACCTGAATTCACGGCCATTCACTGCACGCATACCGTGGCCGACGATCTGGCGCGGTTCGCCGATTCCGGCGCCACCGTCTGTGCTTGTCCGTCAACCGAGGGAAATCTTGGCGACGGCATAGCCGACATCGGACGATACTTGGCGGGCGGCGGACACGTCTGTCTGGGTTCCGATTGCAATGTGCGTCTCGATTTCAACGAGGACATGCGCTGGTTGGAATACGTTCAGCGTCTGCGATTGGAACGCCGTGGCGTCTGTACGGACGCACGGGGCGACGCGGCCGGCGCACTGTGGCGGGTTGCAACCGTCAACGGCGCCCGGTCCTTGAATGTGAACGCCGGAATCATACAGACGGGGCGTCACGCGGATTTGATTTCGATCGATCTGGATTCCCCGGCGCTCGACGGATGGTCACCGGAGACGTTATTGGCTGCATTTGTGTTCGGATGCGATTCGCGCGTGATCAAGGGCGTCTGTGTGGGCGGAAACTGGATCGTCTAACTCGTCGTTCGGGGATTATTACCGGGGAGACGTCGATGCGCCCGTGTCGCGCCGAGCGCGGGCCGCGGCGAGGCGATCGGGCAACGTGGCGACAATCGAATCCGGCGGCGCGGCCAATGCCGCGGCGCGCAAATGGTCCATCCCCGACGATGCGTCGCCGCTGAAATAGTCCAGATAGCCGAGCAAAAAACGAAGCGAATAATCGGTGTCCCGTTCCACATGGGCATGCAATTCGGCGCGGCACACCGACAATGCCGATGACGGGGAAATGTCCCGCCGCAGGTCGATGTCCGATTCGATCAGTTCGGGGAACTGTCTGAACGCGGCCAGTATCCGCCGCGCCGCGATTCGATACTGCCCGGCCGCCAGCGTGGCATGGGCCTGACCAAGATACGCCCGTGCATTCCTGCGGTTCGCGACGATGGCCAATTCGTATTGCGCGACGGCGCGAAGGAACTGACCGGACTGCATGAATTCTTCCGCCTGGCGCAGGTAACGCTCGCCGGGTTCATGATCCAATGACGACGCCGCATCGGCCGCGCCATTGCCGATCGGTCGGGTGAACGACAACGTCCGTTGGAGGGCCTCGTCGGCGGGCGTTCGCTCGTCGGCCGTGTCGCCGCGGCGCCCCGCGATATCGGTGAAATCGCGGGGCGCAAGCCCTGGCCGTGCGGCGGTCCCGACCGACGCATTGGATTCGCCCGCAAAACTCGATGTATCGCGCGCGGCTTCCGATCCGGCCGTCGGAACGCCATCCATCGGCTGCGGCGGCATCGCATATGGATTCACGAACCCGTTCGCCGGCGACGTTAGATCGAACAGCGGATCGCGGTCAAAACCGAACTCGTCATCCGAATCCGGTGCGGGCAATTGGGCCGATCGCGCCGCCGCCGACGCGTCGCCCGCCATCGACCGCGGCAACAGCAGCGAAAACCGCGAAAAATCAAACGGCCGGTTGGCGAATCCCGGCAGCGGCCGCAGGATCGACGTGGGCCGGGGCGTGAATCCGATCTCGCCCGCTGCGTATTCGGGAAATAACAGAACCGGATCGTCGAGGACGCTGCGATCCAATTCGAAAAACGACGTTGGCGAAATCGGGCCGACGATCGAACCGCCGGCCGCCCCCCGCCCCCCGAACGGATCGGTCACCGCGGACGACCCCAACGGTTCCAGACCGGCCGACGTGGGATCGGCCTGGTTTTCGACTCGCGTCTGGCCGGACGTGACCGCCGCGATGATCCCGACGGCCAGAACGACGCACGCCCCCGCCGTGCGGGCCGATCGAGCCAACGCACGCCGTCGAATGGGAGAACTGGGGCAGCTGCGGGAAATCACGTGGCGGTGCTCCGGATATCGTTTGTATCGGCGAGCGACCATAATCAGTATAGGAGCATTGCCCCGGGCGTTCAAACGTGGAATTACGAGGGAACACCCGATGCCGGGTAAATCGAAACGGACCACGGAAACCGGCTCGTCACCAGCGCGTCCGTTGACGTTGCCGCGGTCACGGCGGCTCCGGCTGCGGCGGGAGTTCGACCGCGTGTTCGAGGTCCGGTGCAGCGCGACGGATGATCGGTTGAAAGTTTTCGCCGCGCGTAATGAGCTGGCGTATTGTCGTCTGGGTTTGGCCGTCGGACGGCAGATCGGCGGTGCCGTGGTGCGGAACCGGGTCAAACGGCTGATCCGCGAGGCGTTCCGGCACGTGCAGCACGAATTGCCGCCCGGAATGGATCTCGTCTGCGTCGCCCGATCGGGCGGCGACGTAACGTTGTGCGAACTCCGCGAATCGCTGACGCGCCTATGCGGCGTCGCCGCGAAAAAGGCCCAGCGGCGGGCCGCGGCAGATTAGTCGACGCATCCGTCGGCGGGTGGAATGCATGGACGGCGTCGTTCTCGTCACGTTTATCATCGTCTATGCCGGCATGTTTTTCGGCCGCCTGCCCGGTCTGGCGCTGGACCGCACGGGCGTCGCCCTACTGGGCGCGATCGCCCTGCTGGCGACGGGTCGGATCACGCCGCCGGCCGCATGGACGGCGATCGACGTGCCGACGACGGCCCTGCTGATTGCCATGATGGTGGTTTCGGCCCAATTCCGCCTCGGCGGATTCTACACCGCCGTCACCCGGCGAATCGCCAACACCCACGCCGGTCCGAACGCCGTCCTGGCGCTGGTCATTCTGGCCGCGGGATCGCTGTCGGCCGTCCTGGCCAACGACGTGATCTGCATCGTCATGACGCCGCTGATTATCGAGGCGTGCCTGCTCCGCGGTCTGAAGCCCACGCCGTTCCTGCTGGGTCTCGCCTGCGGGGCCAACGTCGGATCGGCCGCCACGCTGATCGGCAACCCGCAGAACATCCTGATCGGCCAGCGAATGGGGCTGTCGTTTTCAGGTTACCTGGCGGATGCGGTCGTGCCGTCGGCGATCGGGCTGTGGGTGACATGGTATGTCATCTGCCGATCGGTTCGGGACCGATGGCACGAGGAGCCGCGCGACGTGCACATCGACGCCGCCCCGTTCAACGCCTGGCAAACCGGCAAGGGACTGGTGGTCCTGACCGTGCTGGTCGCGTTGTTCCTGTTCACTTCGGTGCCGCAGGATTTGGCCGCGCTCGCCGCGGCCAGCGTAATCCTGACCAGCCGGAAAATGCACACCCGGCGGATGCTGGCGTTGGTGGACTGGCAATTGCTGGTCCTGTTTGCCGGGCTGTTCATCGTCAACCACGCGTTTCAGAAAGCCGGCGGGCTCGATCAAATGGCCGCGGCACTGCATTCGGCCGGCATCAACCTGCACCGCCCGGCCGATCTGTTCGTTACCACGTCGGTCCTGTCCAACGTCGTGTCCAACGTACCCGCCGTCATGCTGCTCCTGCCGTTCGCGGATTCGCCGATGGCCGGTTCGCTGCTGGCGCTGTCCAGCACGCTGGCCGGCAACCTGCTGATCGTCGGCAGCATCGCCAACATCATCGTGGTCGACCAGGCCGCCCATCGCGGCATTCGCGTGTCGTGGAGCGAACACGCCCGCGTGGGCATACCGGTAACCGTTGTCACGCTGCTGATCTGCGCGGCGTGGTTGTATCTGCGGTACGGATTGGGCGGCGGCACATGACGTGGATTCCGGTCAGACCGCGACCTGAACCATCAAGTCGAGCTCGACGGCCGCGTTTAACGGCAATTCCGAAACGCCCACCGCCGACCGCGCGTGCCGGCCGTTGTCACCGAAAATCTTGACCAGCAGATCGCTGGCCCCGTTGGCCACCTTGGGCTGGTCGGTGAACCCCGGGGCGCTGTTGACATAGACGCACACCCGCACAACGCGCTTAATGCGCTCAATCCCCCCGACGACCGCCGCGGCCGCCGCCAGTGCATTGGTTACCGCGATGCCCGCGCCGGCCGACGCCTGTTCCAGCGTCACGTCCAGCCCCACCTTCCCGGCGCACACCAGCATCCCTTCGCGCATGGGCAGTTGCCCGCTGGTCACCACCAGCGAACCGGCCTGAATCGCCGGCACGTAGCTGCCCACGGGCTTCGCCGGATCAGGCAGGTGGATTCCCAGTTCGGCCATACGTTCGGTCACGGTCATGCTGTCGGCTCCCGCGATTCCGTCGCCCGCGACGGCGATTTGCCGTTGGTACCGACGGGTTCCCCGTCGACGGCCCCGCCGTGCGCTTCGACGAGGCCGGATCGACCGTCGAACACACCGGCCGCGTCCCCATCGTCATCATCGACCGAATCGCCGGTCGGGTTTTGCGCATCGCCCCACGCGTCGCCCGCCTCGACCGCTGATTCGTCCTCCCCATCCGACGCCCCGAAACGGGCGCCGAACGGCGCCGCTACGTTCGAATCGACTGATCCGTCCATCGACCCCGAAACGCCTTCCACCACCTCGTCCAGCGGCGTCGGATCGACCAGGTGAATGGTGATCGGCCCGAACAGTACCTCCTGCGTCACGCGGATGCGCCGCTGCCGGATCAGCTCCAGCATGGCCAGGAAGAGCCCGATCATCTCGGCCTTGTTCCGACCCGTGAAGATGGACTCGAACACCTGCGAGCCGCCCTCGCGTTGCAGCGAATCGACGATGTCGTCCGCGTGCAGCGTCAGCGGGGTCTCGTCGTAGACCACCTCGTGGAAGCCCTTGGTCTTCCCGATTTGGTCGAGCAGGTTGCTGAACGCGTTCACCAGCGTCCAGATGGACACGTCCTCGACGTCCACTTCGCCCGGTTCGGCCGGCGCGTCGGCCGGCTGTCGCGGAAAGCGCAACGCCTGAATCTCCGCCGCCGTCCCCAATCGCCGGGCGGCGTCCTTGAACGACTTGTACGCCATCAACTGCCGGATCAAATCCGACCGCGGGTCCAGCGGTTCGTCGACACCCGCGTCCGACGATTCCGGCGCCCGCGGCAGCAGCGCCGCCGACTTGAGCTCCATCAACGAAGCCAGCATCACCAGGAATTCCCCGGCCAGATTGGGGTCGATCAGTTGAATCACGCCGACGAACGACCGGTACTGTTCGGCCACCCGGGCGATGGGAATGTCATGGATCGACACTTCCTGCCGCCGGATCAGGAACAGCAGCAGGTCCAGCGGACCGTTGTAGGAGTCGACATCGACGCGGTAGTCGTTCATGGACGGGACAATCGTTCAACCGTCGGCCGACGCAATCGTGCATTCACCGGCGGGATTGGATCACGAGCGCATTGTCAATCGGGGCGGCGCGGCGGTCAAGACGGTCGCCGCGATCGATGCGCGGATGGGACACCGCGACCACCGATTTATGGGGGCATCACGGCGGGTTTCGTGCCGCGTAGACCTGCATCGCGACGCGGAACGGAGCGTCGGCGACGTCGTCGAATTCGAGCGTGATGTGCAGCAGCGAGCCGCAGTTGAAATCGGCGCCCAGCAGGGCCTCGAACGCGGGGGCGAATCCCCGGTCCGGTTCCGTCGGGTCATCGCCGTCAATCGCCTGCGATGCAAAGCCGACCCCGTCGAGCAACGCGGTCTCGTCGAACGCGCCGGTTTCGTTTTCCATGATCCGGCCGATCAACCCGCTGCTTCCGATGGAAAACACGCGGGCGCACGGCAGCGAAATCACCGGGGACGTTTCGTTGGCTTCCAGCGACGACTGGGCCCGCGGTGGGCGCCGCGTGCTGTCCGGCGAGTATTGGAAGAACGCCGGCGCGCTCTCCGTGTCGGTGTTGTCAAACACCCCGTAGGTGAAGATCGCCCGGTAGGGCGTGTTGTTCTCGACGACCACGTCGAACGTCCCCCGCTGACCGGAACCGACCGCGGCGCCGGCCGTCGCGTTCGAACCCGACGGGCCGAACGACGCCGTCTGATTCAGCAGCAGGTCGAATCCGCATCCGGTGGCGCCGGCCAGCGTCACCAGCGCGGGTGCGGAGTTAAGCGCCAGGCGTGACAGCTTGGCCATGATGCGTCGAGTCGTCATGTTCGACCTGCTTCCGCCCGCCGATCGGCGGGTGCGCTCGTTGTTCGCGTCGCGTCCCCGTCGATCACTGCGTCACCGGTTTCGCCTGACCGCGATGTTCACTCGATTCGTACGCCGCCCGGTGGGCGATGACGTCGGGCTCGAAATAGGCCACGATCTCGGGCAGCTTGTTGAACAAATCGGATTCGGATTTGGTCATCGTCACGTTCCGCCTCGCCATGACCGTCGCCGCGGTGGACGCCAACCGCCGCACGTCGCCCTCCTCCACGCCGCGATCCGTCACCCAACTGAACGAACGCACGAACGTCCGCGGCATGCGGCTGCACGCCACGTTGGCGCCGAAACCGATGACGCTGCCCGTGGTCAACGCCAGTTGGATGCCGGTCTTGACGTGATCGCCGACGACTCCGCCGAAAAACATCTGCCCCGAATCGACCTCCTTGCCGCCGATGGGCACGCGGACCGTGCCGTACGTGTTCTTCAAATCGGAATTGGTGGTCCCCGCGCCCAGGTTCACCCAACTGCCCACGTAACAGTGCCCCAAAAACCCGTCGTGGGCCTTGTTCGAATAGCCGTCGAACACGCAGGCATCCACCTCGCCGGCCACCTTGCACACCGGTCCGATGCTGCTGCCCCCGTGCAGGAACGCGTGCGGCTTGACCAGCGAACGTTCGCCCACGCACGCCGGTCCAACGACGACCGCGTGCGAACCGATGACCGCGTCCTTTTCCACGATCACCGGGCCGTCGCTCGCGTCCAGCAACGCCATCGCCTGAACGCGAGCGCCGGGCGCCACGTGGATCGCGTCGCGATTGATCAGCACGGCCGACGCGTGTACGTCGCCGGCGATGCCCGCGTCCGACGCCCGCCAGTCCTCCGCGATCAGTTGACCGTTGCGCAACACCAGATCCCACGGGTAGCCGATCATCGCGCCCGGAAGGGATGCCCGGCCGATCTGCTCGATCAATTCCGACCAGCGTTTGCGATCCAGAAAATCCTGCGGACCCAGCAGGGCGGCCAACGCCTTGTCGCATACGATGCAGGCGATGCCGTCCTCGCACGTTCCCAGAAACGGCGGTTTCGGAAGCGTCGTCCCGCGTTCCGGCAACCAGCGCGGGTTGATCAGCACGTCGCCGGGCTCAAGCGGTTCGTTGACCGGAAGGCCCAGCCGGTCGGCCGCCACGTTCGCGATCCACGAACGCGTCAGCACGCCGACGGGCGCGACCCCCCAACGGGACGCGCAGCGGTCGAACAACGTCCGGCGCCCGCAGCGCAGCTCGAACACCGATCGCCAGTAGGTCAACGGCAGCAGGTCGGCGAATGCTGCGTCTTCAAATAAGATGATTCGCGTCATGGTGGGTCAATATACATCGCGGCCGTCGCGGCCGCACGCGAACTCCATCGGCAGATATGCGGGCGCGGGATCAACAGGTGGCCGGCGACCAATAGCGCCGGTTCGTGTCCTGCACGTGATTTCGCCCCGGCGGGGCGGCGGACGGTAGCCACGGGTGGAGCGATGCGCAGCATCGCGCAACCCGTGGATGCCGACGCACATGGAATCCCGCCCCGGCAGGGGCGAAGGAAACGCCGTCGCGACCGCGAACCACGTACACCGGCGAGGCCGACGCGACGCCGAAGGCGCAAAAAAAAGGGGCTTGTCGTCAAAACGGCAAGCCCTCAAGTCCCAAGCCCGGATCCGCACGTGCCGATGGGAGAAATTGGCAGAACCCTGATGCAACGTGGGTGGCCGGCAGGGTGCGCAGAAGTCCCGACAAGCGGGCATGTTTTTGCACTTCCGATCACGGCCTCCCGGGTTCTACGATAGGTTCAGCGCAAAAAGGCTCCCTGTCGCGTACGGCAGAACCCGATCTTGGCGACACGCATCATCATAGCATCGGATCCATCGGATGGAAAACAAAACATTCCGAAATCAAAACCCGTGCCCCCGCGCGCCGCGCGATCGAACGCTCGGCAATCCGCGTGCCGCGCCGTGGCGATCCTCGAACCCCTGCCGGCCAGGACGGAATCCCGCGATCGAATTCTCAAAACCGCAACCCGCGTGCCGTGGTCGCCGCAATTGGTCCGCGCCTGCGCGCGAGGCTTCACGAAAACGACGAACCCGCCGTCTCCGCCTCCCGGACTGCCGATTCTGCCTATGGGTAAACCTCGAAAACAATTAAAGTGTAAAAACGCATACCAAATCGCCCGAAAACTACTTGTGTGCGTCGCAAGCGTCGGATAAACTGGGCACGTCCGCGTTGTCGTCGTGGGTGCGGGGTCGTATGTTTGGGCACCGCCGATCGCGGCCATAAATGCGAACGGTGTATCGACCGCGGCACGCCTGCGCGCCCGAACAAACCAAAGGGATGTCAGGAAATCCAGCGCAATCGGCGAATTGGAGCTCGCAGGAATCGTTAAGGATCGGCCGGGCGGCGTCACGGATCGCATGGTCATGGCGCATCGCACCGGTTGGCGGAAGGGAAACATGCAGCAAATGAATCGAACCCGACGGATGTTGGCGTTAGGGATCGGCATGGTCGTTTTTGGAGCGGTGGCGCCTGGCGGGCAAGCCGCGGGACCGGATGTAATCGTGTCCACCGTCGGCGGAGCGTTTTCCGAAAATGGCGCGGTGGGGACCCTTTCCGGCTATTCGATGGAAACCACGTCGTGCAACATCGGCACCCTGCGGGCCATTTGGATCGAGTGCACCGGCGGATCGCAGTGCAATCAACACCCGGTCATCGCCCAGAACCTGTACCGCCTGCGCACCGTCGCCGGTTCGACGCGATTCGAGCAGCTGGGGATGTCCTGGGTCAAGCATGGTTTCTGTGCGGCCGATTCGACGTTGTGCGGCAATTGTGCGAGCGAGCCGAGTTGCGATTGGCTCGGGTTGCAGTGTTCGGACACCTATTCGTCGTTCCTGAACGGATCCCAGCCGGGGTTGGGACCGCGCTCGGAAATCAACGCCTACACCGGCGTTTTTGCCTACCCTTACGTCCTGAATTGGAACCTCGCCGGGAACGCGACCTACAAGCGGCTGCAGGTCGCGACGGCCGACGTCGATCCGGCGCAAAACGTCGGCGCGACGTGGCTCGGCGAGTCGCATTACGTCACCACCGACGAATCCCCGGCCGAACGGTTCAACAACGCGTCCTGGCGTCAGGTCACGGTGGGCAGCTTCAACGGCGGCATCTGGAATCTTTCGTTTTCGGGATCGACGCACGCGCAGCAGGCGGCAATCGAGGCTTGGCCGACGCTGGACCCCGACGCCAAGGTGACCGACGCCTACGTTTCCGGCGAGGGGCGCTTCATCCTTGGATACAAAGTGACCGACCTCGGTGGCGGCGTCTGGCACTACGAATACGCCTTGTACAACATGAATTCCGACCGGGCGGCGAGCATGTTCCGCGTCCCCGTGGGCGACGGGCTGGCCGTCTCCAACGTCGAGTTTCATGACGTCAATTACCACAGCGGCGAGCCGTACGACGGCACGGATTGGGGCGGCGTTCACGCCGCGGGCAACGTCACATGGATCACGCCCTCGCCGGGCGGCGTGGCGGCGGCCAATCGAAATGCGCTGCGCTGGTCAACGATGTACAACTTCCGATTCGATTGCAACGCGCCGCCCATCGCGGGTGACGTGACCATTGGACTGTTCAAGGCCGGTACCCCCGCATCGCTGACGGTCTCGGTCAAGGTTCCCGAGTCGATTCCGCCCGGCTGCGACTGCATCAACGACGGCGGCTGCGACGGCGGGATATGCACCATGCAGCGCTGCATCGACTGCCTGTGCGCGTCGCAACCCAACATTTACGGCGACGCGAATCATGACGGCACCGTCGACATTTTCGACATCGAATGCGTCCTGGGCGCCTTCGCGGGCGACTATTCCAAGTGCGATTTGCTGAGTACGGACATCATTCCCTGTCCGTCCGGGGACGGCTTCGTCGACGTTTTCGACATTCTCGGCGATCTCGACGCCTTCGCCGGCAGCACGGGTTGTTGTCCCTAGTCGCACGACGGGCTTGAATCTTCGTGTCGGGCTACCGGGCCGGAACCTGCCGCGCACGTAGCGGCGGGGCGCGGGGGGCCGTAACGCGGAACGAGCTCAACCCAGTTCTCGTTCGGCCCTGGACTCGTATCCGGGGTTCTGAAGCCCGGCGCGCGCCCGCGGCGAACCCATCGCGATTTGCACGGCACGACCCACCACGGGTATTGTGTTTGCGCGGCCGCGTACAGCTCCATCTCGCCGGATCCGCCCCGTGCGACTAGTCTGACGCCACGTCGCCTCGGGAGAACGAATCCATGCCGGGTATCGAATCGGTCCTGCTCGTCGAAAACGAAAACGCCGTTCGCACGTTGCGCCTGAACCGCCCGGACGTGTTGAACGCGTTCAACGACGACTTGCTCGCCGCGCTGGTTAAGGAGACCAAGGCCGCCGTCCGCGATGATTCCGTCCGCTGCCTGGTCATCGCCGCGGCCGGGCGGGCGTTCTGTTCCGGGCAGGATTTGGACACGGTCAAGGCGCGCATGGCCGATCCGCTGGCCCCGGAACTGGGTCAGCATTTGCGAAACCTGTACAACCCGCTGATCGCGACCATTCGCACCATGGAGAAGCCGGTCATTGCCGCGGTGAACGGCGTGGCCGCCGGCGCGGGGTGCAGCCTGGCGCTGGCCTGCGACCTGCGCGTCGCGGCCGCGTCGGCCTCGTTCATCGAAGTGTTCATCAACGTCGGACTGGTTCCCGATTCCGGCAGCACGTTCACGCTGCCGCGCCTCGTCGGAATGGGCCGGGCGATGGAAATGGTCTTCACCGGCCGCAAGGTGGACGCCGATGAAGCACTGCGCATCGGCCTGGTGAATCAGGTCGTCCCCGACGACGACCTGCCGGCCGCTACCATTAAGCTCGCGACCAAACTCGCATCGCTGCCCACGCGCGGCATCGGCCTGACCAAGCGGGCGTTCAACCGAAGCTGGACCGTCGACCTCGACGACCAGCTCGAATACGAGGCGTGCCTCCAAACCACGGCCGGCAAGACCGCCGACCACGCCGAAGGCGTCCGCGCCTTCCTCGAGAAGCGCAAACCGCAATTCACCGGGCGTTGATCGGGCGACGCACGCTTCTGCGTCTGCTTGACGCCCTGCCCGGTTCCCGCGTTCGTACACGACAGGTGTTGCGACGAGCCGATTTCTTTCCGAGCCGCGACCGCAAGGGAGCGGTTCCGTCGGCTTTTGGCGCGACTTGACCTCTCCAGTGTTCCGCAACTCCGCCTGCATAGTTTGACGCACCGTAGCGACCGTGCGATACCTTGTCGCATCGAGGTCTTGCAAAATGAACAAGAAACTTATCGGGATCATTACTGCCGCCCTCAGCGCCGTTGTCGTCGAGGCCTTTTGGGCAAACTGGTTTCCAGTGTGGGTGCGCTCTTGCATTATCGGAATCGCGGTCACACTTCTGATCGTTGCTTGTCTGCTGGGAAGCAAGTGGATTGGCCGGTTTCGCATGATGCGTTGGGGCTTTCCAATCCTGGCGGGCGGTCAACCCGATCGCTTGGAGCAATTCATACACGCTGTTGGGGCGAATATTCAGGAACACGACTTGCGTAAGGATAGTGCCAGGCTGCTTGTCCACTTGTATTTCCTGAATGCCTCTTCCTTCGCGTTGCGATTCGACGTTGATGGGTGGTTTTCCTGTGAAGGGGAACACATTCCCGGCACAGTACGGATGGAGTCGAATGATCTGTGCCCAATGCCAAATATGTGCTTTCGTCTGACGATATTCCAGGAAGTTCCGCCCAATACTGCCGCGAAACTGGCCAGCATCGCGCAGGACACGGAAAAGTTGGATATACGCTTCGGTAAAGTGAATCTGTTGGTCAGAATCGACGGTTGGAGCGGGCCGCGTCGCAGAGTGATCTTGCCGGACAGCGTTGGGTTCCAACGCGGGATGGCTTGGCATGGAGGCGGTTTCTTGGGACGATTGATGGAGCGAAAGGAGCGAAACCGCCAAGAATGAAACGGATTGAACGTGTTCGTCAGTTGCGGGCCTCGACCTCGATAAACTCCCGGCCCACTTCCAAGGGAACCAGATCGCCCGCCTCGATGCAGTCCTCGATATACAGTTCAATGGCCTCGCGGATGTTGGTCAGCGCTTCCTCGCGGGTCTCTCCCTGGCTGACGCAACCGGGCAGGGCGGGCGCATGGACGACGTAACCGCCGTCGGACTCCTGCTCCAGAATGACCGTATAACCCATGCCACCTACCTCCCCGTGTATCGTATCGACCGAATGATCCCCGGACAACGCGGCTTTGGTGCCGGACGCCTTTAGGGCCTATCCCAAAAACGGGTCGCGCGCCGATATACAGTTCCGGGCATGAAGGCCCGGAAAGGCAGGTGCAGGGATGCACGGGACGGGAGTGGCGAAGCGTTGGCGTTGTTCGGATGCGTTGTG
>JABFSN010000138.1 GCA_013140575.1 Phycisphaerales bacterium | reverse complement strand
GGTGTGGGGGGCGGTCCTGGCGGGCACGCTCACGACGATGGCGGTGTTCATACCGGTGGTGTTCATCGAGGGCGAGACCGGGCAATTGTTCGGGGACATCGCGGTGGCGGTGAGCGCGGCGGTGGGGCTGTCGTTGATTGTGTCCATTTTGTTGATTCCGCCGCTGGCGGCGCGGATGCTGGGTTCGGCGAAACTCGAAACGCGGATGGCGGGACAGGCGCACTGGTTCGTGGGCGAATGGCTGGGGCAGGTGGTGGCGGTCATCAACCGGCGGACGTGGGCGCGATTACTGGTGGTTGTGGGGATGACCGCGGCGTCGGCGGTGGGCAGCTACTGGTTGATGCCGGCCACGGACTACCTGCCGGCGGGGAACAAGAACCTGGTGTTCGCGTTCATGCTGACGCCGCCGGGCTATTCGATTGAGGAATTCAAGCGGATGGGGGTGGTGGTGGAGGAGGGGGATCCGAACGACGCTACTGACGGGATTCGGCCTTTCTGGGAGGCGGAGTTGGGAACGCCGGAGGCGGCGCGGCTGGCGGAAGTGGAGATGCCGGTCGGCACGGACGGCTTGCGGACGGTGCGGGTGCGACCGGCGCCGATGGAGAATTTCTTTTTTGTGTCGTTCGGCGGCGGGTGCTTCATGGGCTGCACGAGCAAGGAGGACACCAATGTCAGTCCGCTGACCAAGGTGCTGGAGCGGTCGTCGTCGCGATTGCCCGGTGTGCATGCGTTCGCGACGCAGTTTTCGTTGTTCGGGCGGGGCTTGAGCGGCGGCAATTCGATCGAACTGGAAGTGCGGGGTTCGGATTACGAGCGGGTGCTGGCGGCGGCGGGGGCGGTGCTGCCGAGAATCATGGCGGCGGGTTTCGATTACCCGCAGAGCGCGCCGGCGAATTTCAACCAGGGGCGGGACGAGGTGCGGCTGATTCTGGACCCGGAGAAGGCGGCCGATTTGGGGCTGGACGTGGAAGACGTGGGGTTCATCGTGGAGGCGTGCGCCAACGGTGCGTTCGTGGGGGAGTTCAACGATCGCGGCGAACGGATCGACATGGTGATTCTGATGGAGGACATGCAAGGCGCGACGAAGGAGCAAGTGGTGCGCGTGCCGATTTTTGCGCCGTCGGGGAACGTGGTTCCGCTGGCGTCGGCGGTGACGCTGGTTCAAACGACGGCCCCGCAGCAGATCAACCACATCGAGGACATGGGGGCGGTGACGTTTACCATCCAGCCGCCGAAGGGAATGCCGCTGCAATCGGCGATGGAGAAGATCCAGGCGGAAGTCATCCGTCCGCTGCGTGAAAGCGGGGCGCTGGATGCGTCGGTGATCACCGCATTAGCCGGCAACGCGGACAAGCTGACGACGACGCGGCGGGCGCTGATCGGCGATTTCCGCGGGACGGTTCGTTCGCCGGCGTGGGTGGGCGGATCGGTGGGGTTGACCCTGCTGGCGGCGCTGGCGGCGGGCGGGGTTGTGGTGGCCGCGTGCGGGATCGCCTGGGGAGGGCGTAGCGCATTGCACGCCGGGTGGATGACGGGTGCGGTGCTGGTCGGCGGGGTGTTGATTCTGAATCCGGACTTGGCGCTGGCGTTGATCCGTTCGCGTGCGGTTCTGGCGTGCGCCATCACCTATCTGCTGATGGCGGCGCTGTTCGAGTCGTTTCTGTATCCGTTTGTGATCTTCTTCAGCGTGCCGCTGGCCGGCATCGGGGCGTTTCTGGCGCTGCGGCTGGTTCACGAATACAGTCTGGGCGACCCGACGATGCCGGTTCAGCAGTTCGATGTGCTGACCATTCTGGGGTTCGTGATTCTGTTAGGCACGGTGGTCAACAATGCCATTTTGGTGGTGCACCAGGCGTTGAACTACATGCGTGAGGGGGGGATGGACGCGGACCAGGCCATTGCGGAAAGCGTGCGAACGCGGACGCGGCCCATCGCCATGACGGCGTTGACCACGGTGGTGGGGATGTTGCCGCTGGTAGTGATGACCGGGGCGGGCAGCGAATTGTATCGCGGCATCGCGGCGGTGGTGGCCGGCGGGATGACGTTTTCGACGGTGTTCACGCTGTTGGTGGTGCCGGCGATGTTTTCGTTGGCGATGGAATGGCGCGCGGCGATCTTCACGGCGGAACCGGCAGGGTCGGCGGGATTGACGGCGAGGCAATCGATGGGAACGGGCGGGGTGCCGGCCGGTCAGCCGGTGATGCAGCACAGTCCGGATCAAGGTTGAGTCGGCGATGGAGCGGTGTGGGGCGGACCCTGTTTTCGCGTCGTCCTTGTTGACCGAGCTGGGTGGTCGCCGCCGGTCCGGTTGGTACTACGACTGCTGGAGCGGAACCGCGGTCATGGCTTCCTTCGCCCCCCTGGGGCTGGTCCTGATGTCGGGCGGTTTCCGGGGGTTCCGTCCGCTGTCGCGGACTGCACCCCCGGCTATTGACCGTAGCCCCGCTGGGGCAAGGAAGGGCGTGGGTGGCAGTGCCGTGGGCTTTTCACCGGTAGCGTACAGGCTTGGCGTATTAGGACTGGTGGGGATTGCGAAACAGACGCCGTGACGCGGGTAGTGGAAACATGATTCAACCATCCCAACCCGGGCGTCGGACATTCATCGCGGGTTCCGTGGTGTTGATCCTGTTCGGGGCCGTGCACGTGCTGGCGGTATATCAGGCCAACTTCACCACGCAGCCCGATCCGAAATTGGCGGAGATTGACGCGGCGGCGAAGGCGTATACGGTCAGGCTGGGACCGTTCTCGCCGACGGCGTTCGGCGGCATTCAGATTCTGAACAGCAGCTATTCCGTGCTGTTGATTTACGCGGGGGTTCTGAATCTGCTGGTTCTGCGGGCCGCGTCGCAGGCGGGGCGATTGAAGGCGATCACGGTCTGCAACGTGGTTTTCGTCGGTCTGCTGTTGGGGATCACGATATTGTTTCAGTTTCCACCGCCGATGCTCTTCGCGGCGACGGCGTTCGTTTTGTTCGGCGTTTCGTGGGCGAAACAACGCTGAACCGCCGAACATTGCCGGGATCGCGGTGGACGGTCGCGTGTAGACGCGGTTCACGGCGATTGTTGGTGTTTGGCGTCAAGACGGGTCGCCTGCCGCCGGCGGGGCTGAATGTAGCCCCGTGTTTCGCCGCGGGTATCGCTGCGGCGGATTTATTCCGGGTCCCGCAGGGACGACCGAAGCCTGGTGTGCCGATTCAGCCGTCCCTTCGGGACTAACAGAACTAATGACGGTCGTCTTCCCAGCACTGAAAGTGCTGGGCTATACAAGACCACGCAAAAGGGAAACCGGGTTTCGTGCGCCCTCCGGGCGGGAAGAAATAGCGCACGCGATCCAGGGACTGAAGTCCCTGGCTAAGATCGTGCGCCCTCCGGGCGAAGATTCGCGGGTCACGTTCGCGGGTCATGATGAAATCGGTTTCCCTACTCCTTGGTTCTATTTAGATTCATCGCGTCCCTGCGGGACGCAGAACACGTGCCGTTCGCAAGCGACGCAGAACACGTGCCGATCCCAAGGGACGCGGAAGAGCTGCCGATCCCAAGGGACGCGGAAGACATGCAGGGGATCAGCGTGAATCGGCGGCCTGGCCGGCCGTGGCGAGTGAACGCTGTTCGTCGAGCGACGGACCCAAGCGGCTGCCGGGCATCCAGTCGACCCGCAACGTTCCGCGATCGTACACGATGACCGCATAGCCGTTGGGGCGGGCGATCAGTCCCTGCGAGCGGCCGTGGGCGATGACCACGGGTCGGCCGGCCGTTTTCGCCCAGCGAATGACGTCGGCATCGGCGTAGCGGAATGCGCCTGTATCGATTGGGGAAACCGTACCGGGTTCATCGGGATAGGCGGCAGGCAACCCGGCGTGTTCGTCCAGGTATTGTTGAAGCGGTTTCAGCAACGCGCCCATCTCGGCGCGGGCGGCCTCGATATGTCGGGCGTCGCGCTGCCAGACGACGACGGCGCAAAGGACCACGGCCGCGCCCACGAACGCGGCCAGCCGCCGAGCCAGGCGCCCGCGAACGACTTGCGAATGTCGACGGGTGACGGCGGGCGGCACGGGGACGGCGTGTGGTGGATTCGGCGTCATGGGACGCAACCGCAAGGGATCATGATGGGACGCACCGCCGTTCAAGGCGCACTATCGGCGGCGACGCACGGTCGACAGGATTACGCGACCTCTTCTTCGGCGTCAAACGCGTCGATGGCGGTCTGATCGGTGCTCGAGGCCAGCGCTTCCAGGGCGCTGATCGGATCGACCTCGTCCTCGCCGGACGGGCCGCGGCGGCCGGCGGCCGAATCGCCGGATCGGGACGCGGATTTGGCGGTCGTGGACATGGAGCGGAGTTTGGTTTTGACCGCACGAATGTTGTCGGGCACGCCGTCGATCTGAACGGTGAAGACCACCGGACCGACGACCAGATGGTCTCCGGCGTTGAGCGGTTGCGGCGAATTTATCTTCTTGTTGTTGACGAACGTGCCGTTGGCGCTGCCCAGGTCCTTGACCGACAGCTTGCCCTTCGCGACGGTCAGCTTGGCGTGGTGGCGCGAGACCTCGGCCAGCGGCACGCGGATGTCGCAGTCGTCCTTGCGGCCGATGGTGATTTCCGGATGATTCAGGGGGAAATCGCGGCGGTCGCCGGCTTCGCGGAACATGATCAGCTTAACGTCCATGTGTTCGCCCCCGGGCACCGGCCGATTTGCCACGCGCGGGCCTTGCGAGAATCAGGCGGTCCGTTTCCAGGGTGCCCGTTCGGCCGCCGGGTTCAGTATACCCGCGTGGCAACATCCATTCAAACGCCGGGACTTGAATCGCAGCCCGTAACGCGGTTAGTGTGCCGGAAGCGCGTTCGGATCGGCGGTTTCGGCCGCCGGGCGGGTGAATCCGGCGCGAGGCGAATCACGCGGGCAGTGCCATGAACGGCTGCGGATTATACGTCCACGTCCCTTTTTGCGATAGTAAATGCGGTTATTGCGATTTCTATTCGGTCGCGTTGAAGGGGCGTTCGGCCGGTCCGTTGGTCACCCGTACCATTCAGGAATTGGGCTTACGGACATTGGGAGGGGCAGCGATTGAAACCGTGTTCGTGGGGGGCGGGACGCCGACGGTTTTGCCGATTGACGATTTTCGACGGCTTTTTGCGGCGTTGGACGGGGTGGTCGGCGCACACGCCGTCGTCGAATTCACGGTGGAGGCCAATCCCGCGACGCTGGACGATCAGAAGCTGTCGGTCATGACGGCGGCGGGCGTGAACCGGCTGTCGATGGGGGCCCAGTCGTGGCATGTCGATGAACTGGCCGCGCTGGAACGGTTGCATTCGCCCGATGACATCGCTCCCGGCGTGGCCATGGCCCGTCGTCACGGCATCGGCAACATTAATCTGGACCTGATTTTCGGGATTCCCGGGCAGACCGTGCAACGGTGGGCGGAATCGTTGCGGCGGACCATCGACCTGGGCGTCGAACACATCGCGTGCTACGGCTTGACGTACGAACCGGGCACGCGCCTGACGGCCCAACGCGCCGCGGGGCGGGTCACGCCGTGCGATGACGGGATCGAGACGGACATGTACGGGGTGGCGCTCGAGACGCTGGCGCAGAATGGGTACGGGCAATACGAGATCAGTAATTTCGCCCGTGCGGGCGGCGCCTGCCGGCACAACATGATGTACTGGCGGAACCGGTCGTACATCGGCGTGGGACCGTCGGCCGCGGGATGCGTGAATCGTCGGCGTTACAAGAATGTCGCGGATGTCGCCGGTTACATCAGGCGGATGGACGCGGATGGAATGGCCGAGGCCGAATCCGAACACCTGACCCGCGAGATGTTCGCGGGCGAGATGTTATTGATGCAATTGCGCTTGACCGACGGTTTGGATGTTACGGCGTTTCGCCAGGCGACGGGTCTGGAGACGGGATCGGCGTTCGGCGGGCGATTGGACGATTTCGCCGAGCGCGGTCTGTTGCGCATTACGGAAGACGGGATCGCCCTGACATGGGCGGGGACGTTGGCCGCCGACTGGGTGATCGCGGAGTTGTACGCGGCGATGGACCTGTCGGGCGCGGAATCGCAGCACGTCGCGTCGGCAATCGGTTGAATCACTGCGACGAATCAGCTGAATGCGCCGATCGGGTGGCACGGTCAACGGTACGCCGTTGTCCGTGTTTCGGCGACGCCGACGCGAAAATGGGCGGTATGGCCCATGGGCCGACGACACTGGCAAGCGCGTACGCTTGCCAGTGTCACCCGACGGGCGCGGAATCGCACGCCATCGCGTCGGCGATGGGTTGATCCAGATCAAACGGCCGCGGCGGTTTGCCGGCACAGTTGCACGCAATTGCGCCCGGCGGCCTTGGCCGCGTACAGCGCGTTATCGGCCCGTTTGAGCAGCGCGTTCGCGTCCGGGGTTTCGGCGTGGCGTTCCGCGACTCCCAAACTGACGGCGACGCGGAGTTGCAGGTCGTTGTGGCGGACGGCCGCTTGTTCGATCCTGGTGCGCAGGCGTTCGGCGACGATGACCGCGCCGTCGACGTCGGTGTTCGGGCAGATCACCAGGAATTCCTCGCCCCCGATTCGAGCGACGACATCGACCAGGCGGACGGAATCGGTCGCGGTGCGCGCCGTCGCCCGCAACACGGCGTCGCCGGCGTCGTGCCCGTATTGATCGTTGAACTTCTTGAAGTGGTCGATGTCGAACAGGATGCAGGAGAAGGGGAGTTCGTAGCGCGTCGCCAGGGCCCACAAATCGTTGAGCTTGATGAGCGCCTGGCGGCGATTCAGCAATCCGGTCAGTTCATCGAGCGTCGCCAGTTGTTCGAGGCGGTCGTTCAGAACGGCCATTCTGGCGTTTTGCATGGCGGCCTCGCGGGTGCGGCGGAACATGTCCCGCTCCAACCTGACGATGCGGGCCCCGGCGCGAACGCGGGCGAGCAATTGGTGGCGATCGAACGGTTTGGTCACGAAATCGTCGGCACCGGCCTCGAACGCGGTCAGCAGACCGCGTTTGTCACCATGCACGGTCAGGATGACCACGAACACGAATCCGAGGGATTCGCTGCAACGGATGGCGCGGCATAATTCGATGCCGTCCATCTCGGGCATGATCCAGTCGGAAATGACGATGGAGGCGTCGTTTTCGGCCAGCACGCGAAGCGCCTCCCGGCCGTTCGTCGCGGTCAATACCTCGTAGTTCGACTGCTCCAGCACGCGTTTCAGGAGTTCGACGGCGGACGGATCATCGTCCACCACCAGCACGCGGTTCACTTCAGGATCCGCGGACAGGGACAGGCCGGCGATGTTGTCGCCGTCGAGTTCGCCGTCGTCGAGCCGCGGGGGAGTCGCCAGGCGTGTCGGTGATGGGTCGATACGAACGACGGACTGCAAAAGGTGCGCGATGGCGTCCGGCGTGGCGCCCGGCGGCACCACAAGCACCGGGACCGGACGGCCTGCCCGATCGGCCGCCGCAGAAATCTGATTGAATGCGTCCGTCGCGATCCGGCCGTCGACCATCACCACGTCAAACGACTCGCCGCTGTGTAACCGTGCGACGGCCTGCGGCGGGGACGTGACCTGAACCGAATCGATGGCCGCGAGTTCGATATCGTCGGACGGCATGACGACGTCGCCCACCAACAGGATGCGCCGTTTTACCTTCAATAAGACCCCCTTCGTTTCCCGTGTCGCCGGACTGCGATCGCGGCCGGACGATTCATGGCCCATGTCGGGCGCATCCATAATCGGCACGTCGACCGTCTCCGCCCTGATCGATCGATGGCGACCCCACATAATGTCGGCGAACCGATCGCTTACCTGCGTTCAATCGACGCGATGGACGTTGGCGGTCGAGTGTCGGGGGGCGGTCGCCCGAACGAAACGTGGTTTTCCGGTTTTGGGGGCGATAACATGCGGCCGGCGCGAAACTGAGACTGCACGCTATCGTCGCGGTTCGGCGGATGGCGGCCGAGCGACGCGGGGTCCGGAAATGATGTGGCGACGTTATGCGTTGATCGGCGGCGCTGTAGCGGTCAACGCATGGCTGTGGGCCGTCCCCAGCAATGTCGTGGAATTGGTGGCCCGCGACCGACAGACGTTGCTGGGACGATATTCCCGCGAGCATTTCACATGGATCATCGTGGCGTTCGTCGCGTCGGGCGTCGCGATGTACGTTCACCTCGCGCCGCGGCACAAGCGCCGCCGCCGGTGGTTTCAGGTCGTCGCGGCGCTGTTGGCGCTGGCGCCGACGTTGGTGATCGCGGACGCCCTGCTGCGTCGCCCGCAACGCGTCTGGTACGTGCACGATTCGCCGGCGTACCATCGCGTGCCCAACGACGAGTTTTCGGTCGAATTCGTCGATCGTCCGCTGGCCGCGAGGAGCTATCCGATCGTTCGGCCCGGTCATCCGCCCGTCACCTGCCGGTACCGAACGGACAATTGGGGGTTTCGTAATCGAGACAAACGCGATCGATACGAAATCGTCGCGGTGGGCGATTCGTTCACCGAGGGTTCGGGGGTGTCGGACGATGACGCCTGGCCGGTGCGGCTTGCGGAAACGCGCGGTCGATCGGTGTACAACCTGGGCATGTCCGGCTATGCGCCGCTGAATTACCTGGCCGCCATTGAAACCTATGGATTGACGCTGCGCCCCGCGGTCGTTTTGTGCATGGTCTACGAGGGCAACGATTTCCGGTCGGACGACGACGACCCCGCGATCGGCGAACCCGAATGGGGCGATCGGCTGGATCGATACGTCAGACAGTCGCCGATCCGAAACGCGATGGACGATTGGATGATTCGCACGTTCGCGCCGATCGGCGCGAAACGGGAAATGCCCGTGCTCGAGGTGCTGGCCTGGCTGCCGATCGGCATTCCCGAGGGCCCCGACGCTCGCTATTACGCGTTCGCGCCGAAACAGATTCTACAGGCGTCATCGGACGCCGACGAATTCCGGCGCAGTCCGCACTGGACGGCCGTGGCGGACATTCTGGGGCGCATGAAGCGAAGCTGCGGCGACGGCGGGGCGCAACTGGTGATCGTCCATGCCCCCACCAAGGCCGGCGTCACACTGCCGCTGGTCCGCGACCGGCTGCCGGCGGATGACGTTCGAGCGTTCGCCGCGCTGCGTGCCGAATCGTTGCCCGCGGGCGACCGGTTTATGGAACTGTTGTTTGAACGGCTGCCGGCGCGCGAGAACGTAGTTCGGCAATGGGCGGCGGAAAACGAAATCGCGTTCGTCAGCACGACGGATGCGTTGCGCCGGGCGGCCGCCGACGGCGAACAGGTCTACTACACCTACGATCAGCATTGGACGCCGGTCGGACACGCCGTCGTGGCCGATACTATTCACCGATTCCTGGTGGAACAGAACGGCCCGGACGGCGCCGCCACCGCCGCGGCCACGTTGCCGGATTGAATGAACGAGTGGAATCGCAGGCGGCGGACCGACGCGAAGACGGACAAGGCGTACGTGTTTCGCGTTCGCCAGGGCACCTCCTCCGCCCCGTCCGGGGCTGCACACCCGACGGAATCCACGGGTGGCGCGATGCTGCGCATCGCTCCACCCGTGGCTACAGTCCGCCGCCCCGCCGGGGCGGGAATGCGCGTGCCCCGCGGAAGGTCATCCTGGATGTACCCTTGACCGTGCCACCCGGTCGCAGAAGACATGGTCAACGGAGTACCGTTGACCATGCCACCCGGTCGAACCGCACTCGACACGGCCAACGGGGTACCGTTGACCGTGCCACCCGGTCGCCGAAGACATGGTCAACGGAGTACCGTTGACCATGCCACCCGGCCGAACCACACTCGACACGGCCAACGGGGTACCGTTGACCGTGCCACCCGCCGCCAATTAGCATCGTGCCGACGATTGACGGATGACCGGTCGCAACAACGGTGCGGAAAACCATGGCCAAGAAATCGATCGACGACATCACGGTTCGGGGCAAACGCGTTCTGGTCCGGCTGGACCTGAACGTTCCGTTGAACGACCGTGGCCGGATCACCGACGACCGCCGCATTCGCGAAGCGCTTCCGACGGTTCGGCGGTTATTGAAGGACGGCGGACGGTTGATTCTGATCAGCCATCTGGGCCGACCGACGGGGAATGCCGCCGAGGACGCAGAATTCACGCTGCGGCCGGTCGCCTTGCGACTGACCGAATCGCTGAATCGTGACGTCGTTTTTGTGGACGCGACGGTCGGTGACGAGGTTCGCCGCGCTGTCGACGGCCTGACGGACGGGTCGTGCTGCCTGCTCGAAAACCTGCGCTTTCACCCGGCGGAGACCATCGCCGACAAGAAGGCCGCCAAGGATGGCGCGCTGCGCAAGGAAAAGGATGCGTTCGCGGCCGGGCTGGCCGACCTGGCGGACGCATACGTCAACGACGCGTTCGGGACGTGCCACCGCGACAATGCGAGCATGCTGACCGTGCCGCAGCGCATGGCTGGGCGACCGCGGGTTGTCGGATACCTGGTTCAGAAGGAGCTGCGTTTCCTTGGCGATGCGTTGCGGACGCCGAAACGACCGTTTGTCGCCATTTTGGGCGGGGCCAAGGTGTCGGACAAGGTTGGGGCCATCGAGGCGTTGCTGGGCAAATGCGATACGATTCTGATCGGCGGGGCGATGGCGTACACGTTCGCGGCCGCGACGGGGCACGGCGTGGGCGACAGTCTGGTGGAGCCCGATCGATATGAACTAGCCCGTTCGCTGCTCGAACGCGCCGGTGGCAAGTTGCGATTGCCGACGGATTCGGTCGTCGCGAAGGAGATCGTCCGCGGCGCGGCTACGCAAGTTTGCACGGGCGACATTCCGAGCGGCATGAAGGGGTTGGATATCGGACCGGCGACGATCAAGGACTACGCGGCCGTTTTGCACGATGCCGGCACCATCGTTTGGAACGGTCCGATGGGGGTGTTCGAGACGCCGCCGTTTGAGGTCGGCACGATGGCGATGGCGCGGGCGGTGGCCGACGCGACCGATCGCGGGGCGGTCAGCATCGTCGGCGGCGGGGACAGCGCGTCGGCGGTCGAGGTCGCGGGCGTCGCCGAGCGCGTGACGCACGTGTCCACCGGCGGCGGCGCGTCGCTGGAGTTTCTGGAAGGCAAGCCGTTCGCGGCCATCGACGTGCTGGACGACGCGTGACCCCGAATACACCGCCGACGTTCCGCCTGGCCGAACCCAAGCTGCGCATCGCGCCGTCGCTGCTGGCCGCGGATTTCGCGCGACTGCGCGATCATGTCGCGGTCGTGGAATACGCCGGCGCCGAGCTGTTGCATCTGGACGTCATGGACGGGCATTTCGTCCCCAACATCAGTTTCGGTCCGGGCGTCATTGCGTCATTGCGGCCGCTTTCCCGGTTGTATTTCGATGCCCACCTGATGATCGCCGAACCGATGCGCTATGCCGAGGCGTTCGCCAAGGCGGGTTGCGACCTGATCACGTTTCATATCGAAGCGACCGACGAGCCCGAACGGGTGATCGACCATATTCGCGGGTTGGGGTCGGCCGTCGGAATCAGCCTGAACCCAACCACGCCGGCGTCGGCGATTGAATCCGTGATCGATCGTGTGGACCTGGTGCTGGTGATGAGCGTCTGGCCCGGATTCGGCGGGCAGAAGTTTATCGGCGACGTGCTCGACAAGGTACGAACGCTCGCCGGCATGTTACGGCCCGATCAGCGCCTGGAAATCGACGGCGGAATCGACGCAGACACGATCGGCGGCGCCGTCGCCGCCGGCGCGGACACGCTGGTGGCGGGTTCGGCCATTTTCGGCAAAAATGATCCGGCGGCGGCGATGGCGCTGCTGCGCGAACGGGCGGCCGCCGCGCGTGCCTGATCGGAAGGGTATCGGAAATGGTCCAGAAGCGTGACGTTCCCGCCGGCGTCTGGGACAATTGCCAGCACTGCGGGCACATGGTCTACCTGAAGGAGGTCGAGGAGAATCTCCACTGCTGCCCCGAATGCGGTCACCATCGCCGGATCGACGCCCGCACGCGGATCGAGCACCTGGTCGATCCCGGTTCGTTCGACGAGTTGTACGCCGACCTGTCGCCCGCCGACCCGCTCAAATTCAAGGACCGAATTCCCTATCGTGAGCGGCTGAAGGAAGTGCAGCAGGCCACCGGCGAACGCGACGCCGTGGTCGTCGGCCGGGCGTTCATACGCGGCCGTGCCGTGATTCTGGCGGTCATGAATCCGTCGTTCATCATGGCGTCGATGGGGGCGGTGGTCGGGGAGAAGATTACCCGGGCCATCGAACGGGCCATGGAAGAAGATTTGCCGTTGGTGGCGGTCACCGCGTCCGGCGGGGCGCGCATGCAGGAGGGCATGGTTTCGCTGATGCAGATGGCCAAGACGTCGGCGGCGCTGGCCCGATTCGACGACGCCAAGGGGCTGTACATCGTGGTCGCCACCGACCCCACGACCGCCGGCGTGGCCGCCAGTTTCGCGAGCCTGGGCGACGTCATATTGGCCGAACCCGGGGCGATGATCGGTTTCGCCGGGCCGCGGGTCATCAAGAACACCATCAAGACCGAACTGCCCGAGAACTTCCAGACCGCGGAGTTCATGATGCAGAAGGGATTCGTGGACCGCATCGTAAAGCGGCAGGACCTCCGCCGCGAAATCGCCCGCATCATCGACTATTGCGGCAAATAGCCCGCCGCAGCGTTTCGGTCTGGATGACCACCCGGCGAATTGCTGACATTCACCGCGGAAATGTTTGGGCGCGCAAAAAGGCGGCGGCGCCAATCGCTCGGCACCGCCGCCATTGTTGAATCCATACGACCCGAATCGCCGCCCGGACTACTCGACCAATTCGAGCGCGCCCACGTCTTCGCCCGTGGCGATGCCGATCGTGCTCAAGTCCAGGAAGATGGCGAACGTGCCCGACGTGGTCGTTCCCAATGTCGTCGGGAAGAACTCGAACACGTCCTCGTTGGCGCCCGCCGCCCCGCTGACCGAGAAACTGCCGGTGGTCGACAGCAGGATCGTCCCGCCCGACGTAATCCCGGCGCCGTCGACGTTTTCGGCTGTCCCGCTCAATGCCACGTCGCTTCCGTCAAACAGCATCGCCCACGTGCCGGCCGTCGTGGATCCGAGGCTGGTCGCGCTGAAGGCGATCATGTCCTCGCCGTTCCCGGACGCACCGGTCACGCTGAACGTGCCCAGCGTGGACACGACGAGGTTCCCGCCGGCGTCCAGACTGATGGCGTCGACATCTTCGTTGTTGGTCGTCAGACCGACGTCGCTGCCGTCAAAATACATCGTGAACGTGCCCGCCGTGGCGGCGCCCAGCGACGTGGGCGTGAAGCGGAGAATGTCCGAATCGTCCATGGCCACGCCGCCCACCGTTCCTGCCCCGGTAAAAGACAGCAAAATGTCGCCGCCGGTCAGAACGGCCAATCCGTCAATCACGAAGGACGACAGCCCCACGTCGCTGCCGTCAAACACCAACGACCAGGTCCCCGCGGTCAGGTCGTAGGCCACGATGTCCTCGTTGGTCGCTGTCCCCACGCCCGGTACGGTGGCGTTGTCGATGAACGTGACCCACGCCTCGCCGCCCGCCGTAATGCACGTGTCCGTGCCCTCGTCGCACGGATCGGGCGCGCACGGATCGGTCCCGGCCTGGCAGCCCAGCGTGCCGCTGCACGTTTCGGCGCCGTTGCAGAACAGCCCGTCGTCGCAATTGGCGTTGTTGGCGACGTTGTCGCACGAATCCGTGCCCTCGTTGCACGAATCGTCCGTGCAGGCCACCGCGTCGTCGCAGTTCGGCGTCGTTCCGGCCTGGCAGGTTCCCGCGGAACAGGTCTCCGCACCGTTGCAGAACAGCCCGTCGTCGCAGTCGCCGTTGACGATGCAGGCCACGCATTGATCGCCGCCTTCATCGCACGCCTGACCCGGGCACGGATCGCTGCCCGCCTGGCAGCCGAGCGTGGCGTTGCACGTTTCGGCGCCGTTGCAGAACAACCCGTCGCTGCACGCTCCGTTGTTCGGTGTATGATCGCAGGAATCCGTGCCCTCGTTGCACGAATCCACCGTGCAGGCCACGCTGTCCGCGCAATTCGGGGCCGTGCCCGCCTGGCAGCCCAGCGTCACGTTGCAGGTTTCCGATCCGTTGCAGAACAGACCGTCGCTGCACGCACCGTTGTTCGGCGTGTGGTCGCACGAATCGGTGCCCTCGTTGCACGAATCCACGGTGCACGCGACGCTGTCGGCGCAGTTCGGGGCCGTGCCCGCCTGGCATCCCAGCGTCACGTTGCAGGTTTCCGACCCGTTGCAGAACAGACCATCGCTGCACGCCCCGTTGTTCGGCGTGTGGTCGCACGAATCCGTGCCTTCGTTGCAGGAATCGGTGGTGCAGGACACGCTGTCGTTGCAATTGGGCGCCGTGCCCGCCTGGCAGTTCCCGCTGGGAATATCGCACGTTTCGGCGCCGTTGCAGAACAAACCGTCGTCGCATTCCGGATTGGACGTGCAACCGCCGCCGGCGGCCAATTGCAGTGAATTGATCGCATCGATCCGACCCCAGCCGTAGCCGCGGTCGTGGCCCGGCGCGCCCAGATCGATCGCGCCGTCGCGAATGATCTGCCGAACCTGCGCCGGCGTCAGCGACGGGTCGACGCTCAGAATCAACGCGGCCAGACCGGCCACTTGCGGCGAAGCCATGCTCGTGCCGGCTTGGCCCACGATGGAACCGCCGCCCGCGGCGTTGCTCGCCGACCAGATGATCGCGCCCGGCGCGGACACGTCCAGCAGGTCGCTTTCGTTGCTGAAACACACGACTTCATCGGTGTTGATCGGCGCGGAATCGACGCAGTTGCCCCAGTTGATGCTGCTCAAATTGTCTTCGCACGTGGGGTAGTTGCCCTTGTAGGTCGCACCCACCGAAATTACGTTGACGCCGCACGCCGGCGAGCCCATCGAGTTGGTGTTGTTCTCATTGCCCGACGCCGCCACCGGCACGACGCCCGCGGTCGCCGCGTTGTTGGCCGCGACGGCCCACGCGTGCGTGCAGTTGCCGACGAAATTCCCGGTGCCAATGCTCATGTTGATGACGTCGGCGCGGCCGCCGGTCGGCGACTGGTCGGCACAATAGTTGATGCCGGCCACGATGTTCGAGGACAACCCGCCGCCCGCCGCGTTCAGCACCTTGCAGCCGATCAGCGTCGCCCCGGGGGCCATCCCCTGGAAGGGTTCCGAACCCGCGCCGCAACCGAAATCGACGGACAATCCCGTCCCGCCCAGCGCGATGCCCGACACGTGCGAACCGTGACCGTGGTCGTCCTCGGGATTGTTGTCGCCGTTGTTGAAATCACGGCCGGCCGCGGTGTCAATCCGCGTGGAATACATCACATGATCTGAATCGATGCCCGTATCCACCACGCAGATGCGCACGCCCGCCCCGGTGGCCGTCAACCCCGCCCCGGTGATCTGGCTCTGCAATCCGCGAACCAGCGGCGTGCTGTCGTGCAGATAGAGCGCGTTTTCGACGTACTCGTCCAATTCGACGGACGCAACGCCGGGCATCGCCTTCAGCCTGGCCAGCTCAGCCTGCGGAACGT
>JABFSN010000214.1 GCA_013140575.1 Phycisphaerales bacterium | reverse complement strand
AACGACTCCTGGTTACACTCTGCGCACATCAGGCTGCTCCTGCGTGAACGATAAACCGGCTCGTAACACCCTGTTTATCCCACGAAGGGCAGCCTTTTGTCATCCACCCGGTGAGAAATGCGGGCTAACCCCGAGGATCGCAACGGAGGTCGCCCTGTCGGGCGGTCACGGTTGACCAACGTGACGCCGCGCGCCACACGGTGCCCCAGCCGGCAGACCGGACGTCTCCGGGCGTGACCGAGAACCGAATCACCACCGCACGTATATTTGCTTTGTTCGACGGCGCGACCTCCGCCAACGCCATGCGCGGGAACGGCAAGCGGCGATGAATCCAACTTCCGGCCAATCGTGAGGCCTGGGCGGACGATTGCAATCCGGTTTTGCGACGAGTCCCACGGTCCCGGTTCCCGCGGGCCGTATTGTGATGGTACGTCATTTCAGGTTCCGCACCGCGGCTTGACGCCATACAGGAGGCATAGCGCGGTGGTACCGGCCTTTTCGCCTGCTGCGCGGGGTAAATGCCCCACAAACCAGCGGTCACGAGCATCACGCCCCAGTGAATTCCTCCAAATACGTACCGAAAAGTCGGATTTTCACTGTACAAGGATGGTCGACTCTGCTACTGCTGTTTCCCAGCGTTGCGGCGACGGAACTATCGCTCACCTGTAGCGACACGCCGCGACGCCATTTCCCGCTTTGAAGGAGGGTTGAAAATGCAGTCCAATCAAGCTTGTTTGCGCGAGCGTTGCGAAGGTCCCGGCGCCCTGACGCGTCGTCGCCGGTTCCTGTTTGGGGTGACGGCAACCGCCGGTTCGGACACTGCATCGCTCGCACATACCCTTCGGTTGGCTGCGGTTTGCGGGCTAATGGTGGGACTAACGGCGCCGCGGGCGTTCGCGCAGACGACCATCACCGTCAACACCCCAGCAGACGAATTCGGCATCGGCGGCAGCGCCCTCTGCTCCCTCCGCGAAGCAATTCAAACGGTCAACAGTAACACTGATTTTGGCGGCTGCTTCACCGGCAGCGGACCCTATACCATCGACGTACCGGCGGACACATACATCCTCGTCCGCGCTGGAACAAACGAAGACTTCAACGCCACCGGTGACCTGGACATCAGTAGCGACCTGACCATCACAGGCGCCGGCGCGAACACGACCACCGTAAACGGGGGCGGCATCGACCGGGTCATCGACATACGCGGGGACTCGACGGTGTCCATCTCGGGACTGACGGTAACGGGCGGCGTCGCCCCGGACCTTGGCGGCCTTATCATCGGCGCCGGCGGCGGCATCAGCACTCAAGGCACGTTGTTGACGCTGACGAACGTCACCGTGCGCGGCAACTCGGCGCAGTCCTCCACCGACCCCAGCCTCGGCGGCGGGATATCCAAGAACGGGCAACTCATTCTCAATAACTGCACCGTCAGCAACAATTCCGCCTCTTTTGGCGGCGGGATCAGCAACTACATCGGCGGCCCGCTTACGCTTAATAACAGCACGGTCAGCGACAACTCCGGCGGCGCGATACATACTTCCAACCACGGCCCGACCATTTATCTGAACAACAGCACGCTGAGCGGCAACTACGCCCAGAGCTGGGGGGGGCTGTACCAGCAAACGGGAACCGTCGTCATGAAGAACACCATCCTGGCCAATGGGGGCGGCAATTGCTACTTCGCCGGCAACTCTCCAGGGGGCGGGCTCATCTCCCTCGGCCACAACCTCAGCACCGACGTTTGGTGCCTTCCCGTCAACATCGTCAGCGCCAACGTCAGCGGCGGTCTCGACGGTCCGGGCGACATCAACGACATGTCCGCGGGGTTGGCCCCGCTGTTTCTGAACCCGCCTGGAAGCACAGAGACACATGCCCTCCTGCCCGGCAGCCTTGCCATCGACGCCGTGCCGCTCAGTTCCTATACCGTTTGCACCGATCAGCGCGGCGTGTCTCGACCCCAGGGTTCCGCGTGTGACATCGGCGCCTTCGAGAGCACGGCCGCGGGCGTGCCTCCACCCAATTGCGACGACGGCAAGGTCTGCACGGACGATAGTTGCGACCCGGTTACGGGGGATTGCGTGCACGTGGACAATACGGCCCCGTGCAACGACGGCGATGGCTGCACCCAAACCGACACCTGCCAGGCCGGCAATTGCGTCGGGAACAACCCCGTCATCTGCACCGCTCTCGACCCATGCCACGTGGTGGGCGTGTGCGACCCGGACACGGGGCTATGCTCAAACCCGCCCGCGTCCGATGGCACCAACTGCGACGACGGCGACGTCTGCACGCAAATAGACAAATGCCAGAATGGCAGTTGTATCGGGAGCGACCTTGTCGTCTGCACCGCTCTTGACCAATGCCATCAAGTGGGGGTGTGTGATCCGGACACGGGGTGCTCAAACCCACCAGCGCCCGACTTTATCGATTGTAACGACGGCGACGTTTGCACCACCAACGACAAGTGCGTCGGAGGCGTCTGCAGAGGTAATCCGCCGCCCCCTCCACCCTCCAACGACCTCTGCTCCGGTGCAAAAACTGTTCCGAATGGAACGTACCTCTTCAATACATGCGGCGCGACCACTTCCTCCGCACCGCCCGCGTGTACTCCAGTCAACCTGGACGTCTGGTATCGCTGGGTCGCGCCGCCCACGTGCGGCGGAACGGTCACTGTGGACACCTGTGGCAGCCTGTTTGACACCGCTCTGATCGTCCATCGCGACAGTTGCGCAGGACCGCAGGTCGGCTGCAATAACAACGCCGCCGCCGGTTCTTGTAATGGCTCCTCGCAGTCCTTTGTGTCCTTCCAGGCGACGCCCAACACCGCATATTTCATCCGGGTGGGCGCCTTTCCCGCGCCGGGAGTGGCGGGAAGCGGGCGGATCACGATCTCCGGCCCGTATCCGAATCCGACGGGTTGTACGTGTCCATCGGGCGCCCCTTCACCCGGGACCACCCAACTCTACCAATTCGTGGGGACGGCGAACGGCGCGCCCGGAGCCTGGTGCCTCCGCGCGCCCTGTTGCTTCCAGTGTGAGGACCGCAACGTTCCCGGCGCTACGAACATGGTCGCGTTGCTCAACAATTTCGTGGCCAGCGTAAACAACAAGGGCTGCGGCGGCAACTTGCTGGCTACGGTTGTCGGAAATCCGATCGACGGGAGATTTACGATCCGGGCGCGCTGCGGCCTCAATGTCCCGTTCCAGTTCAGGGTCGGCCAAGGCGGGGGTGGGCCAACGTCTGCGTGTGGCGCTTTGTCCGTCGTCGTCCCACCGGGCGCCGTGCTTAATGTACCCGCTCAGTATAATCCCGATGTCTACGAAATCCCGCTTCCCGGCGTGGACTGCAACGGCAACGACGAGGACGACATGATCGACATCCTCGCCGGCACGAGCCTGGATGCCGACGGTGATGACATTCCCGACGAGTGCCGGTCGATACCGACGGTTTCCCAGTGGGGCTTGGTGGTGCTGTTGTTGGGCGGTCTGTGCATGGGAACGATCATGTTCGGCCGGCGTCGGCGCGCAGGGGTGATCTGATCGGCTCGGCGGTGCGATCTACTCGGATTCCGGGAGCGGCCGGGTTCGAGGCACATCCGACGGGGGCGGAACGATGGAGACTCCGCTACGAGGCGGCGGAGACATTTTCGTCCCGCGGGTCTACGTCAATCCGGCAGGTTGCGAAGTTCAGCGTCCCAGGCCAGGTGCGTCGGGCAGCCGTATTTGCAGAACGCCCGAATGCGGCCGGCGGAGCGGACGAAGATGTACGGCGGGCCCCGGTCCTGGGTGTAGGGGATCATCAATTCCGTGATGGCGAGTGTGCTTCCGCAGACGTGCACGTCGCGAGGCGGCTCGAACGTGATCGCCACGCGGTCCTGTACTGGTTCAGCGTGAATTGGAGTTTCGGCCGCTGGGTGTTCGTTACCGGGAGACCGTCTCCCGGCGTTTGGATCGGCAAGGACTCGCGGCTGCGCCGCGAGGGATTTATCGCATGGGTGCCAA
>JABFSN010000081.1 GCA_013140575.1 Phycisphaerales bacterium | reverse complement strand
CACTCGTCGCCATGTGTGGCTGTCCATCGTACACCTCCATGTTCTGAACCAACATTTGGAGTTGTAACTATGGCAGCCATACATACTTACACGCAACCTCATCAAGCTTGGCGCGAAATCCTGTGAAGCGCGGGGCTACCTTCAGGCCTGCCTGCGGCAGGCACCTACGGAGACGCTAAACAGCTACAACGGTACCCCGTTGCCCGTGTATCCGCGCTGCCGACACGGCAAGATCGGCGCTTGACGGCGGCCCCCGGACACTGGCAAGCGAGTACGCTTGCCAGTGCCACCCGATAGCACGTGCGGATCGCCCCATCACTCGTGTGCGATCCCACCCGACCGGACTGCGACGGGCGACCATCCGTTCGCAACGGCCTCATCGTGGGGCGGTTATTTCAACGACTTGTGATAGTCGATCAGGTCTTCGAGCTGGTCGAACACGTGGCCCAGCGGGTTATACCCCATCATGCGCCGGGCCTTGCCCGCGTCGGCGATGCAGTTGCGCAGCTCGCCGGGGCGCTCTGCCTCGTGGACCGGCTTGATTTCCGGATTGATCAGTTCGCACAGCTTCTCGGCCAATGCGTTCACCGAAACCGGCGTTCCCGTGCCGATGTTGAACACCTGCCCGCCGCAGTCGGACTCGAGCGCCAGACCGCAGGCCGTCACCGCGTCATCCACGCTGATGTAGTCGCGGCATTGTTCGCCCGATCCAAAAACGATGGGCGGCTCGCTATTCAACAGCCGGCGTATGAAAATGGTGATGACCCCAACGTAGGGCGTGAACGTCTGCCCCTGTCCATACGTGTTGAACAGCCGCAGCACCACCGGCGCGACCCCCATTCGCGGGCAGATGTCCAGCACGTAATTCTCGCTCGCCAGCTTGCCCACGCCATACGGGCTGATCGGCCGGCAGGCGTAGTCCTCGTTGATCGGCTTCGGTTCGGGCGAATCGGCGTACACGGCCATCGACGACGCGTACACGAATTTCCGCACGCCGGTGCCGGCGCAGGCCTTCAGCGCCGACAGCGTGCCCAGCACGTTCACCGACGCGTCGTTGATGAAATCGTCGGTCGACGCCCGCACGCTGACCTTGGCGGCCAAATGAATGACCGCGTCCACGCCCTTCAGCGCCCGCCGCAGCGCGTCCTCGTCGCGCACGTCGCCCTGATGGAACTCGACGGCCTCGTGCAGGTTTTCGCGCCGTCCCATCGACAAATCGTCGAGCACCACCACTTCGCAGCGGTCCAGACGCAGCGTCTCGGTCAGGTGCGACCCGATGAACCCCGCCCCGCCCGTCACCAAGATCCGTTTATGCGGCCCGATCATGCGCCCACCCTTCCCAACCGTCTCCCATCCGTTTCCGTAACCCGAACGGGGGCGAATGCTACCCGACCCAATCGGTCTCGTCGCCGGGGGGTGGGCGCGGGTTGCGGCAGATGGTCATTCAATGGAATAAACGCCGTTTTCGCATCGTCGCGACCAGATTCGCGGTGATCGTTCCCGACGACTCAAGGACCGAAAATCACGCCGAGAATTGCTTGGCGCGGACGGTCGCGCCGCGTTAGAATGGCCAGTTGGCCTGCTCGCGGAATGAGCGCCGTGCACGGCAATCAACCCGGCTGACGCAGGCGTGGTCGGCCGGTGCGACGGCTGGTTGGTGGGCAGTCAATTCAGGAGGGGAAACATGCAATTCAGGTTATTGACCCAATCCACGTTATTGGCGCTGGTTCTCTTTTGTTGGCCGACGGCTGTCCCGGCTTCCCCGGGAGAGGAACAAACCCGGGAGCGTCCGCCGACGTCGCCTGATTCGGTGGTCATCCCCGCCGTTCGCAACGGGGATGCGTACGATCGAACCACGGAGATTCCGGAGCCTGCCCAAGCGCTTGTTCCGCCGACGGCGTGGGGCGCCGAAGCGCGCACCTACGACGGATTCGGAAACAACGTCGCCAACCCGTTGTGGGGCAGCGCGGGCGTTCAATTCCTGCGTACCGTTCCGGCCCAATATGCCGACGGTGTGTCCACGCCGGGCGGCGTGGGTCGTCCCAACCCGCGGACCATCAGCAACGCCATAGTCGCGCAATCCAGTCTTTTCGAGAATACGGGGCTGCGCAGTGATTTCATCTGGATGTGGGGGCAGCTCCTCGATCACGACCTCGACCTCGCGGGCACGGCCGCGCCGGCGGAGCCGTTCGACGTCCAGATTCCCATGGGCGATGCGCAGTTTGACCCGTTCCTTACCGGCACGCAGATTATCCCCCTGGACCGTTCGGCGTACGATCCGACGACGGGAACCGGGCCGGGCAATCCGCGACAGCAGGTAAACGTCCTCGTCGCATACGTCGATGCCTCCAACGTCTACGGATCGGGCGTCTCGCGGGCGAACGCGTTGCGAACCATGGACGGCACCGGACGAATGAAGGTCAGCGCGGGCAACATGCTCCCGTTTAATCTGGACGGCCTGCCGAACGGGGGCGGCACGGGCGCCAACCTGTTCGTCGCGGGGGATGTCCGGTCCAACGAACAGGTGGCATTGACCGCGTTGCACACCTTGTTTGTCCGCGAACACAACCGGCTGGCCAACCAGATCCATGCCGCGGAGCCGGCGCTGGACGACGAGGAGATCTATCAGCGGGCCCGGGCCATCGTCGGCGCGCAAATGCAGGTCATCACCTACAAGGAATGGCTGCCGGCGTTGATCGGCGGGACGGCGTTGCCGCCCTACACCGGCTACGACCCATCGGTGAACGCGGGCGTCACCAACGAATTCGCGACGGCCGCGTTCCGCGTGGGCCACACCATGCTGTCCCCCACGCTGAAGCGGTTGAACTCGGGCAACCAGCCGATTCCGCAGGGGAATCTGGCGCTGCGCGACGCATTCTTCGCCCCGCAGCGGTTGACCGGCGAAGGCGGCATCGACCCGCTGTTGCGCGGCGGGGCGTTCAACCCCATGCAACAGATCGACGCCATGATCGTCGACGACGTGCGTAATTTCCTGTTCGGTCCGCCGGGGGCCGGCGGGTTTGACCTGGCCTGTTTGAATGTCCAGCGCGGGCGGGAACACGGTCTGCCGTCGTACAACGCCATGTGCGCGGCCATGGGCGTGCCGACGGCGGTCACGTCGGCGGACATCACGTCCGATCCGCAGATTCAGGCGGGGTTTGATTCGGCATACGGATCCATGAACGACGTCGACCTGTGGGTCGGCGCCGTCGCCGAAGATCACTACCCGGGCGCCCAGGTGGGCCCGCTGATTCGGTCCATCCTGATCGATCAGTTCGGCCGCGTGCGCGACGGCGACCGCTTCTGGTATCAGGAGTACTTCACCGGCCCGTTGCTCGCCGAGTTGGAGAATACCCGTTTGTCCGACATCATCCGCCGCAACACGAACATCGGCGACGAGATTCAGGAGAACGTGTTCCACGCCACCAGTCCCAACGTCCCGACCGTCTCGCAGTGGGGTCTGGTCGTCCTGCTCCTGGTCGGTCTGACGTTGGCCACGGTGCTGTTCGGTCGGCGCACGGCCTCCGACATGGGCTAGTGTTCCGTCACACCTAATTTTTCGGGGTGGCACGGGCAAGCGTACTCGCTTGCCCGTGATCTCCGACTTTCGGCCTCGACTGCGATTTCAACGCGCTGGCGGGTTTCACACGGACAACGGAGTACCGTTGTCCGTGCCACCCGACCCAAAACTTAATCTGCGTCACAACACTAGCGCATCGATCCAATTGAATCTTCGGATTGCGGCGCGGATGTCAGAACCCCGGACGCAAGTCCGGGGCCGATCCTCGACCGATTCGAAACCTCGCCGGCGAAGCCCGCATCATCGCCGCCGTCCGGCCTGCCACTCCCGTGGCGGGTTCTGATTCCCATCGCCAACCCGAGGTTTCAAGTGAATCGCCCCACTATCACCCCCTCCCGCAGCGCTGCAATGTCATCCAGATCAAGACTCGCCGGGCAGCCCCATCGCCTGTCGCGAACCCCGCGCCACGAGCAGCACGCCCGCGACGATTATGACGCCGCCGATCAGCGACTGAATCGCCACTCGCTCGTGGATGGTCACGACGGCCACCAGCAGCGTGATGAACGGCTCGAAATAGATCATCGCCCCCACCCGCGTCGGGCCTTGTTCGTCGACGGCCTTGACCCACAGGAAATACGCCACCCCATTGCAGATGAACCCCAGAAACGCAGCCGACAACCATGCGAACGCATCCGGGTTCCGGACCGTGAACCCGGTCTTGAAGCCTGCAATCGTGCAGACCACGGCCGCCACGGCAATCGAGGCGAACGTGACCCGCAGGGCGCCGTTCCGTGAGACGGCCCGCGACCCGTACACCGTGTAGAACGCCCACGTGAAACACGAGATCACCTGCAACGCGTCGCCGAAGCGGGCGTCGGCGAACTGGTCGAGCGATTTGGTCGTCACCAGCAGCATCCCCGCGGCCCCCAACGCCACGCCGCCCCAACCGGTGGCGTTCAGCCGCTGCCGCCCGAACAAATGCGCGGCGATCGCGATGGGCACCGGGATCAGACCGATGATGAACCCCGTGCGGACGGCCGTCGTGTACAGCAGCCCGAACGCCTGCAGAAGCAGGTGCACGCCCAGCACCAGGCCAAGCAGGATGCACGCCGGCCAATCGCGCCGGTCGGGCAGCAACGGCCGGCGGAGCAGCACGATCGTCGTGCCGATCAACGTCAGACCCATCCACAACCGTGCAGACACCAATCCCACCGGATGCCACGATTCCAGCGCCACGCGCGTGACGACGAACGACGCCCCCCAGAAGATGACCGCGACCAGCGCCTTGCCGGAAATGTGCCGACGAATCGATCGTAATCCGACGGCTTCGGTCATGCTTGTGCGGCCGATCGGGTCGGCGCCGTCATCCGCCGGGCGAAAAACAGGCCGCCCTCGAACAGCGCGTACATGGGAATGGCCAGCAGAATCTGGCTGATCACGTCGGGCGGGGTCAGCACCGCGGCCGCCACCACGATGCCGAACACAATGTAGCGCCGCGCCCCGGCCATCCGATCCGGTGAGACCAGTCCGGTCGTCGCCAGAAACACGACCACGATGGGCAGTTGAAACGCGATGCCGAAACCGAGCATCAACGTCAGCACGAACGAAACGTATTCCTGAATGCCGTACTGGGTGCTGATGGCCTGGTGGCGGTCGGCCGGGCGCAGGGGCATGGACATGGTGCCGGTGGGGGTTTGAACGTCGAGCGTCCGCGCGCGTTGATCGTACCAGATATCCCCATTTGCCGGATCGCCCGGCGGATCATTGACGATGGGGATGCGAAGATCGGCGGCCGGGTCGGTGATGGGGGCGGGATTTTGATCGGGCAATCCCAGCAGGAGCCGTTGAATGCCGCCGGGCGTCAGTCCGGGCAGGTCAAACCCCTGATTGAACACCACGAAGAAGTTGAGCACGATGGGCAGCACCAGAACATACATGAATGCCACGCCGGCCGCGAACAGTCCGGTCGATGCGGGGATCATCCGTTTCACGAAGCGCTGTTCCCGGCGGTACAGCCCGGTCGCCACGAACGACCACAGCTGATGGAAGACCCACGGCGCCGACAGAATCAGTCCGGAAAGAAAACCGACCTTCAGATAAAGGAAGAACGGTGCGGCCGGGCTCATGGCCAGCAACTCGGCCCGTTCGCCGTGGGCGTGGAGAACGACGATCAGGGGTTTGAAGATCAGCGTCAGAATGTACTTGGCGAACAGGAAGGACACGATCGTTCCGCCGCCGATGCCCAGCAGCGAGCGAATCAGGCAGGCGCGCAATTCCTCCAGATGGTCGCCGAAGGGCATCCGGGTGGATTCAAACGGATCGTGGTCGGTGAGGGAATCAGGTTGCCCGGGGGCATCGTCCGCGGCGCGTCCGGGTAGCGGCATGGCGGGATTCTAGCGACCCGGCGTGAAGGCCCGCAAGCGCTTCGCGGCGAGGTCCGACGTGTTTCGCGTACGGCGCTCGTTTTAGAGCATCGGGCGCGAGCCCGGTGACGGGAGGATCGAAGGCGCCCTGCGTCTTGATCGTTCGCCGGCGTCCATTACGAACCGCGGCGTTGTCCGTCGAGGAACGACTGCAGAATGGCGTGGGCGGCGAGCGTGTCGCGGCGGCGCTTCTTCTGTTTGTGGGTCAGGCCCGTTCGGGCCATGTGCTGGTCGGCTTCGAACGACGACAGGCGCTCGTCGTGGAGGTGAACGGGTTGGCCGGTGCGCTCGCCGAGGAGTTGTGCGAATATTTTCACGCGCCGGGCCTGCGGCCCTTCGGTGCCGTCCATGTTGAGGGGCAGGCCCACCACCCATTCGTCCGGGGCGTAGGATTGGGCGGCCAGAATGACGTCCCGAACGCGGCCTGCGTCGTCGCCGGCCGCGGCGATCATACCGATGGGCGTGGCGATCGCGCCGCCGTCGTCGCCGACGGCCAGCCCGATGCGCTTCTCGCCGAAATCAATGCCGACGTAACGGGTGGTCATGCGTGAATGGATTGTAGCGGCACGAGCAGCGTCGTGTCTCGATCGCGCCGGTTGAACGGAGTGGCCGGCCGGTTCGACGACGAACGGCACGTCGCGCACGGGCCAGAGATTGGAGTGTCGAAGCGCGCCGCGTCGCGGGGGCGCACATCGACGGCGCCCGGGATCATGGAAAGGGGTCGCGACGGGTTCGCGCGCTGCACCATTCGACCGAATCGACTCCCTCGCCGCTGACGCGACGGGTCACGCGGACGATCATCGAATCGGCTTGCCGGTCGCGGAAGCCGGAAACGACTCTACCCGGCAACGCCGCCATCGTCCGCCGACGGCAGCAAGAACACCGGCCGCCAGCAGCGCGACGCTGGTCGGTTCCGGCACGATGACGCCCTCACGAAAAGTCAAATCGACCCCGGCGGAGAATCCTTCCGATCCATCATAAAACCCCGCCCCCTTCATGTACTGATTGCGCAAGCCGAAAGCGACTCCCAACAAATCGCCCCCCGCATGAATAACTTCGATGAGGTAGGATTGCCCGGCGGTCAAGGGGACCGAGTCGATGAAGCCAAATCGCACCGGCGCCACGACCGTGGCAATCATGCCGCACCCCGGCCCCGCGGGAAACTGAAAACAGTCTTCCAGGAAGACAATGGGGCTCGTCCCGACGACGTCACCGGACATCGATTCTTCTCGAATCCTGACGAAGACGGACCCGCCGTTGGAATCATGCGAGGCGTCAAACATCTGAAGTTCAACGAAATCGACGGACGACAGGGAGGGAATGAAGGTCTGGCCCATGGGTTCCCTCACCGGCATTCCGACCACGACATCGACGTCACTTTGAAACTGATCGACAATGTCAGACTCAGCTGCGACGGTCCGACTCAAGCCCGCGCCGAGAGCAACGACCCACGCGGCGCGTACGAATGTCGCGACGACTCTCGACGATGAACGGACGATTACGGCTGTCATTGGGGGATCTCCAGTCTGCTGTGGACCGTCTCTTTCATTTCGCGAGTCCTCTACCCGATGAATCCAGCGATTCCGCGGACGACTTCCGGTCAACGCGGTTCCGCGCGTCGTCGCGCGAGCCGCGACTTGAACACTTGAATGAGGCCCGACGCCGGCGACCCCGTCGTACGTCGCCGGATGTCTGGCGGGCACGCGCGCGTCGCACGGTGCCAGGATCGAGCAAGGCAACACAGAGCAATTGGGCGACTTCAGCAGGCGCGCCCTCGCGGCCGGTGATACCCGCCCCACCGGCGCTGGATCGGACACTGCAGGGACCGACGACGGAAATGGCGTGCATCTGACTTGCCTCGGTTTGCCCGGGCGATGGAAAGAAACCGCGACGCCCGGTGATTAGCGCGCTTGGCCTGCGATGCGATCTTCGCCGGCCGAACAATGGAAGCATAACACACGTCGCTGTGGCCCGCAAGACAGATTATTCAATTGAGCGGGAATCGCGAGTGAGAGCGACCGTGAGATTGATGGCGGGGCGGGGCGATGGGTAGGAACGGTGAGACAGACGTGTGTCGGTGTGATATAAATCGCGCGAAGCGTGTCGGGGCCGGTCGGCGTCAGAACGGGAGAGCGTGATGTTGAAAGCGCGTGTGACGACAAGCGGCGTCGGGATCGGAACCGTCTGGGCGATTGTGACCCTGGGGTCGATCGCTGGTTGTGGATTCGGTCCCGGCGGCGCTGCGCCATCGACGGTTGCGTGTGATTTCGCGCCGGCCGAGAATCTGGATGAAATCCGGCAGACGTACGAGTTGTTCCGTGATTCGGGCGGGACCATGGACGAGGCATTGTCCGATCAAGACAGCAATCCCGCCGCGCTGTGCGCGCAGTCCGTGGCGCTGGTCGTGGAAGCGTCCGACGAGACGCTCAGCGCGACGGAGCGCGCGGGTCTGCAGGAGGAATGCGAGTCCTGCCTGACGGCAATCATCGAGGATGTGTTCGGCGGCTGATGTCGCGGGCAAGCGGGGGGACGGGTCCTCGACTCCGGGAACATCCCTGCGGCGGCGATCAAGTCTTTTCCGCGACGACGATCATCACGGCACCGACGTATTCGTTGAGATACTCTTCGACGATTCTGAATCCCGCTTTGGTCACGTGCTGGCGGACCAGATCGGGCGTATCGCGGTGGATGCGGTCCTTCATGTCCTCGTGGCGTTGCCGAGCCTGCTGGTGGTCTTCGCGGAATTCATCCAGAACCTTCTTTCTGCGCAAGTCGTCCTCGATGGCCGCGAACAGGCGATCCAGATCCGTGTCCCGGGTCGACGTGGACAACACCAGCCGGCAGCCGCGTTTTAACATGCGATGAATCTGCTGCAAACATCGCTGGGGGTCTTCGACGGCGTACAACACATTGACCATGATGGCCGCGTCGAAATACGCCGGGGGGTAGTCGTCCAGCCGCTGGATGTCTTCCTTAATGATCACCAGGCGACTCAAGACATCCTTGCGCGCTCCGGCGGCCTTGGTCTGAAGGTACTGGAGCATGGTGTCGTTGGAGTCGATGGCCCAGACCTCCCGATCGGCGCGTTCGAGCAGCCGGAGGGTGCCGTTCCCCGTGCCGGCGCCGATGTCGATGCACCGCGGAGCGTTTCCGACCAGTTTCACGATTTTGTCCAGCAGCTTTCCGTATTCATCGAAATGCAGCAGCAGATTGTCGTACGAACGGGCGTAGCGCGACCAGTTGACTTCCCGCTTTAGGCGGTTGCGAAGGTCGTCCCACAGGGCCTGTCCGTCTCCGGGCTCGATGATGTTCAGATGAACGCACCAGGCCTTGAGCCGGCCGTGTTCGTCGGAGATCTGACAGGCGAGCTTGCGAAACCGGATCAGTCCGTACTTCTGCGAGGGGAATTCGAGTATTTCCTCGTCCACCAGGGGCGGCTCAGCTCCGCCGAAGACCTTCTGGGCGCGGGTGACCACGCTTTCGGTGTTCTTGAGGGCGCGGACGAACTCGCCCGCGTGCCAGCCGCGGCGCAGGTTCAGGGGTTTGGCGACGATTTCGTCGAAGGCCGGGTTCCAATCCACGATTTGGTAGCGTTCGTTGAGGATGTAAGTGGGGGCGATGAGATCGAGAATCGGCTGGCGGGCATCGAGACCTGACCGCCACAATGCGGCGAAGGTGGGGGGCGCTTCTTTTTCAAGCGGGAGGTTCTGCGCGGAGGAGTCGGTCGGTTGCGGCGTTTCCGGTGTCGCCGGCGCTGTTGCCGACGCCGCTTGTTTCGCGGAGCGCCCCGTAAAGGCGCCGATCGCGGTGTCCAGTATTCGTTCGAGAAACGCTTGCGAAGCAGGGATTGCGACACCCAGCCCGACTACAATCAATACTCCGCCAAGCCAGATCCAGATCGTTCCATCAGGGGGTGGCTGTTTGATTTGAGCGACAAGAAACGCGATGACTATGATCCCGAACCCGAGAAAAAACGTCCACTTCCCGAATTTTTCCGCTAGCAATCGCTCACGATGAACTGGAGCAACCGCGCGCGTTCGATCAGGTATTGACGTCATAGGCTACTCACGACGCGTGCTGACCAAACAGCGGGCAAGCGGGAAAACTCCGGAATCGGTAATCGCCACGTTCCCAGCATAATTTGTTTCGGCACAGGCACAAGTGTTTCGATCCGAACAGCATGCGCTCGTCGGGAGCACCGGTATTCCGGATCATGTCGGCGTCCCGTTCGGCCAGAAAAAAAGCCTCGTTGTCCGGCGTGTCTCTTAATTCCAGACGCATCCCGACGGCCACCTGGTCCAACTCCTGCAATCGCGTGTGTTTCCCGCCCAGCGGCCGGAATCCGTACTTTCGGTACATCTTCTCGTGAACCGGAAGGCACTCCAACAGAAGAAACCGCCGGCCGATGCTGTATGCCGTGGCGATGGCCGTACGGATGAGGACGCTGGAGACGCCCGCCCCACGGTAGGGCGGTGAGGTGACCACACGGCTGATTTCGCCGCCGCGGATGGCTTCGTTGAGCATGTCCGGCCACCGTTCGCAGAAATCCCCGGACTGGAGAATGGGCAGCGGCAGGAAGGGTCGCTGTTGCACCCTTTGCCGCAGGACGGGCTGGTTCGACTCCCTCACGATCGCCCCCAACCATTGCCGCTGTTGCGACTGGGTTTCGTCCGAAACCCCGATCAGCGTCCCCCGGGTGGAAGCGCCGTCGACGATGACCAGCCGCGTGGTTCCCACGACCCGGTCGCTGCGGACGCCGATCGCCGCGAAATGGACGGCATTGAGGTCAAACCCGTCGACTTCGAGCCTGGCGGAGTTCTGGGCCACCGCGTCCTCCAGATAACCCATCGCGTCGTAGACCTCATGCCGCAGCCGCAGGCATTCGTGCAGCCGCTCCTGCGAATTCGCGGCCTGAATGATGACCGCGTCGTCATCGGTCAACGCCGGAATGGACGTGGGCGGACGTTTGAGCCGCAGTCCCTGTGCCGTGCGCACCACCGCCGTTCGCAGGCCATCACGGTCGATCGTACCCAATCCGACGGCGCGATCCACGTCACGTACGCGCCCCGAGAACGCGCGGGGCAGCGCGACCAGGCCGCAGACGTGGTTCGGGCTGAAGAAGCTATCGCGAATCTCGCGGGTGACATCGTTGGGCACGGGCCGGCCGTCGTCAGCCTCATCCGTCAACTGATCGGACACGATGAGCACGCATTGCGGCTCGGGATCGTCGAGCACGCGCTTGATCCGTTCACGCAGCTCGGCCTTGCCGCGCATCATCTCAAGGATGAAGTCGAATGTCTCGCGCCCTCCGATGACCGGCGCCTCTTCCGTGAGAAACGCAAGGTCCTTGAGGGCGGGGGATAGCAGGGCTCGCTTCGAAAGACACGCGAGGACATGAATGGGAAATCGAGGCAACACCATCGGCCGTTCACTCGATGCTGAATTGTCCGGCGCAGCCGTACCGGCGAAAGCGAACGGTGGCGGCGACACGCAGTGTCCTTTTCCGTCCGCCCGTCGACGACTGCTTGATCCTAGCGGTGAGGAAGTCGCCTTGCAACCATGTCCAGAATGCAACCCTCCGCCGCGGGCCGCGTCGACGCGCCGCGGGCGTTGATCACGATGCGCGTTCCCCGGAACCCCTCAAACGCCAGTGGCGTTTTGGCCTATGGCCCAGGGTTGCCGCGCAGCGGCTAGCCTGGGTCACCGTCATCACCCACAAACCAACCCCAACGGAGTTGCGTCCCGATGGGCGAAGTCGTTCGGCGCCGCCTCGACCACTCGACGAGGCGGTGTTCGTCTGGGACAATGAGCGTCAGAGTCGAAGCAACCCCGACGGTGTTGTGTCCCCGGAACGCCCGATGTCGCAGTCCCTGTCGGCCGTCTACGTTCATCTCGTATTCTCAACCAAACTGCGACAACCGTTCTTCCGCGACGAGGGTGTTGGCGAGGAGCTTCACGCCTACCTTGGCGGTATCGCCAGGCAACTCGGCTGCCCGCCGATCCGCATCGGCGGCGCGGAGGATCACGTGCACGTTCTGGCGTCTCTTGGTCGCACCATTACGCTGGCGGAATGGGTCAAGGAATTGAAACGCGTATCGACCCTGTGGCTGAAGGAGCGCGGGCGGAAATGGCATGACTTCCAGTGGCAGGGCGGCTACGCCGCCTTCTCCGTCAGTCAGTCGAATCTCGCCCAGGTGGCCGAGTACGTCGCCACCCAGGAGGAACACCATCGCAAGTTATCCTTCGAGGATGAACTCCGCGCGCTGCTACGGAAGCACAACATTGTCTTCGACGAGCGCCACTTGTGGGATTGAGCCGCAACCCCGTAGGGTGTGCGTTCCGATGGGCGAAAACGTGTTTTCGCGCTTCGCCCAGGATTCGACGCATGCGACGCGGCGTCGCGATCGACGAAGACGCCCGGCATATCCAGTGCGACCCCCGTAGATGGAGAAGCCGCAACCCCGTTGGGGTTGCTATGGTGTGTGTACCCGCTGACCCAGGGTAGCCCGCCTGCGGCGTGCAACCCTGGGCTATAAGACGAAACCCCTGCGGGGTTTCCCGAAGGAATGGGCAATCAGCGATGACGCTCAAGCCCCGGTGATTTCCGATTCCGAACGCCGGGCGCATTCCCTTATATGCCCCGGTGATTGCCCGCTCCGATTGCCGAAGGCGTGACGTTGGATGACGCATGCTTGCCTCTTCCGAACGCCGCAGGCGTTCCATCACGCAACCCATCGTCTCCGCTCCTGGACGCCGAAGGCGTTCCGTCACACGGCCCGCCGTGTCAGCGCCTGTACGCCGACGGCGTTCCGTCTTATAGCCCAGGGTTGCCGCGCAGCGGCTACCCTGGGTAAACAATCACCCCATCAACCCAACCCCAACGGGGTTGCGGCCGCACCGACCATTCGAAATCTGGGACGCACAGGCAACGACGGTGTAGCCCCTTACGGCTTGGCTGATGCCGATTGGTAGGCGAGTAACGCAATGCGCCAGAGATTTGCTTCATTTACACTTTAATTTCCATAGGGGGTTGCATTTGTAAATGATTACCGAATAATGCCTCGGGCAAAACAAACCAACTTGGTACGGTACTGATCAGTTTCAATACGCCCGTAGCGCGTCGACGAGGCTCAAGGCAGCAATTGGATGGAGAGTGCAACCGACATTAGCGTCGGCAACGGCTCGGGAGACGGGGACGATGACCAAGAAGGCAGAAAAAAAACGCGTGCTCGTCGTGGGAGACTGGTGCGTGGATGAGCACTGGATCCTCGGGGAACATCGCTTGCCCAGTGCCGTACGCACCGGCAAGCGTCACTATCGAGCCCTCCATCAACTCAATAGTACCGTACGTGTGATAAGCGGCGCCGGTCTCACTTGTTCCATGCTTCAACAGGCAAAGGACCAGCGCGGTGAACGACTGTTTGACGTGTTCTCCGCCGGTATATGGCATGAACGGGACACCGGATACCTACGTCAATTGCTAGAGCCGCATCAGGGAAAAGGCGACACGCACTTCAATCTCGTACATTACACCGAACCTTCGCCCGGACCGGGGGCGAACACCGAGGATGGCACACTGTTTAATCTCGCTGGTATCGTCGAGCCTCTACAAATAGAGTCGCTAAAATCCAGCGCTCCTACGTCGACGCCGTATGAGTACCGTTTTGGTACTACTCGCATCATCCGCCTGTACGCAAACAGCGGCGAAGACACCGAGCAGATCAGCCGAGTTGACTGGGAGGTAGCGCCACCCGGAAAGGAGCCGGGGAAGCTGGCTTGGTTTCCGCCCGGGCCGCTTGAGACTTCCGGTCAGATCGACCGCGAATGTCTAGGCAGATTCAGGGACTTTTTGAAATCCGCCAATCCACACGTCTTGGTCGTCGAGGACTTGGGAAAGGGAGTCGTTTGCGATGCCTTTGTGAAATGGCTGGTGGACAACCTGGCGCAGCCAACTCCGCCAGAGTGCTTTGTAGTCATGCGCTCTTGGAAACCGACGTGGCTATCGCATCTAGAGCGCCTCAGTATTCGACTATTATTCCTCCATAAGACCGCCGCGCGTGACGCACAGAAGAAGGAAACGATCGGCAATTGGTATCAACTCGTGCGCAGCACGACGAGCCGCGCACGGTTATCAAATAAGGCTCTTGAAGTCATTGCTGCACTTAGCGCCCGGCCACAAGACTCACCATCTCCCAGTCCAGCGCATGTAGTGATTCAGGCAAATGAGTGGTCGCTTATCGGATACGATGGTGCGACGAATGCAGGGATCATTCAGCTGCTGTCTGACCCGGTTCAATCGCGGATCGAAACCGCCCAGGCGAGCATATTGTTTCCAACGATTATAGCGAATCTCCTCGGGTCGACGGTGCCCCCAACGCACGGCGCTGCCGCCGAGTCGGCGCTCATCGCGTCGGTCAAGAGATCCTTTAGATACGCGATTGAGCGCGTTCGCAAAGATCTTGACGAGAGATTTCATCCCGTACGCGTGTGGGATCCCGCACAACATATCCCTGAATTGCGAATTCCCAATGCGGGATTGCATGCGGACTCGACGGACGATCCGACAAAAGACGACCCGGGCAACTGGGTGTCAGTACCGCAATGGAATGAGGAGGTGGCCGAATGGCAGCAAGCCTCAAAAGAATGTGGGATCATCAGAAAGACGGCACGCCCTCCCGAACCGTCCCCGGGACCGCGCATCGAGCTCTGGCGTGCAATGACCACGCTTAACGACTATGTCTGTATGGTTGAGAGCAAGCGATCGAGCATTCTCCGAATCATTGGAAAGTTGAAAGAATTTGTGTCGGATCGCAACCGGGGGCTGCCAAGAAGAAAGAGCGTGATGGTAGTCGCCGATCCAGGATCGGGGAAAACCCAACTTGCAACGGCTCTTGCGCGGTCCGCGGGCTTGTACTCCATCGATTTCGACATTTCGCAAATGATTAGCCGTACAGACTTGCTGGATTGTTTTGACACTATCAGAGCTACGGCGGACGAGCATTCCAATCGTGGGTTGCTAGTCTTCGTCGATGAGGTCAACGCACGCGTTTCCAGTGAGGAGGTGTATCAGGCATTCTTGGGGCCGCTTGAGAATGGCACATTTATCCGGCAAGGCAGGAGATTCTCAATGCCCGACTGCTTTTGGTTCTTCGTCGGTACGTCGACTCCGACAGAAGGAAAGGCACCTGATTTTGTGTCCCGTCTTGACCTTCAGCCGCAGGAGCTGATCAACCAACGAGCCGAGGAGAAGACCATTCACCTTGAGAATGTGTATCTTGGCGCATATCTAATTCGGAAGTCGTTTCCCGAGGTGCGATATGTATCGAGCGCCGTCCTCAGTCTTTTCGGGCGGTTACCCATCACAACGACAGCTCGAGAAATTGTCCACCTTGTAAGGAGTTTTCGAGATGTTCAGTACGCACAGGTGTGGGCATCCAACGTCCCGGATGAGTCTTTGTCCCTGGTATGTCACACTGTGACGGACAAGCCGAGAACTCCTGCTGGCGAACAGGAACTGGGTGGTTTTGACGAATATAAGAAGAATTGGAGGAACGGCGCTGTTTGCTCGGAAGAGCCAATTGAGTTGCACGACTGAGGCGGCGCACCCCCTTATTCGACGATATCTCGCAAGAAAAAAGTAAGCAATCGCCCCAACCCCAACGGGGTTGCGGCGCCCTTCGGCGTGTCGGCATCGCGAGGGCAGACAAGATCACCCCGTCCCGGCGAATTCGCCGGGACGGGGTGCGTTGAATCAATCAAAACCAATCGTCGGAACGGTGCGGTCGGCCCTTACAT
>JABFSN010000227.1 GCA_013140575.1 Phycisphaerales bacterium | reverse complement strand
TCTATGTCAGCCCAGGGCAACGCCCTGGGTCGGAGTTGTCCACAGAAATCCAAGCCCTGAAAGGGCGACATACAGAGGCCGCGCGTTAGCCCAGTCACCGCACCGAATCTAGATCGCCCTTTCAGGGCTTGTGCGTGACGCGGATCAGGCACCCAGGGCGTGGCCCTGGGCTATCCTAATGCGCCCCTTCAGGGCGTAGCGGAACGAGCCCGCCGATTCCATCGCGGACCCACCCGAAACGCGCGACGCGACGCGCGTGTGCCGATCGGCGAAACCGGTACTATAATGGGCGGATGCCCCCCGACCCCGACAAACCCCTCTCCGAACGCGACATCGACGCCCTCCTCGACCGCGCCGCCGCCGAACGCTGGATCGAACTCGCACTCGTACCGACGGAAGCCACCTGGGCGCGCAACGAATGGCACGGCCTCGGCCGGCCCGCCGATCGCTTCTTCTTCCTCAAACGCCCACTCCACGCCGTCCCTCCCAAACTCCTCCAACTGACCGGCCTCACCACGCTCGATCTTGGGAACAACAACATCGGGGACGAAGGGGCCAAGGCCCTGGCCACGCTCACCGGCCTCACCACGCTCCATCTTGGGGACAACAACATCGGGGCCGAAGGGGCCAAGGCCCTGGCCACGCTCACCGGCCTCACCACGCTCCATCTTGGGGACAACAACATCGGGGCCGAAGGGGCCAAGGCCCTGGCCACGCTCACCGGCCTCACCACGCTCCATCTTGGGGGCAACAACATCGGGGCCGAAGGGGCCAAGGCCCTGGCCACGCTCACCGGCCTCACCACGCTCCATCTTTGGAACAACAAGATCGGGGCCGAAGGGGCCAAGGCCCTGGCCACGCTCACCGGCCTCACCACGCTCCATCTTGGGGACAACAACATCGGGGCCGAAGGGGCCAAGGCCCTGGCCACTCTCATCGGCCTCACCACGCTCAATCTTTGGAGCAACAACATCGGGGACGAAGGGGCCAAGGCCCTGACCACGCTGACCAGCCTCACGACGCTCCATCTTGGGGCCAACAAGATCCGGGCCAAAGGGGCCAAGGCCCTAGCCGCGATCACTGGACTCACCACGCTCCATCTTGGGGGCAACAAGATCGGGGGCGAAGGAGCCAAGGCGCTAGCGGCGCTCACCGCGCTCAATACGCTCGATCTTAGGAGCAACAACATCGGGTCCGAAGGGGCCAAGGCCCTGGCCACCCTGCCTGAGACCGTCAACATTGATCTTGGTGGCAACCCCTGCAGCCAAGCCGACTTCGACGTCTACCGCCGCGCGCTCCACGAAAAATCGCCGCTTCGTGAAGTCAAGGTTCTCATCCTCGGTGAAGGCAACGTCGGCAAGTCCTGCCTGCTCGACGCCTTCCAGGGCAAACCCTTCGTCGAGAAACGCGACTCCACCCGCGGCATCGACATCGAGCGCGTCGTTCAGGTCACCCCCGTCCCCGTCAAGGGCAAACCTGGCGACCGCGACCTGGTCCTCAACTGCTGGGACTTCGGCGGCCAGGAGCACTACCACACCACCCACCAGCTTTTCTTCAGCCCCGACGCCGTCTACCTGCTGGTCTGGAAGCCTCGCGAGGGTCAGCACGAAAACACCCTCCGCGCCTGGCTCAAACGCATCGCCCTCCGGGTGGGTTCCTCCGCCCGCGTCATCCTCGTCGCCACCCACGGCAACCACCGCGCCGCGGAGTTGGACTTCCCCCGTCTGGAACGCGAATTCCCCGGCTTGCTTGTCCACCCGGCCGCCAAAATCGACTCCAGCGACAAAAGCGGCGTCGAGGAGCTCAGGCAGCGGGTCATCGAACTGGCTGCGGATGTGCCGCACCTCGCCACGCCGCTGCCCAAATCGTGGCACGACGCCAGGGAAGAACTGCTCAACCGCCCCGAATCGCACGTCGCGTATGGCGACTACACCGCCATGTGCGCGAAGCACGGCCTCGACGATGCCGCCGCCGGCGCCCTGCTCCGCATGTTGAACCGCGCCGGCCTTATCGTGCACTACGAAAACGAAGGCCTCTCCGACTGGATCGTCCGCGACCCCGAATGGCTCACCAAGTCCATCGGCTACGTACTGGACGACGAAGTCACCCGAAAAAACGGCGGCTACCTCGACCACGCCCGCTTGCACGAAATCTGGACATGGAAAGACCGGGACAACCGAAACGACCCCTACGACAGGGACGACTACCCCCGTTTCCTCCGCCTCATGGAGCTGCACGACATCTCCCGCCGCCTGCCCGGCGACCGAACCAGCATCATCACCCAGCTCGTCACCTACGAACGGCCCCCGTTACCGTGGGAACCGGCCACGCCCACCGATTCCATGCAACTGTCGCTCCGCTTCGCCATGACCGACGAAGCCCCCCTTGGCCTCATCGCCTGGTTCACCGCCCGCTGCCACCGCTGGCGCGTGGATCGCATGCAATGGCGCGACGGCGTCTTCCTGAATCACGAGCACGGCAACGAAGCCCTCGTCGAACTCAGCGACGACAAGAAGCTGCTGACCCTCACCGTCCGCGGCCCCTTCCCCTCGGCCTTCCTCAACCTGCTCCGCGACGGCCTCGAAGTACTAATTCGCGAAGAATGGCCGAACCTGAAATACGAACTGCTCATCCCCTGCCCCGGTGATACGAAAGAACCCGCGCCGTGCCCCGACCACGGCACGTTCAAGCTCCACAAAGTGGAGCAAGCGTTTCGCAAGCAGATCGAATCGATCCAGTGCACCGACTGCTTCGTTCAACATCTGCCAGACAGACTGTTGCTCGGCTTCGTTCCGCCGACCCGTGCGCCCGCCGACGTCTTCGACGAACTGACCGTACGCATCGCCGCCGCCGTCGCCGGTCTCGACGCCGCGACCGCAGCCGTCCGCGCCGACTCGGCGTCTTTCCGAGCCGCGACCGACTCTTTCCGAGCCGCGACCGTAAGGGAGCGGTCTTCCGCCAACCTGTCGGCTCATATCGCAGACGACGTTGACAAAAAGTTGGCCCCGGCATTCGCCGCTTTACGCAACGAACTGACCTACAACACCCGCTGGATTCTCCGCACCATGCTTTCGCCCGCCAACGACGGCCCGCGCCTCTTCCACGTCGAACCCGTCGAGAAAAAAGGATGGGAGCGATTCAAGCTCGGAACCGATAAGCTCCGCATCGTCCTCTGGTGCGAGCACACCGGCCACGAGCACCCCTGCGAATGCGATCCGCTCTACGTCGTGGATCAACCCAAGCGTTGGCTGATCCGCATCGCCCCGACCCTTTCCATCGTGACCAAGATTCTCCGCCCCAGTGTCTCTATCCTCGCTGCCGCGGCCGGTCTGCCTATTCCGTATCTGCCGGCTGACCTCAAACCCAAACTCGACTTCATGGCAAGCCTGACCGACGCACTGGTGAAGGACCACGATCCGAACGAATCGTCGGAATTCGGCGGATACCGGCCCGACGAACGATTAACTCTAGACGACGTTCGCGGCCGCGGTTACGACCCCATTGTCGAGGGCTACCGTCAAGTTCAGCGATTCATCAGCGAGCAGGACGAGAAACGAAACGTCGCCCCTTTCGCCGGCCTGCGCCGCGTCGCCACCCCCGAAAACGACATCCTCTGGGTCTGCCCCACCCACCACCGCGAATACGACCCCGGCCTGCCCATCGTCCCTCCTGCGTAGCGTGGGCACTGCCCACCTCTTCGCATCAATCCGACGCCGGTTCGTAGGGTGGGCATTGCCCACCTTTCTTCGTCTCGTGCCGGGTGCCGGGTGCCCCATCCTTTGCAATATGTTTTGACCGGGGACATGGGTGACAGGTGTTCGGGGACATAGGTAACATGTTTCTGACTCGTTGGGAACGCCACCGCCGTCCTCTTTCTTTTCCTGTAGGGTTCTTCTCTTTTGAACTTTCGTCTGCTCGGGGTCGTCCGCGTCACCCGGACTCCGCCGCTCTCAATGCTCCAGGGTCGGCGGAGCGCGCGGTGAAATCCAGTGTCGTCAACCGTTGGCGGCAGAAATAGACCGCCCATGTTCCGTCGCGGC
>JABFSN010000174.1 GCA_013140575.1 Phycisphaerales bacterium | reverse complement strand
ATCGGGCGGGACGCCGGGACGAGGCCGTGGGGTATTGCCGTTCGCTGGCGGAGCGGAAGGGAGAGGACGAGGGGCTGCGGGCGCGGGGCGCGTATTTTCATGGACTGGCGTTGATGGATGGGGGGTCGTTTGGGGAGGCGGCGGAGCGGTTTTCCGAAGTCCTGCGATTGAAGGCGGACGAGGCGTTGGCGGGTCGGGCACGGTTGTTGGTGGCGCAGTGTCACCATCGGAGTGGGTCGATCGACGAAGCGCGGCGGGGGTATGACGCGGTGATCGCGTCGGGCGATGCGGGGACGGTGGGCGACGCGACGTATGGATTGGCGATTTTGCACGAACAACAAGGCAGGGCCGCAGAGGCCGGGGCGTTGCTGGACGAATTGTTGAAAAAGGGACCGGAGAAGTCGCTGGCGGGGACGGCGAAACTGCACCGGGGGCGGGCGTGGTTTGATGAGGGGCAGTTCGATCGGGCGTCGGCGATGTTTTCGGAGGTGGCGAAAGAGGATTCGGAACTGGCGGTGGAGGCCGAGTATTGGATGGCGAAGTGCCGGATGCGGCAGGGCGGTTTTGCGGAAGCGGCTGCGCAGTTGGGGGAGTTGTTGAAAGCGAGTCCCGACGGTGCGCTGGCGGGCGACATGTTGTACGACCGTGGCGTGGCGTTGTACCGGGCGGACGAGCGTGATGCGGCGGTCGGAGCGCTGGAGTCGTACGTGGGGCGATTCGAAGACGGCGGGATGGTCGCGGACGCGGTGCATTTGTTGGCGATCGTTGAGCATCAACGGGCGCGGTACGACCGAAGCGGCGAATGGTGTGCGACGTTTTTCAAGCGGTTCGAGTCGCATGGGCTGGGTTCAAGCGTGGCGTTTCTGGCGGCGGAGAACCTGTACATGGCGGGTGCCTACGCCGACGCGGGGAATGGGTTCGAGGCGTTTCTGACGCGGTACGGCGGAGATGAGCGTGCGGAGGACGCGCGGTTTCGTTTGGGGATGGCGCGGTTTCGAACCGGGCAACACGAATCTGCCGAGGCGGTGCTGACGGAGTTTGCGAAAGGGAAAGACACGGCCGAGCCGCGGCGGGCGGCGTTGTCGGCGTTGGGGACGATGGCGTTCGAGCGCGGAGATTGGTCGCGGGCGGCACGGCATCTGGACGACTACCTGGCGACGGGTGCGGCGGCGGGAGCGGACGACGTTTTGTTGAAGTTGGGATTGTGCCGCGAACGGTTGGGGCGGCACGACGAGGCGATTGCGGCGTTCGACCGGTTGTTGGAGCAGTTCGCGGAGAGCGTGCATCGGGTTCACGCGGTGTTCGAGCGTGGTCAGTGTTTGACGGCGCTGGGGCGGGTGGATGAAGCGCGGAGCGCGTTCGAGCAGGTCGTGGCCGCGGGCGAGGAAACGCGGTTTCATGCGTTCGCGCAGAATCATCTGGCGACGATCGCGATGCAGCAGGGGGATTTTAGGGCGGCGGGGGAACGATTCGCGAGCGTGCGGAGCGGTTCGCAGGCGGACGATTTGAGCGCGGGGGCGATGCTGGGGGAGGGGCAGGCGATGTTGGCCGGTCAGCGATTCGCGGAGGCCGAGCGGGTGTTGCGGGAGTTCGCGGAGCGGTATCCGGAACATGAAGGGGCGGCGCGGGCCCGGGCGCAGCGGGCGATCGCGGTGGCGCGGCAGGATCGGTGCGCGGAGGCGATGGAGCTGATCGGGCACATCGACCGGTCCGCGATCGAGTCGATGGGAACCGAATTGCGGGATGCGATCGGGTACGAGTCGGCGTGGTGTCTGCGGACGATGGGGCGGACGGAGGAGGCGGCGAAGGTTTATGGGGAGTTGGTGACGAGCGGGCACGAGGGGCGATTGTCGGTTCATGCGGCGGTTGATCTGGCGTCGATCGAGGCGTCGGCGGGTCGGCATGAACGGGTGGTTGAGTTGTTGCGGCCGGTGTTCGAGACGTTTCGAACGGGGGGCAAAGCAGACGCGGCGTTGCGCGAACGGGTGACGTATCAACTGGGGGTGAGCGAGTTTCAACTGGGACGGTTCGCGGAGGCGGCGACGCGGCTGGAGGAGATGCTGGAGGCCACGCCGGAGGGCGAGTTGAGCGTGTCGGGGCGTTATTTCTGCGGCGAGGCGCTGATGAAGCTGGGGCGGTTGGAGAGGGCGGTGGTTCATCTGAAGCGGGTGGTGGATTCGGCGCCGGCGGACGAATTGCATCCGGCGGCGATGTTGCGGCTGGGCGAATGCGAGGCCGGTTTGCAGCATTGGTCGGAATCGGAGCGGGTGTTTACGGGGTATCTGGCGCGGTTCGGCGATCGGGCGGAGTGGTATCAGGCGCAGTTCGGGGTGGGATGGGCGCGGGAGAATCAGAAGCGTTACGACGAGGCCGTCGGGGCGTATGGCGAGGTGGTGGCGCGTCATCAGGGGGCGACGGCGGCGCGGGCGCAGTTTCAGATTGGGGAGTGTTTGTTCGCGAAGAACGAGCACGCATCGGCGGCCGCGGAATTGATGAAGGTGGACATATTGTACGCGTATCCGGAATGGAGCGCGGCGGCGTTGTACGAGGCGGGGCGGTGTTTCGAGAAGATGTCGCAGGAGAGCGAGGCGCGGGATCGGTATCGGGAGGTGGTGGAGCGGTTTTCGGGCAGCGAGTGGGCGCGGTTGGCGGGAGAGCGATTGGGGAAGTCGGCGGGCGCGGGGGTGCCGGGGAGGTGATGAAGGAAGGCGAAACGGCGAAACCGGAAGGCACGTAGGCACGGAGGGAAGAGTTCACCGCAGAGGCGCGGAGGGCGCGGAGAAGCGAGGGTAAGCGGACGCAGGGACGATGGGGGCCAACGCCCCAACGCCCCAACGGCGAAACGGCGAAAGGCGAAAGGGGAGAAGAGGATCCGCAGATTTCGCGGATGGACGCAGATTGGTGAGGAGGTTGATCCACCGATGACACAGAGGGGCACCGATGGGGGAGAAAGGAGACGACGTGACACCGGGATTCCGAGTTTATCCGTGAGATATGCGGATTGAGGATTGGACGGGCGCCCGGAGGCGAAAGGTGTGAAGCGCTGGAGGGGGTTAGCGGAGTGGAGTGGTTCGACGTCTGAAAATGGCTTGAAGAGTCGGTAGGGTGAGCCGGGAGGCGGAGTGGGTGATTGGTCGGTTGTGGAGGGCGGTGGTGAGGCGGGTTGCGGTCGGGGTGGTCGTCGTCGCGGTGATCGTGCTGCTGGGGTTCGCGTGGTATCTGCGGCCGCGGCAGACGGCGTATTACACCGACGCCGATTCGATCATGGCGGCGGTCGAGGAGGCGCCGATTCGTGACATACTGTGGCAGCCGGCGCAGCCTGTCGGGGATCTGATCAACACGTCGCAGGATGATTACGAACCGCGGATGTCGTCGGACGGGCAGACGCTGTATTTCGTGCGGGGCAAGGCGGGCGGCGGCGGTGCGGACATTTATTGGGCGACGCGGACGCCGGAGGGGTGGACGGAACCGGCGGCGCTGTCGGCCGTCAATTCGGAGCACGACGATCTGGGGCCGGAGCCGTCGCGCGATGGGGATGCGATCTATTTCTACAGCGACCGGCCGGGGGGCGCGGGCGGCTACGATGTGTGGAGATCGCAGCGGGACGGCGACGGGTGGGGAGCGCCGGTCAATCTGGGGCCGGGGGTCAATTCGCCATTCAACGACTACGGGCCGGCGCTGACGCCGGACGGGGCGACCCTGTATTTCGCGTCTAATCGGCCGAATGGGAACGACGAGCGGCCGCTGGATCCGTCGGCGTGGTCGGCGACGATTCGCGAGGAACATGTCCATCGTGATTACGATTTATACGTTGCGCCGATTTCGGAGCGCGGTCACGGCCGGGCGGCGCCGGTGGCCGCGCTGAATTCGCGGCACAACGAAGGGGCGGCGGCGGTCAGCGCGTTCGGGGATTTTCTGTATTTCGCGTCGGACCGGCCGGGGGGACTGGGGGGATATGACGTCTATCGATCGCGGCAGGTGCGTGGTCTGTTCGGGCCGCCGGAGAATTTGGGGGGCGCGATCAACGGTGCGGCGAATGAACTG
>JABFSN010000157.1 GCA_013140575.1 Phycisphaerales bacterium | reverse complement strand
ATCGGGGTGATGGTCGCGAGCGTGGCGGCGGCGTTGATCAATCCCGAAGTGATGGGGATGTGGCTGGACCGGAACGTCTTGTTGAGCAGCCGGGAGTGGCCGAAGCGGACGCGGCTGGTGGTGGAAGCGGACGGGGGGGTGTTGAACGGTGCGCGAGGCGATGATCTGGAGATTCGGGGATTCGCGGAAGGGGCGGTACCGCGAGAGGTGACGATATTGTTTCAGCCGGAGGCGGGGAAAGCGGGGCGGGAAACGATGACCGCGGTCGGGGAGCGGGGTTTCCGGTACACGTTTGCGCGGGTGGAGGAGCCGTTTCGGTTCAAGTTGCGGGGGGGCGACGATGAGACGGAGTGGATGGAGGCGCGGTTGGCGGATCGGCCGCGGGTGGAGGAAGTGAAGATGTCGGTGACGCCGCCGGGGTATGCGGGAATTGAGCCGTACGTGGTGGAGGCGGAGCGGCGGTCGGTGGAGACGCTGAAGGGCAGCGCGGTGCGGATTGAGATTCGCACGAACAAGGCGGTGGTGCGGGCGGAGCTGATGGCCGGTCAGGAGGCGGTAGGGTCGGCGGACGGGGCGGCGGACCGATGGGCGATCGAGGTTCGGCCGGTGCAGACGCAGACGTATCATTTTGCGTTGCAGGACGAACTGGGTCTGGAAGACAAGCGACCGGTGCGGCTGGCGGTTCGGGTGTTGAAAGACGATGCGCCGCGGGTGCGGATGGACGTGCCGGGGGTCAGCGATATCGTGACGCCGCAGGCGGTGTTGCCGATCGAGATGTCGTTCGCGGATGAATATGGGTTGTCGCGGGCGGTGCTGGTGTATCAGATCGGGCGGGAGGGGTACGACGCGGAGGAGTGGCCGCTGCGGGAGTTTCGGGCGCGGGCGACGAAGTTTGACACGCGGGTGGAATGGCCGGTTGCGGCGTTGGGGTTGGTGGCGGGGGATCGACTGACGTTGTATGCGGAAGGGGAGGATTACGACGACGTGTCGGGGCCGAACCGGTCGCAGTCGGCGACGGCGATGTATCGGGTGGTGTCGACGGATGAGTTGCTGGCGGAATTGGCGCGTCGGGAGCAGGAATACCGGCAGGAATTCGAGCGGGTGATTGAACAACAGGAGGACCTGCGGGGCGAGTTGCTGTCGTTGATTCGGCAGATGGGAGAGGCGGAGGTGGCGCGGGACCTGGCCAACCGGACGGCGCCGTTCGAACGGCGGCAACGGCAGACGGCGTCGCAGGTGAATCTGCTGCGGCAGCAGTTCGCGCAGATTCTCGCGGAGACGGCAATCAACGGGTTGGACAGCATGGCGGTCCGGGAGCGCCTGGGGGAGGGGATTGTGGGGCCGCTGGATCAGCTTGCGAAGCGGGATTTGATTGACGCGGCGGACTTAATTCGCGAATTCGGGCGGTCGGGGGTGTCGGAAACGGCGTTGGCGGCGACGGCGGCGGATGGGGCGCAGGACGCGGTGTTGCGGCGAATGCGCGAAATCCTGGCGAACATGCTAAAATGGGAAGGGTTTCAGGAAGCGGTGACGATGCTGCGGGATATTCTGCGATTGCAGGGGCAGTTGAGCGATGAGACGCAGGAGGAGCTGGAGCGTCGGGCGGCGGAATTGTTGCGGGGGGGGTAGTCGGAAAGGCGAAAAGCGAAACGGCGAAAGGCGAAAGGGGGAGGGGATTCACCGCGGAGGCGCAGAGGGCGCGGAGGGAAGATATCCACAGATTCCACAGATGGGCACAGATTGAAGAATGGGAAGGGTGCGAAGGGTGGACGGTCGAATACCCGAGGTGTTTTCTGAATGGAAACAGGAGATTTCAGGTTTCAAATCTCGGATTTTAGATCTCGGATTTTGGAGCAACTGATATTTCTGACTGGTTATAGGCAAGGCGGGTGAGTTTCATGTTCAAACGATCGGATCGTTCAATCACGGCAGTGCATTCAGACTTGCTGGTCCATTCGAACGGGGCAATTCATTCGAAGGTGGTTGTTCATTCAAGGGCCGCCATTCATGCAAGCACCATTCATGCAAACATGGTTTGTCTGATCGTCGGGATGGTGGCGCTGACCGTGATCGTCGCGCGGGGGCAGGAGCCGCCGGCGGCGGGCGACGGAGGCGGGACGGTCAATCCGCTGGTGGCGAAGCAGGAGATGATCCGGGATCGGCTGTCGCGGCTGGAAGATCGGATGTTCCGGTTGCGGGAGCAGTTGCTGGAATCGGAGCCGGAGAACGCGGCGCGGCTGGGGACGGCGCTGGAGCGGTCGGGCGAGATGGATGTTCAGAATCGGGTGGGGACGTTGATCGACCTGCTGCGGAGCGGGCAACGGCTGGATGATGCGCTGGGCGAGCAGTCGCGATTGATGAAGGATCTGGAGGCGATTCTGGAGTCGTTGACGGAAAAGTCGAGCGACGACGAGGGACGCAAGGACGAGATCGCGAGGCTGGAACAACTGCAGGCGCGGGTTCAGGAATTGCGGGAGCAACAGCGGGACCTGCGGACGCAAACCGGCGAGAAGGCGGCGAAGGAACTACGAAATGTTCAACTGGGCGAGGCGATCAAGCGGCTGGACGACCTGATTCAACGGCAGGAGCAATTGAAGAAGGCGGGAGGGGACGGGGCGGAGCCGTCGGCCGGTGCGTCGGAAAAGGAGCAGAAGCGGATCGCCGGGGAGACGGCGCGGTTGTCGGAGGATGTGAAGGCGCTGGAAGCGCCATCGGCAGATGCGGAAGCGCCGTCGGGCGAACCGTCGGAGGGCGGAGAAGCGGGCGGCGAATCACAGGAGGGGGAGGGATCAGGCGAGCCGCAAGAAGCGCCTGACGCGGAAGGTCAGGAAGGCAGTGGAGCGCCACCATCGGGCGAGGGAAGTCCGTCGAAGGGAAGCCCGTCGGCAGGGGGTCAGCCGCAGGGCGGCAAGCCGCAGGGAGGCCAGCCGTCCGGAGGAAGGCAACCGTCGGAGGGCGGTCAGGAAGGTGGGAAGCAAGGCGAAGAGCAGGGCGATAAAGAGAGCGCGTCGGGCGAATTGGAATCGGCCGGTGGGGAGATGGAGAAAGCGGCGGAAGAATTGACGAAGAAGGACGCGGAGGGGGCAAAGGAAGATCAGGAGAAGGCGATCGAGCATTTGCGGCGGGCGCTGCACCAATTGGAGAAGATGCGCGGGGAAACTGAGGAGAAGGTCTTGGCGGATGCGCAGCGCGGGCTGTCGGAGCGGGCCCGCGATGTGTTGAAGGAGATGCGCGGCGACAAGCAAGAGGGCGGTCAGAAGGAAGGCGAGAAAGGGGCTCAAGAAGGCGGACAGCAAGGGGGTCAAGAGGGCGGACAACAAGGAGGTGAGCAAGGGGGGCAACAAGGCGGTCAGCAGGGGGGCCAGAAGGGTGGACAAAAGGGTCAGCAAGGGGGTCAGAAAGGCGGCGACAAGAGTGAGCAGACGCCGGGGGAGAAGCAGGTAGAGCGGGCGCAAGAGCACATGGATGAGGCGACCGAGGATTTGAATGAGGAAGCGTTGCCGGAAGCGACCGAGGATCAGGACAAGGCGCTGACGGAGCTGGACGACGCGATGGCGGAGTTGGAGGAGGTGTTGCGGCAGTTGAGAGAGGAAGAGCAGGAGGAGATCCTGCGGGATTTGGAGGGCCGGTTCAAGGGGATGCTGGCGGCGCAGATCGAGATCAACAAGGGGACGACGGCGCTGGACACGATCGGGCGGGAGCGGTTTCGCCGGCCTGAGGAGTTGCGGGCGGCGGAACTGTCGGTCGATCAAATGACGCTGGCGGGGGAGGTGTCCACGGCGTTGAACATTTTGGAGGAGGAAGGGACAACGGTGGTGTTTCCGACGGTACTGGAGAACGTGGCCGACGATATGCGGGCGGTGTCGGCGCGGCTGGGGGAGATGAACGTGGGACTGCTGACGCAGACGATGGAAGAGGAGATCGTGGCGACGTTGCAGGACATGGTGGAGGCGATCGAGAAGAAGCTGGAGGAGATGAAGCAGCAACAGCAGCAGGGGGGGCAGCAGGGGCAGTCGGGCGATCAGCCGTTGCTGCCGACGTCGGCGG
>JABFSN010000135.1 GCA_013140575.1 Phycisphaerales bacterium | reverse complement strand
CTTGGCCGACGAACTCATCGCGTCCCTGGTCGAAATGCGGTCCAGCGAACCTCTACTCCGATCGTTCATTCATACAACCAAACTCAAACTGTAGACCGTTCTATTATGAAGGCGAAGATCAATAAATGCCATGGCGCGCAAGTTCAAGGAAATCCTGGACTTCAAGCTCGAAGGCGGAGAACAGCCGCACCAGCGACGCGATAAGCTCCTGAATGAACTTCGTGACCTTCATGACAAGCTCATGGACCGTTGGAACTCGGTAGGCTCGTTTCTGTCGCTCGAAAGCGCCGACATTCGTGCTCGGCTTGCGGAAAACGAGAGTATTCTCCGCGAATCTCAGCAGCGCGCACGCCAAACGGGGGAGGAGCTTGCGGCGCGACTTGTTGAGGCCAAAACGATGCTGGCGAGCATGCAAAATGCGTCCGCTGCTTTGGGGGTAACCCGATTCTCGAGGGAATTCGAGAAAGCCGCGACATCGCACCGAAGGTGGGGCATAGTGTGGCTTTTCGTCGCGGCGATTCTGGTCGGATCGACAGTCGTGTTGGCTTGGCTGTTCATTACCTTGCTCCCGCCCCTTGGAAGCATTGCTGACGCGGATGCCGTACAGCGTGTTATCACCAAAGTATTCATCCTATCCGTTTCGCTGTCCGCTTCTATCTGGGCGTCGAGGAACTATCGTTCGCACCGACACCTTTACGTTGTGAACAGCCACCGCCAGAGTGCACTTGTGACGTTCCAGACTTTTGTCGAGGCCGCAGGTAAGGACGAGAAGGAAACGAGAAATGCGGTTCTGCTCGAAGCAACGCGATGCGTCTTTTCCCCGTCAGTGACGGGCTACCTCGGCCCGGAACAAGAAACCGCGACCAGTAACATTGTCGAAGTCCTCAACAAGACGATTGGTGGAAAAGGAAGCTGACGCGTAGGCGGGTGGCATGCTCGCGCGGTACACCGCGGGAGCATGCTTTCCATCCGCCTGAGCATGCCATCCATTCCGTGGCCCCAGGATCAGGTGCACGTGGTTGGGCATGAACACATATGCCCAATCGTCGAGTACGTATCGCTTCCGGGCGCGGTCCAATGCATTGACCAGCCACAGGCAGGGTCGCTCGCGGCTGAGAAACGGCCGGCGGCGGAAGCACGTGAACGTCGGCACGTGGGCGTCCGTCGCGTCGTCGGAGCTACGATGCCGTTTGCGGACACGTCCGTCGGAGAGGCATATGACGGTATCCTACCGGGGCAGCAACGCAGTTGGATTCGCGTCCGCCGCCCGAACGCATGCTCACGCGGAGTACCGCGAGAGCATGCCACCCGTCGGCGCGGAGGAGGACCAAACGATGTTTAATCGATCGCCCCTGCCGGGGCTTTATGAGAAAACGCTGTTGGGGGAATCCCACGGCTCCCGCCGTGGGCTGACCACCATCGCCCCTGCCGGGGCTTATGAGTCGCCTGCCGTGGGCAGGCTTGAGTATCGTAGGTCGGGTCATCGACGCGACGCCTTTTCCACACGACACGTACAGCCCGGTTGAGCGGATGTCGGGTCGATGACCCGACCTACATGCCTAGCGCTCATAGACGACCTCGCCGCGGAGAATCTCCTCTCGGACGAATCGGCCGCCGGGGGCGGCCGCGCGGAGCGGGAATACGTCGAGGGCCATTCGGCCGCCGACTCGACGCAGCAGACGCCGGTACTTCAGGGCCAAAGGAAGGTAGGTCTCGTCGCTGTCCTGAAAGACGGCCACATCCAGATCGCGCGGTTCGCCGCTGGTAAGGAAAGAACCAAACACCACCACCTTGCGGACCTCGGGCTCGGCGCGCAAACGGTCCGCGATTTCGGTCTTGATGCGTTGCTTTTCGTGTTCGCTGAGGATCATCGGAACATGGACCATCATGTACGAATCAGCACAGGTATTCGAAACCCCCTCACCCTGCCCTCTCCCCCAAAGGGGAGAGGGGGAATTGGGACGCGTTCGCGACTGCACGCGGCATTATCGGGGTTTCGCCAAATGATGCACCAGCCAGGCGCAGGTGCGGATGCCTTTGTAGAAGTCGTCGATGTGGAAGAACTCGTTGGGGCCGTGCAGATTACAATCGGGGACGGAGAAGCCGATCATGATGGACTCGGCGCCCAGCAGTTTTTTGAACATGGGCAGAATGGGGAGCGTGCCGCCTTCGCGCATCAGAACCGGCGGTTTGCCGTAGCCGTCCTGGATGGCGGCTTTGGCGGCGACGAGGCCGGGCAGATCGAGCGGGCAGACGTACGGGCCGGCGGAGGCGAGGGTGCGGACCTTGACGTTCACGCCGGGGGGGGCGACGCGTTGGACGTGTTCGTCGAAGAGGCGGCCGAGGGTTTCGGGGTCCTGATCGGGCACCAGGCGCATGGAGACCTTGGCGCCGACCTGCTTGGGAATGATGGTGGACTGCCCCTCGGCCATGAATCCGCCGAAGACGCCGTTGACGTCGACGGTGGGGCGGACCCAGCGGCGCTCGTTGGTGGTGTAGCCGTCCTCGCCGTGGAGTGACGGGCTGCCCACCATTTTCAGATAGTCGGCCTCGCTGTAGGGCAGCGCGGCCAGTGCCTTGCGTTCGGCGTCGGGCAGGGCGCGGACGGTGTCGTAGAAGCCGGGGATGGCCACGCGGTTTTTAGAATCGTGCATGGAGGCGATGATGCGGGCCAGCGCATTGCCCGGGTTGGTGACCGTTCCGCCGAACGCACCGCTGTGCAGGTCCTGCTTGGGGCCGGTGATGTCGATCTGCTTGTAGATCAGACCCTTGGTGCCGTAGGTGATGGCCGGGATGTCCCAGTTTAGTTTGGACGTGTCGGACAGGACGACGTAGTCGCACTTGAGCGCGTCCTTGCGGGACTCGATGACCGTGCGGAGGTTGGGCGAGCCGATTTCCTCCTCGCCCTCGATCAGGAACTTGACGCGGATGGGCAGACCGCCGGCCGCTTTTTTCCAAGCCTCGGCCGCGAGCATGTGGGTGATGACCTGACCCTTGTCGTCGGCGGAGCCGCGGGCGAAGATGGCCCCGTCGACCTCGGTGGGGTCGAACGGCTCGGTGCGCCACAGGGAGCGTTCGCCGACGGGCTGCACGTCGTAATGTCCGTAGACCAGGATGGTCGGGCCGTCGCCCTTGGCGGGGCCGGTGTCGGCGAGCACGGCCGGGTGACCCGGCGTTTCGACCAGTTCGGCCTGGATGCCGCAGCCGTTGAACAATTCGAGCACCCAATGGGCGGCTTTGCGGACGTCCTCCTTGCGATCGGGGTCGGTGGAGATGCTGGGGATGCGCAGGAAGGCTTTCATGCGGGCGAGCGATTCGGTCTCGCGGCTTTTGATGTGGTCGAGTACGGCGTTGATCATGGTGTTGGCCCTTTCATGGCGGTCGGTTCGACAGGCCGGGTCTCGGATTGTCCATTACGCGCAAGCGGCATGATACGAGGGGACGGGCGGGGTTGTCCAACGGACGGTGGGGCGTTTGCGGCACGGGGTGCTGCCCGTGTCTGGATGAACGAGGCGGTCGGAACTTGTTCGGCGTGCGTCAGTCCCCCACCCCAGGAATGGGGTGGGGCACCCGCGCCTGCGGCGTTGTCCAATGGAGCGCGTGCGGTCGATTGTGGCACGGGCATCCTGCCCGTGGGGACAGGGGCGAGACGTTTACTTCACGGGGAGGTCGGAACAGTGTGCGAATGTTCTTGTGCGTTCGGCATGGCCACGCAAGCGTGGGCCATGCCACCCGAGCGATCATGGGCGGGACGCCCGTGGCACGATATCGGACGCGCGGTGCTAGAATGGACGCATGGGCGCGATTCGACCGCCGAAGCGGGCGAAATTGCTGGTGGGGCTGTTGGCCGGCGACACCGATCTGTTCGTACACGCGCGGCGACGGTTGGAGTTCCATTTCGGCGAGGTCGATTTCGAATCTGCGATCTGGCCGTTTACGAACACAGATTACTACGAGGTCGAACTGGGACCGGCGGTTTATCGCCAGTTCCTGTTTTTTGCCGAGCCGATTTCGGTCGAAAGGCTGGCGGAGATCAAACGGCTGACCAACGACATCGAACGACAAATCGCCGAGGAGCACGGTCGGCCGGCGACGATGCGGCCGGTGAACATCGACCCGGGTTACATCACGCTGTCGAAGCTGGTGCTGGCATCGACGAAAGATCACGCCCATCGAATTTACTTGCAGGCGGGCATCTATGCGGAGGTGACGTTGCGGTTTCAGGAGGGCGATTGGCGGGCGCTGCCGTGGACCTATCCGGACTACGCGGCCGTGACGTATCACACGGCGTTTCGCGACGCCCGGGAACGGTTGAAGGAACAGATCGGCCGGTTGGATGGGTAGGCGAATGTCGCTCGTGCCGCGGCGCGTTCGCGTCGGATCGGTTTTGCGTGTGATCGAATCCGGGCGTAGTCTGGCGCCCGTCGCATCGATCGGTTTGGAGGATGATGCCATGCCGTTGACGCATAGAATCGAAATCAACCCCAAGGTGATGTTGGGGAAGCCGGTGATTCGGGGCACGCGCGTGCCGGTGGAGCTGATTCTACGCAAGTTAGGCGAGGGGGCAACGGAGGCGGATGTGCTGGAAGCCTACCCGCGGCTGAAGCGGTTGGATATCCAGGCGGCGCTTTGCTACGCAGCCGATACGCTCGCGCACGAAGAGACGATTGTGCAGCCGCGCCGCCGACGCACCGGATCGTAGTGCAGATATTCCCGTTTTTTCAACCGATCATTGCCGGATTCGTGTACGCCAACGCCGGTCCTGTGCGTCCGCTCCCTTACGGTCGCGGCTCGGAAAAGATTCAAACAGCTTGAACAAGTACACGGAGTCCGTGTTTGCCGACGGGAAGCGGCGTCACTATAGTAACCGTGGTTCGCCGGCGGCACCCGAATCGAATCGGCGAACCGCGATGCGGTTGAACGGAAGGGACATCCATGATCGTTGGTGTGCCGAAAGAGATAAAAACGCATGAATACCGCGTGGGGTTGCGCCCGGTGGGGGCGGAGGAGCTGATCCGCCGCAAGCACCGGGTGCTGGTGGAGACGCACGCGGGCGAGGGTTCGGGCATCGACGACGACGGGTATGCGTCGGTGGGCGCTGAGATTGTCGACCGTCGCGAGGACATCTACGCCCGGGCGGACATGATCGTGAAGGTCAAGGAGCCGCTGGCGGAGGAATGGCCGCTGTTGCGCGACGGGCAGGTGGTGTTCACGTATTTTCATTTCGCGGCCGACCGGGCGCTCACGATGGCCTTGCTGAAGACGAAGTCCGTGGCGGTGGCGTATGAAACCATCACCGACCGGGCGGGGCGGTTGCCGCTGCTGACGCCGATGAGCGAAGTCGCGGGCAAGATGAGCATTCAGGAGGGTGCGAAGTATCTGGAGCGGCCGATGATGGGCCGCGGCATTTTGCTGGGCGGCGTGCCGGGCGTCGAGCCGGCGAACGTATTGATTCTGGGCGGCGGCGTAGTGGGAACGAACGCGGCCAAGGTGGCGGCGGGTCTGGGCGCCAGTGTCATCATCATGGATGTGAATACGGATCGGCTGCGCTATCTGGATGATGTGATGCCCGCGAACGTACACACGGTGTACAGCGATCGACACACGATCGCGCGGCACTTGCGGACGGCCGATCTGGTGGTGGGGGCGGTGTTGATTCCCGGGGCGCGGTGCCCGGTGCTGATCACGCGCGAGCACCTGGCGATGATGCCGCGGAATGCGGTGATCGTGGACGTGGGCGTGGATCAGGGCGGCTGTTGCGAGACGATTCGCCCGACGACGCACGAGGATCCGACCTACATCGTCGATGACGTGGTCCATTACGGCGTCACCAACATGCCGGGGGCCGTCGGACGGACGTCAACCTTCGCGTTGACCAATGCGACGTTGCCCTATGTGTTGCAATTGGCCGACATGGGCTATCAGGCGGCGGCGAAGGCCGATCCCGGTCTGGCCAACGGCATCAACATGGAGCGCGGACGGGTGACGCATCGGGCGGTCGCGGATTGTTTTGGACTGCCGTACGAGCCGCCGTCGGTGACGGCGACGCGATAATGCGGGTGCCGCCGCGTGGCACGGCCATCCTGCCCGTGAAAACATGGCCGGGACGGCCATGCGACAGATCATGGGCTGGAAGCCCATGCCACGAACGTCGTGCCGATGCCGCGATCGTGCGAATCACCGAAGCGAGCGTCCAATGAAAAACGCGATTCTGGTCATTTTGGCGCTGGGCGTGATCGGCCTGGGGTACAACGCGGCGCGGAACACGCAGGTGTTGACGTTTGAATCGCTGCGCGGCGAGACCAAGGAGGTCATCCGCGGCGACGTGACCGTGCCGATTTCCGCGTCGGGACCGGTGGGTCCGGCCAATCGCTACCCCATCAAATCCAAAGCCAGCGGCGAGGTCATCGAGATTCTGTACGAGCCGGGCGAGGTGGTGAAAAAGGGGGATTTGCTGGTCCGGCTGGACCGCGATCAGGAGCAGCGCTCGGTGGGTCGCGCCGAAGCCGAGGTCGAACGCGGGGCGGCCACGCTGGAGATGTCGCGAATCAAGCTGGAACGCCTGCAGACCATCGGCAAGGACAAGGCCCAATCGCTGGTCGATCAATTGACGCCGCAACTGGAGTACACGAAGTTCCTGCGGGACAAGACCGAAGCCCTTGCCGCCGAGGGTCGAACGTCGACCGAGGAACTGTTGCGCTTTCGATCGAATCATGAAGAATTGAAAGCCCGCCTGGCCTCGGCCGTGCTGGACGTGAACGATATCGACACGCAGATCAAGTCCACGCGGCAAGAGATCGTGCTTCAGGAGGCGATTCATCACCAGGGGTTGGCGTCGCTGGGCGACGCCAGGGAGCGGCTGTCGGAAACGGAGATTTATTCGCCGGTGGACGGCATGGTGGTGTCGATCGAGACGCAGGTGGGGGCGGTGATACAGGGCGGGGCGACGACGTTTACCGGCGGAACGGTGCTGGTCGTGGTAGCCGACGTGGCGAAGCGCTACGTGCGTGCCGAGGTGGACGAGGCCGACGTGGGCGAGGTCCGCAATCTGGCGGCGGACTGGGCCAAACCGGGTTACAACCGCCCGAGCGAGCATCCCATCCCCATCGCCGAACAGACGCCGGTGACGATTCGGGTGGACGCATTTCACGGCGAGGAATTCACGGGCATCATCGAACGCATTCATCCCGAACCGAACAGCACGATTAACCGCGTGGTGACGTATCAGGTGGATATCCTTCTGACCAGCGCGAACAGCGACAAGCTGCTGACCGGCATGTTGGCCGACGTGGAGTTCACGGCCCAGTCGGCGTTGAACGTGCTGCTGGTGCCGCACGAGGCCATCCATTTGGACGAGTTCGAGGAGATGGGGGTGTATGTGCCGGTTGAGAAACCGCAACCCGACGAAGACGAATACAAGTTCATACGTTGCCGGTTCGGCGTGGACAACGGAATGTACGCGGAAGTGACCGAGGGATTAAGCGAGGGGATGAAGGTCTACACCACGTTGCCGAAGAAACTGGGGCGCGATCGTGCGAAAGACGGCGAATGAGGCCATGCGGACGAACTCCGCGATGATGCCGCTTCGCGCGGATGGCTCCACGTCGGCATCGCCCCGAAACGACGGACCTCCCGTGACTGTGCCAAAAGCCGACGATCCCACGGGTTTGCCTGTTTCGGCACCCAACATCGTCGCATCGCCCGCCGGCCGATCCATGATTCGCGTGCGCGGAATGACCCGCGTCTATCGCATGGGCGACGCGACCGTGCATGCCCTGTCCGGCGTCGATCTGGACATAGAAGCCGGGGAGTACGTCAGCATCACCGGTCAATCGGGCAGCGGGAAGAGCACGTTCATGCACCTGCTGGGCTGCCTCGATCGACCAACGGCCGGCACGTACGAACTGAACGGGCAGCTGGTCACGCGCATGACCGATGCGGAACAAGCCCGCATCCGCAACAAGAACATCGGGTTCGTGTTTCAGACGTTTAACCTGATCAATCGCACCAAAGCCATCGACAACGTGGCCATCCCGTTGATCTACGCGCGGGAGCGCCGAACCCGCGACCGGGCGATGAAAGCCCTGGAAATCGTCGGGTTGAAACACCGCTGGAACCACAAACCGAGCGAAATTTCGGGCGGCGAGCGGCAGCGCGTGGCCATCGCCCGGGCGATCGTCAACGAGCCGTCCATCGTGCTGGCCGACGAGCCCACGGGGAATCTCGATTCGCGCACGGGTGAACAGATCCTGGACATTTTCGACCGGCTGAACGCGGCCGGCACGACGATCATTCTCGTCACTCATGAAATGAGCGTGGCCGCCCGGGCGCGGCGGTTGATTCACATGGCCGACGGCCGGATCGACGCGGACGCGCCGGTGACGGACGCCTTGCGGACGGAACTGTTGCAGAGCGCCGTGCTGGGCGCGGCCCATTTCGAGGGGCACGTTCTGACGAGCAGCGCCGCGGGAATCAAGAACAAGAAGAATTGATCCACAGATTACACAGATTACACAGATTAACACAGATTGAAGAAAGAGATAAGGATCGAACAGTTGTATTTGTAGGGTGGGCACCGCCCACCGCGACTACGACCGGTTCTCGAATGCGCTATCCTCGTTATTCCCAATCTGTGTTAATCTGTGTAATCTGTGGATAGATTCCCCTTGGAACCGGTTGCGAGACCGCCGGACGGTGTAGGCTGAATCAATGTTTTTCTTCCGCATCGTCATGATGTCCCTGCGCGGGTTGCAGACCAACCTGATGCGGTCGCTGCTGGCCATGCTGGGCGTCATCATCGGCGTGTCGGCGGTCGTGTCGGCCATGTCCATTTTGTCGGGCGCGCAGAAGGAAATCGCCGAGCGGTTCGAATCCATGGGCGCCGATCAGATGATTATCGCCACGGGCAGCGGCCGGCGTCAGGCCCGGCATGTGTCGTTCGACGCGCTCAAGCCCGAGGACGCCGACGCGCTAATAGCGAGTTGCCCGTTGATCATCGCGGCCGCCCCGGAATTCCAGAACATCGCCCAGGTCAAGCACTTGCAGAAGAACAAGCAGACGCAGTTGTTGGCCACCACCGAGGCCTACTCGTCCATGAACGACTATCAGCCGGCCGAGGGGCGGTTCATCACCCGCGAGGACGACCGGGCCGAACGCAAGTACTGCGTGCTGGGTTACGAGATCGCCGGGGATTTGTTCGGCAATTTGTCTGCCGTCGGCAAGCGGGTGAAGATCGACGGTCAGGGGTTCACGGTGATCGGGGTCATGGAGAAGAAGGGGTTTCTGGGTTTCCGCCAGGTCGATTCGCAGGTCATTATCCCGTTGAGCACGGGTTTGAAGAAGCTGTTCGGCGTCAAGTTCGTCACCATGATCACGGCCCAGGCCAAGGACCAGGAATTGCTCGACGCGGCCATTCTGCAGGCCAAACGGTCGTTGCGGGCCGAGCACCGCATCCGCGCCGGCACGCCCGACGATTTTCAGGTGTTCACGCGGGAGCAGGCCAAGGAGCAGGTGGCCGACTTCACCCAGATATTCGAGATCGTGTTGTACAGCATCGCGGGCATTTCGCTCGTGGTGGGCGCCATCGGCATCATGAACATCATGCTCGTCTCGGTCACCGAGCGCACCCGCGAGATCGGCGTGCGCATCGCGGTGGGCGCCCGCCGCCGCGACATTCTGACGCAGTTCCTGCTGGAGGCCATGGTCATCAGTTGCATCGGCGGGATCGTGGGCGTGGTGGTGGGGGCCGCCTTCGCCGACCTGCTGGAACAGTGGACCCGCATTTTGCACACCTTCACGCCGCCGTCCGCCGTCCTGCTCGCCCTGTTCATGGCCGCCGGCGTGGGCATCGTCAGCGGCATCTACCCGGCCATCCGGGCGTACAACCTCGACCCGGTGGAAGCGCTGCGGTACGAATGAGGGCGACGTATCGACGCATCGCAAGCCTTCGGAAAGGCGAATTCTGACCTCGTATCGGCGGTCAATGGCCCGATGAAAACCACGACCTACTTCGAATCCCGCCGCCGGCTGCCCGATCGGACGGACATCCCGGATTCATGGATCGAACATGTTGTGCGAAATCCGGTAGTGATGGAAACGCAGTCGGATGGTAGAATCAGGAAATGGGGCAGGATTGACGATGCGGGTGGTAGGTATCTTCGCGTCGTGTTGTTGGAGGATGGTGAAACCGTCCATAACGCCTTCTTCGACCGCGGTTTTCGGGAATTGCGAGAATGAAAGTACGATATTTCGTCGACACGGATACGCTGTTTATTCAGCTTAGCGATCGCGCGGCGTCGGAAACCAAGGATTTGAACGAAAACGTCCTGCTCGACATCGACGATGACGGCAAGGTCGTTTCGCTGACCGTCGAACACGCGATGCAGCATACCGGACGGCTCGATTTCTCCTATGAGCCAAGCATGGCATGATCGCGATAGCACCAACTTTTCTGGCTGATTGACGGAGCCCGCCCGCCATGTACACCGCAGAGGATTCGGCAGATAGTAAGCCCCCCGATTCGCTGATCGACGAGGTTCGGCGCATCCGCCGGGGCGTCGTTGAAGCGGCCGGGCACGACATCAACCGGTTGTGCGAGCAGCTCGCGGAGGTCGATCGGGAGTACGAGATGCGCCGCGGGGTGTTTGCGGCCGCGACGCCTGAGGCCGCGGCCCGCGTCGTGGAAAGCTGGGGCGCCGACGCCCACCGCACCGACGATCCCATCGTGGACGAGGTTCGAGCGATTCGGCGCCGGCGGAGACCGACATCGTGAAACTTATCTTTCTGGACGGCTTTTCGGGTGAAACGGTCGGGCAGTTGCTCGCACTTGAGGAGACGCACCGAATTGACTCGCTGGTCCTCGCTTTTGAGCAGGCCATTGCCCAGAAAGCAGCACGGGAGGGCAGCGAGAGCCTGACCATCGAGGAACAGACCGTGTTGGCGGTCGAGGCCCTGGAGCGCGAAGTGAATAACGGCGGCTACCTTCAATTCTTCGTGAACTCATCAGTGGAATTCGCACCTATCATCGTTGGCGCCTTGCGTAGGATTGGATGTCCGAGCGTCGCCGCAATCACCGAAAGCGCCATTAGCGCCCTGCGCGTGCCGGCTCTTTCGGTTGGAGCGATCCAGCGAGTCATTGACGATGACGACGACATTCGGGACAAAGTTCTCGGCGAATGCGACGGACGCTACTTCGAGTGCCGCGAATCCATCGAGGACCGGCTTTTCTCTTTCATTAAGGCAAACAAGAGCAAGATCGACATTTGACCCGGCGTCGGACCATCCTTACGCCCTTGAGTCTGGGGCGCTCCGGATCGTGTCGTTCCGTTTGTTCGAGAAATGACTGATCGGTGTCGTTTCGGACGGCCCGGCCCAGGAACTCGAGTTTGATCCCGTCCACGCCAGGCGAGTCGCGCCGTTGTGGCTGTGAAATCATTCCGCGCGGCAGGAGATGAAACGGTTCGCCATGGATGTTACGATTTCGGTAGGGAGGCGAGCCGAAACGAACGTGGCTCCGCGCCATTGCGCGGGAAGGAGTATCGCCATGCTACCTGAGTTGGACGTCATCCACATCGCCGATTGCATCGCCGGAATGAACCGCCTGCCGGCCGGGTCGGTCGATCTGGTGTTTGCCGATCCGCCGTTCAACATCGGATACGATTACGACGCCTACGACGACAAACGCGAGGCCGACGATTACCTGAACTGGTCGCGCGAGTGGATCGCGGGCGTCGTTCGCGTGCTGAAACCGAACGGCACGTTCTGGCTGGCCATCGGCGACGAGTTCGCGGCCGAGTTGAAAGTGTTGTGCACGCGCGAGTTGGGGCTGCACTGCCGAAGCTGGGTCATCTGGTATTACACGTTCGGCGTCCATTGCAAGCACAAGTTCACGCGCAGCCACGCCCACCTGTTCCAATTCGTGAAGGACGCGAAGGATTTCACATTTAATTCGCTCGACGTGCGCGTGCCGTCGGCGCGGGAACTGGTCTACGGCGACAAACGGGCCGATCCCGCCGGTCGCGTCCCCGACGACACATGGATGATGACGCCCGTTTTTCCGGCCGAGGTGGCGACGCGCGACGGCTTCATCCTCCGCCCGCAGGACATCCCCGAACGATTTCCCACGCACGGCGACACGTGGTTCTTCTCCCGCGTGGCCGGCACGTTCAAGGAACGCGCCGGGTTCCACGGCTGCCAGATGCCCGAGCAATTGCTCGGTCGGATCATCCGCGCGTGTTCCAACATCGGCGAGACCGTTCTCGATCCCTTCGGAGGTAGCGGCACGACGTTGGCGACGGCGAAGAAGCTCGATCGGCGCTACGTCGGATTTGAGCTATCGAAAGACTATGTTGCCAACATTCGCAAACGGCTTGGTTCGATAGCCATCGGCGATCCGCTTGACGGACCCGAAAACGCCGCCCGCAGCGCGCCGACCACCCGCAATGGCCGAGCGCAACGGCTTGCTCGAACCAAACCACTCGATGGGTCCGATCGCGCGTCCGTCGATGGGCAAAGCGACCTGTTCGGCGGTGTTGCCGAAGTGCGCCGCCGCAAGAAAAAGAGTGCGTGAATCGCGTCATCAGATGCACCGCACCATCCGCGGTCGTCGTGGCACGGGCTTTCAGTTCGTGTTTATGCGGTCGGTAGTGCGGGATTCACCTGTGGAGACTCTTCGGCCAAGCGTCGCGCCGCGGAGCGCCGCGGGAACGAGCGGGAAGATCAAACATGCAGGAGCAGACGGGCCGCCCGGGAACGAATCCGGGAATCGGGAAGCTGGCCGCGGTGATGATCGGCGTGACCGATCTGGACCGCTCGCTGGCGTTCTATCACGAGAAGCTGGGGCTGCCGCTGCAATGGCGGCACAGCGACGCCAATCGCTCGCTGGCGTTTCTCGACGCGCAGGGCGTCATCGTCGGGCTGAGCACCGAAGTCGGCAAAATGGCCACGCCGCAGGCCGGGGCCATGGAAGTGGTGTTCGGCGTCGATAGCGTACAGGCATCCTACCGTGCGCTGACTTCCCGCGGCATCCAATTCCTCGGCGAACCCAAACAGGCCACCCCCACGGAATGGGTCGCGAATTTTCGCGACCCCGACGGGCACCTGCTGTCCGTCTTCGGTCCGAAGGGGTGATTGCTCGGTGCCAGGTAGTGGCATGGACTTCCAGCCAATGATTTCACGGGCAGGATGCCCGTGCCACGAGAAGTGCAACGAAGTTGCCGCGGAAAATGCCTGCATCGAATTGCCGCATCCGAGCGTGCGGTCGTGGTCAGAACCCCGGACGCAAGTCCGGGGCAGAATCAGAACCGGGTCACGACGGAGCCACGTGTGGACGTCGGTTCCATGCGGCCCGCCACTCGCGTGGCGGGTTCTGATTCCAGATCGACGCGCGGTTCTCGGCTGCGGCCCGTGGCACGACACGTAGGTCGGGGTTGCGGCGGGTGAAACCCGCCCTACCGTTTCGCATGACCACGATTGGGACGGTTGATCGGAGCGCGGTGAATCGATGGCATCGGTGGTGTTTCTGCGCGGGGTCAATGTCGGCGGACGCAAGACGTTCAAGCCCGCCGAGTTGTGCCGCGCGCTGAACGAATGGGACGTGGTCAACATCGGGGCGGCCGGGACGTTCGTGGTCCGCGCTTCAATCGCGGCGGCCGCGTTGAAGGCCGAAATTCTGCGGCGTCTGCCGTTTGACCCCGAGGTGATGATCTGCCCGGGTCGGGAGATCGTCCGGTTGGTCGGGGACAATCCGTTTGAGAAACTAAAGGCCGGCGACGACGCGAAACCGTTCGTCACCGTGCTGGCCAAGCGCCCGCGCACGTCGCGCGACTTGCCCGTGCGTCAACCCGACAACGACGACTGGCAGGTCCACGTCGTCGCCGTCACCGGCCGGTACGCATTGAGCCTCCACCGCCGGCAGACCGGCACGCTGATCTATCCCAACGAAGTCGTCGAAAAACATTTCCACACCCCGGCCACCACGCGGAGTTGGAATACGATGGAGGCGGTTTGCAAGCTATTGACCTGACGGTCGCGGCCCGGAAAGTGCCATACGCCGGCACCGGTTCATTCGGACGGCTCAAATAGTGCATTTGATCTGACCCAGTCGTTCCGATAGCCGGATGTTTTCCTGATAGTCCACGTCCATGGTGATGAGCGCCGGTTTTCCGCAATTAAAGGCCCTCTCCAGCGTGTCACGCAAATCCACCGAACGCTTAACGCGAAAACCAGCGCCGCCGAACGCTTCGGCCAGCTTGACGAAATCGGGATTGGTGAACGACAGGTCGCAGTGCGTCTTGAACTGGTTTTCCTGTTTCCATTCGATCAGACCATAGGCGCGGTCTTCCCAGATCAGGCAGACGATGTTTGATTTGTAGCGGACAGCCGTCTCGAAATCTTGAATGTTCATCAACACGCCGGCGTCGCCGCAGATCGCCAGCACGCGCCGATCGGGATAGATCATCTTGGCGGCGATGGCGCCGGGCAACGCGAATCCCATGGAACAAAAGCCATTGGAAATCAGACAGGTATTCGGCTCGTCGCATTGATAATAACGGGCGATCCACATCTTGTGGGCGCCGACATCGGACAGCAGGATATCGCTCGACCCCATCGCTGCGCGAACGTCCCACATGGCCTTCTGCGGCTTTATCTTCCCGTCGGTCTTGTCGTCCTTGTATTCAGCAAAATCGGCCAGCATCTTCTCGCGGACGCGGGCATGACGGCCGATGTCGTGCATTGGCTCTTCAATATCCGAGAATGCGTCATTCAATGCCCACAGCGCATTGGCGATGTCGCAGGTCAACTCCACTTCAATACGGTAATTCTCGTCGACCTCGGCCGGCAGGAAATCAATGTGCACGATCTGCCGGCTGCCGGTCTTGTTCCACAGGCTGGGGTGATATTCGACCAGATCATAACCTACGGTAATCACCACGTCGGCCTCTTCCAGCGCGGTCAGGACATGATCCCGGGCCTGCAAACCGACCGTAAACAGACAATGGGGCGACGATCGCGGAACCGCCCCCTTGCCCATGAACGTGTTTATGACGCCGATGCCCATCTTCTTCGCGAACGCGCACAGTTGCGCGCTCGAACGCTTGCGCACCGCCCCGTTGCCGGCCAGTATCACCGGGTTCTTCGCGCCGCGAATGACCTCGACGGCGCGGGCGACGGCCTTGTGATCGGGCGCGGGACGCCGCAGACGCAGGGGCGGAATGGGCGTGGTGGTGGCGTCGGCGTGGGCCAGGTCTTCGGGAAGCTCGATCAAACACGCCCCGGGTTTTTCATGCTCGGCGATCTTGAACGCCTTGCGTACGACTTCCGGAATGTTGTTGGGATGGGCGATGGTGGCCGCCCATTTGGTGATGGGGCGGAACATGGCGATGACGTCCATGGCCTGATGCGATTCCTTGTGCATGCGGCGGGTGTCGGCCTGACCGGTCAGCACCACCATCGGCGAGCGGTCCATGTTGGCGTCGGCCACACCGGTGACCAGGTTGGTCGCCCCCGGGCCGAGCGTGGCCAGACAGACCGCGGCCTTGCCAGTAAGCCGGCCGTAGGCGTCGGCCATGAACGCGGCGGCCTGCTCGTGGCGGCACAGGATGAAGGGGATGGACGAATCGCGGAGCGACATCATGACATCGGCGTTCTCCTCGCCGGGCAGGCCGAAGATGTACTCGACGCCCTCGGCCTCCAGGCATTTGACGAGCAGGTCCGACGCCTTCATTCGCGGTCCTTTCGAAAACGACCACCGTGCGTTGCGGGCATTGTGACCGGGCGATGGGGTTTCGCAACGGTCGAGGCCGGACGGTGGCGACGTCTCCCTCGCGTCACCTAAATAACTCCGGCAGCGCGCTACAGATTTTTTGGATTCGTCGATCAGCGGGGGGC
>JABFSN010000071.1 GCA_013140575.1 Phycisphaerales bacterium | reverse complement strand
GGCGGGGGGCGTCCAAATCGGAGTTGATTTCAGTTCGCGGTCACATCCGGAAACGGGGTCAGCGTCGGCGGGCACGGTTCCTCCGCCCCAGTCGGGGCGGGAACTCGTTGGGAATGGGGTCCACGAGTTGCGCGATGCTGCTCATCGCTCCACCCGTGGCTACAGTCCTCCGCCCCGGTAGGGGCGGAACGCCGCGGCTGACTTCGCGGTGCTCGCGGCGGGTTCGATGACGGGGGGGTTCATCGACCGGCCGCAGTTGTATGACAATTCGACGATCTGCACGCCCGAGGTGCAGTGGTATCCGGTGGGGGGGGCGGTGAACCCGTTCCCGGCGTTGTCGTTGCGGGACTGGTTCACGACCGCCGGCGGGGTGGTGACCGGATTCGATCTGTACGTGGTGAACTGCGGGCCGGGGGCGGTGACCAACACGCTGGCCAGTTTTCAATTCTACGCGGGAACCGATTCGGGACATCTCGGGACGATTATCACCGGGGCGCTTTTCCGCACGACGGGGGCGGGCGCGTTGAGCGGGATTCCGGCCTATTGCGATGCGACGACCGGCGGGCCGCGGATGATGCGGGTGACGGTGGACTACGCGGCCCGGACGTACACGGTGGTGGATGCGGAGACGGGGGTCGCGGTGATTAATCCGGCGGTTCAGGATATTGGGAGTCGGACGGGATTCACGTTGCCGGCGGGCAAGGTGGGGGTGGAGGTGCGATTCGGGAGCGAGACGTCGTTGTGCAACGGGGGGTTGCCGAGATGCGGCCCGGCGCTGGCGAGCGGGGGCGAGGGGAACGAGAACGGGCTGCACGTCATCAATGCGGAGTTTTCGCAGTGCATCGGCGCGTGGCCGACCATCTGTTCGAACCCGAACTGGCAGCCGGTGGAGGTGGGGACGGGGTTGCGCCGGCCGTGCGTGGGGGGCGATGTGTGCAGCCTGAACGAGGCGTATTTCGGGATCGCGATGACGTTGTACGGGGGGTCCAACGAAGACGCGGACGGCAATAACGAGGCGTCGACCGCGGACGTGATCGCGCTGGACGCGCCGAATCCGGCGAATGGGTTGTGCTCGAGCGCCGCGGAGACGCGGACGGGGTTTCTGGGGGACAATGGGCAGCCGTACACGTTTCAGCCGGTGGATTTTTTCGATTGCAACGGCGATGAGCGGATCGACCTGACGGATTTTGGGTGTTTCCAGGTTTGCCACGGCGGACCGGCGAGCGGGGCGTGCGGCCTACACGACTGGACGATGGACGGGTTTGTGGACGGAGCGGACTGGTCGCGGTTCGAGGTCTGTTCGCTGGAAATTCCGGGGGCGGCGGAGTGTGTGGAGGACATTCCTGATCCGGCGGACCCGTTGCAGGACGTGGACCTGTACCGGATCGAGGGGTTGGTGGCGGGGGATGTGTTAAGCGTGCTGGTGGAGGGGGGCAGGAGCGCGTCGGCCGGTCCGCTGGTCGATCCGTATTTGCGGGTGTTCAGGAACGACGCGGCGTTTACGGAGATCGCGCGGAGCGATGATTTTTCACCGCGGAATCTGGACGCGTTCACGACGGTCGAGGTTCCTGTCGATTCGCCGGTGCTGTACGTGGGGGTTAGCACGGCGTTGACGGCCGATTACGCGGCGGACGATCCGACGTCGGGGCCGGCGATCGAGCCGGGTGACGAGGGAAGCTACACGTTGAAGGTGTTGTCGACGCGGCCGGACTGCGTGGTGGACGACCATTCGGACGGGGCGACGACGTGCTACGCGAGCAAACACGAGCCGGACGATTCGATGGCCGACGCCGACGCCCACGGAGCGTTGTGTCACCCGGAAACCGCCGGATGCACGATCCTGCGGGGGGCGATCGGTGACGGGTCGTGGTCGTCGATCGGGCAGGACCTGGACCTGTACCGCCTTCAGTTGGACGGTTCGCGGGGGAATACGCGTCGGATGACGGCGCTGGTCCGGCCGGCCAATACCGGGGGTTATCCGACGGTGTTTGGGCAGGCGCTGGCGTTGTACGATTCGGCGGGGGAACTCGTGGCGACGAGCACCAACGGTCAACGATACTCGGATTTCGAATCCGATCCTGGTGGGCCAAACATGGTCGCGTCGGTCAGGGGTACGAACGTGGGTGGCGACGGCGTTTATTACCTGGCCTTGTTCGGCACGGATCGAGGTCTGTTTGACGCCAATTGCGTTTTCCTGGATTTGCCGCGGCCGGCGAGCTTCTTGAACTTTCCGCACGGGACGGGCGTACCGGGCACGTCGGAATCGGACCTGCGGCCGGTGTTGGGGGGGCGGGTGAATAAACCGGGCGGACGATTGCTGGGGTGCACCACGGATCCCGATTTGATGCCGCCGGCGACGTTGCAGTGCTATCGGGTCAACCTGTTCTTTTCGAACAATCCGCTTGGCGCGGAGGACCACGGCCACCCCTGCGAGGCGGTTGAGCCGGGGGATGATACTGTGGACACGGCGTGCGTGGTCGAGATCGCGAACCGGCTGTCCACGATGACCCCCTCGGCCGAGCCGCATTCGTTGCACGATGGGCGTTACCGGGGCCATCAAGGCGACGTGGATTTCTACGCGGTCGACGCGGACGGGGGGGATGTCGTTTCGGTGACGGTCGTGGAATACGACCGGGCGACGCAACCCAGCGTCCACTCGTTTCTGGCGATGTTCGACGCGCGGGGATGGCTGATCGACGTTCAGGATTACTCGTTGGAATCCGCGGATCCGCAGATGGATATCGACGGTACGGTGAACGAAATGGCGGGGCACCTGTCGTCGATTCTCCCAGCGGGGATGGTGGACGGGGCGCGGGTGATGGTGGGAGTTGAAAGCGGAAACATGCTGGTCAGCGAGAACGCGCCGTTCGACGTGGGCGTTGCGGGGACGACGCTGGGGCATGGACGGTTTGAGATTGACCTACCTGGCGCGGGGGCGGCGTACGCCGTGGGCATTGCGGTGATGTCGCCGGTGACGGGCGTGGCCGGTCCGACCGGGGGGGCGCCGCGGATGTTCGTGACGACGATGCGGGGCCGGGACGATGATCATCTGTTCTGCAAACTGGAGCGGTTTCAGAACGCCGTTACGGATTGTTTTCCGCCGATACTCGAGCTGAATCCGGTAACCGGAGCGCCGGTGCGGCTGTTGCCGGGGCTGGGCAACTTCTCGATGACGCGCCGGATCTCCGGCGAATTCGGCGACAGTGCCATTCAGTCTTCGAATCCGCTGGTGGCGTATGATGGCACTCACTTGTACGTCTCGGTGGAGGAGTGCACGGGCGGGAGCGCGGAGTGCGCCGCGGTCAACCCGAAGTTGCACCGGATGAACCCGAACGTGGCGCCCGGCGGGGTGGGGTACATCACGTCGATGGGCGCCATTCAGGGGTTGTCGTCACACCCACGTCTAATCGGAATGGCGGAAATCAACGGGTTCCTGTACGCGCTGAACGCCGCCGACTTCCGAATTCGGTACTGGGACAAGACCGTCGCGCCGCTGGGCGGGAATGGCGGGACCATGGACCCGACGGCGTCCGCGGGGGAACTCACCGGTCTGGGCGGGGATCTGGGAACGGATGGGACGCGGTTGTACATCCCGTGCTCGGTGGCGGGCGGCGGGCCGCGCATCTGCGTGTTTACGCCGACGCCCGCGACGGGGGCGATTGCGTTCGACGGGCTTCTCGACGATCCGATTACGAACCTGGCGTTCGAGCCGGGGCCGCGGATCGGCGGATTGGACGTGATGGGTTCGGACGTGCTGGTGGCGTCGGACCAGAACGGGACGATCATCGAACACTGGACGGGCTGGGCGGTGAACGACGATGGGGCGGACGGGACGGTGACGGCTGTGGCGTTGCCGGCGGAGTTCACGGTGACGCGGATGACGATCCGGTAGTCTGGGAGCGGGCGGCAATAAACGGAACGGTTGGGTAGGGACAGGATTTACAAGATTTACAGGATTTTCAGAAGGGTTGCCGGATCGGACCGCGGAGCGGCGTGCGGGGTGGTGATGTCGGCGTTGTGACACGAAGGGTCACTGGTGTCCGGGTGTCGGGCGATTCACCACTTCGCGCAGGGGGTTTCATCATGGTCGCTCGATTCGTTGTCATTCTCGTCGTCACGGTCGCATCCGGCTGCGTTCGCCCGCCGATGATGGGGCACGACGCGTCGCCGGCGGAGCGTCATTGGGTGCATGACGCGCGGATACGCCGGATCATGGCCGACCTCGAACGACAGCGATCCACGTCGTGGCCACAGGAAATACAGCCGGAACAAGCGGAGATCGGAAAGGACGTCGATCCGGCGTTGGATGACGTGGTGGGCGCGGCGGATGAACTGACCGCGGCGGCCGCGCAAATTCCCGAGGCCGTTGCGCGAGTGGAGATGAACGAGGCGGATCGGCGGGCGTTTCAGGCGCAGGTGGAGACGCTGGCCGACCAGGCGAAGCGATTGCGCACGGCGGCGGCGAATCGTGACGTCGCCGCGATTCGTTCAACGCTGACGAACATCGAAACGACGTGCGTATCGTGCCACGAGCGGTTTAGGGACGTTTCCGGGCCGATTCGGTGACGGCGGGAGCTCGACAACGGTCCGACGCGCTCGGGTGTTCGGGCCGGGCGTGATTATCTGAACCCGCCATGCAGGCGGCGCGGCGCACGGAACCGGGGTCGGCAAACGGCGCGCGACGCGGGCCGGTTCCCGTTTGGCCCGGGACTTGCGTCCGGGGTTCTGAAATGGGTGCGGCGAGTCGCGAGACCATTCGTGTCCGGACGACCAAGACCGCGGGCTTGCGCCCGCGGCTCTGATGGGATCCGGACCATCGCGCCGGAACCGTGGCGGGGCGTGCTTGTCGGGGCTGTGAAATTCCTGTTGACAGCAGTCCCGGCGGTGGTTAGGATGGGGTCATGTTGATGCGGCAGGGATTTGGGGGTCAGGTCGCGCGGTGGGTGGATACCGCGTGCATCTGTTGTTGTCCGTCGAGGGAATCGTCCTGACGGTACGGCCGCATCCGCGCTGGAAAATGCAGGAGAAGCCAAAAACCGCGGGACGGGATCCCGCGGTTTTTTTGTTCCCGGAATGGGTTCAGGTTTGGCGAATTCGGCGGAGCCTCCTCGGCGCCGGCTGGGGCAGGGATTCGCGGGATGGGACTCCCGCGCAGAACGCTCCCGCCTTGGTCGCGTTCTGGGTGCGAGACCCTTGACACCGCTGCGCGGCGTGAAGGGCAGGCGGGATTCTCGCACCAGCGCGCGGCGTTTCAGCCGTCCCTTCGGGACTCGCGGAATCGAAGACGAGGGGTCACCCCGGCACTGAAGTGCCGGGCTACATTCAACGCGTCCCTGCGGGACGCCAGATACGTTTTCGGAGTGCGTGCCGTGGAATTGCAAATCGCGACGCCGCCGCAGAAACGAAACGTCGATGCGGAAAGCTCCACGGAGGAGTTGATCGCGTGGTCGCTGGATCGTTTCGCCGACCGACGGATGGTGATGTCCACGTCGTTCGGAATGGAAGGATGTGCATTGATCGACATGTACGCGGTTCACGGCAAACCGCTGACCGTGGCCTACATCGACACCATGTTCTTTTTCGAGGAAACCTACCGCTTGCGTGACCGCATGATCGAACGCTATCCGCATTTCGAATTCGTTAATTGCGGGACGACGTTGACGCCGGAACAACAGGCCGAACAGTATGGGCCGGAACTGTGGAAGAGCGACCCCAACCTGTGCTGCCGCATCCGCAAGGTGGAGCCAATGAAGGGGGCGTTGGCCGGCGCGGACGTGTGGATCACGGCGTTGCGGCGGTCACAGTCGGCGACACGGGCGAACATTCAAGTCGTCGAATGGGACTGGAAATATCAGTTGTTGAAATTGAACCCGCTGGCGCAGTGGGACCGGCCGCGAATCTGGGAGTACATTCGGGCGCACGACGTGCCGTACAACGAACTGCACGAACGGGGATACCCCACGGTCGGTTGCACGCATTGCACGGCGCCGGTGGCGGGGGCGTCGGCGGGGGACTACACGCGCGTGGGCCGGTGGAACGGGCAGACGAAGACGGAATGCGGGCTGCACGGGGATGGGATTTGATGCGGGTGAATTGAAGGAGCGTGCGGTTGGCGGGCGTCACGCCGGTGAACACGATGGTGCGGGACTACAGTGAGCGCAGTCCGTGGCGGTTCCTCCGCCCCTGCCGGGGCGGAGTTTACCGGGGGACGCGATCCACGGGTTCCGCGATGCTGCGCATCGCTCCACCCGTGGCTACAGTCCGCCGCCCCTTCGGGGCGGAATGCCGGCTCCGGGGCGGCAAGACTCGGCTGCCGGGGCGGGGTTTCGTGGGGGACGCTTTCCACGGGTTCCGCGATGCTGCGCATCGCTTCACCCGTGGCTACAGTCCGCCGCCCCTTCGGGGCGGAAATGTGCGCCCGGTGGCGAGCGCTAATCGGGCCGCGGCCATTCGACGGCGGGTGGAACCCGCCCTACCCGATTGCGGCGGGCGACGATCGCAGGAATGAATGACCATGCCGGATAAGACGGAGGAATCGAAGGTCGAGACGGCGAAGCGCGGCAGCCGGCAGTTGCGCGGGGGGATCGGCGGGACGCTGAAATCCGACGCCGACCATTTCGAGAAGGACGATGAACATCTCCTCAAATTCCACGGCATCTATCAGCAGGATGATCGGGACACGCGGAAGGATCGCCGGGCGGACGGTTTGGGCCCGGAACACATCTTCATGATCCGTTGCGCCATTCCGGCGGGCGCGGTGACGGCGGACCAGTATTTGCGGCTGGACGCGTTGGCCGACCGGTACGCGAACGGGTCGTTGCGGGTCACGACGCGTCAGGGGTTTCAGTTCCACGGGGTGGTCAAGCGCGATTTGAAGACGACCATCGCGGGGATCAACGACGAGTTGATCACGACGTTGTCCGCGTGCGGCGACGTGGAGCGCAACGTGATGGCCTGCCCCGCGCCGCTGGATGACGCGGCGCACGCGGCGATGCGGGGGCTGGCGCGGGACATCGCCGTGGAGCTGCGGCCGAAATCGAACGCGTATCACGAAATCTGGCTGGACGGCGAAAAACAGATTTCGACGGAACCGGAGGAGCCGTTCTACGGCGACCGCTATCTGCCGCGGAAATTCAAGACCGGAATCGCGCTGGACACCGACAACTGCATCGACGCGTATTCGTACGACATCGGATTGATCGCGCGCATGAACCAGGGACGGGTGCGGTGTTTCGTGGTGGTGATTGCCGGGGGCATGGGCATGACCCACAACAAGGGCGACACGTTCGCGGCGCTGGCCCAGCCGCTGGGCACGATCCGTCCCGACGACGCGGTGGAGACGGTGCGCACGGTGGCCGCCCTGTTCCGCGATCACGGCAACCGGGCCGATCGCAAACACGCGCGGTTGAAATACCTGTTGGCCGAATGGGGGATGGATGCGTTTCGCGACGCGTTTCGCAAGGCGACCGCGGTGCGGCTGGATGATCCCGAACCGCTGGAACGCATTCCCGTCGACGATCACATGGGGCGGCACGATCACAACGGCGGCCGGCCGTTCTACGGCGTGTTCATTCAGAACGGGCGGATCGTGGACAAGCCGGATTGCCGCATCAAGACGGCGTTGAAAACCATCGTCGAACGATATCGGCCCGGCGTTGTGCTGACGCCGCATCAAAACCTGCTGCTGACCAACGTCACGGCGGCCACCATCGACGAAATCGAACGCACGTTGGTCGACCACGGCGTCCAGCCGGTCGAACGGCTGTCGGCCGCCCGGCGGTTTTCGATGGCGTGTCCGGCGTTGCCGACGTGCGGACTGGCGTTGTCGGAATCGGAACGGGTCATGCCGTCGATCGTCGATCGGATGGAATCGGAACTGGCGGGGCTGGGTCTGCGCGACGCGCCCATCACCATCCGCATGACCGGGTGTCCCAACGGGTGCGCCCGACCGTACACGGCCGACATCGCGTTCGTCGGCAAGGGACCGGACAACTACGCCATCTACGTGGGCGGGCGAATCGAGGGCGACCGGGTGGCCGACCTGTTCGCCACGGACGTCAAGATGGACGATTTTGCGGACGCGCTGCGGCCGCTGCTGACCCGTTGGGCCCGTGATCGCCGTCCGGACGAATGCCTGGGCGACTATTATCAACGGTTGATGGGCATTGAATCACCGCGTCGTTCGATCAGCGGCAAGGAAGAACCGACCGACAAGGCCGTCGCGCTCAAGGTGCTGCCATGAATTCCGAACTGTTCCATTTGGGGTTTGCCCACGACCGTACGCCGCTCGATTTTCGTGAACGAATCCAGCGGGCACTGCCCGATGATTCGTCGTGGCTGAATGCGTTGGCGGACATGGCCGCCGAGCGCGTCGTCCTGCGGACGTGCAGCCGGTTTGAAATCTATGCGGTCGGCGCAGTGACAGATATTGACACGTGGATCGACCGGCTGGCCGATTTGACGGCCTCGCGAGCCGACTGCATTCGCCGCCACGCCCGCGTGCTGACCGACGCGGGGTGCGCGCGGCATCTGTTTCGCGTGTCCGCGGGTCTGGAATCCGCGATTATCGGCGAGCCGGAGGTGCTGGGGCAGGTGCGGAGCGCGTTCGCGTCGGCCGACGGTCACGGGGCGGTTGGGCCGCGGCTGTCGGTGCTGTTTCGATCGGCGATACACGCGGGTCGAGCCGCGCGTCATTCGGCCGCCGACCGGTCCGATTCGTACGGTCAACTGGTCGTCGATCGGGTGCGCCGCAACGTGGGCGATTTGCGCGGCCCGCGAATTCTGATCATCGGCAGCGGCCACATCGCCGCCGAAATCGTGGATCGAATGACCGACGAGACCTGCTGGCGCGTCACCATCGCCAACCGCCACGTCGACCGCGCCCGACGCCTGGCCGATCCGATCAACGCCTCGGCTATCGGTCTCGACGAGCTAGCTGACGCCGTCGTCCATGCCGACGCGATTCTCGTATGCACGTCGTCGGCCGGTTACATCATCGACCTGCCGATGGTGCAACGCGGCGACGGCAGCGTCGCCATTTACGATCTGGCCGTCCCGCGGAACGTCGATCCCGCGGTTGCGTCGTTGACCAACGTCCGCCTGACCCATTTGGAAGACATGCTGGCCGGCCGCACGGTCGCGGATGATTACGTTCGATCGGCGGGCGCCGCTGTCGAACGCGAGATCGCCCGCCTTGCCCGCTGGTGGTCGACGCACGACGTGAACGGAATCTCGACGACGGAACGCGCCGCGGCGAGCGCGTCGGGCCGCACGCCGTCGCCGATTTCCGATCGCGCAGCCACCGATCGCCATTCACCGACGCGCGGGTCACGTGCCGCCCGGATTAAACAGGGATTGGCTGCTTGAACCGAACGGCGCTCATCATCGCCGCGCACGGTTCGGGCGACGGGAGTTCCATCAACTGCCGCGTGCGGTCCGTTGCCGGTCAGATCGCCGACACCGGGCGGTTCGACGAGGTCGTCGCGGCGTTCCGATTGGGCCGACCCGGCTTCGCGGACGTGCTGGACACGGTCACGGCCGACGAATGCGTGGTCGTGCCGCTGATGGCCGCCGATGGGCATTTTTCAAACGTCGTGCTGCCCGACGAACTGGGCAAGTGCGCACACTCCCGCCACATGTCGTTGCGAATATCGCCGCCCGTCGGCGCCCATTCGGCCATTCTCGCCGCGGTCCGCGATCGAATCGGCCGGGTAATGGACCGCCATCAGCTGCCACGGCATGACACCACGGTGGTCGTTGTCGGTCACGGCACCCCGCGTCACGGCGCCGGCCGCCGCGCCACGGAATTGCTGGCCTGCGACGTCTCCGACGTGTGTTCGCAGTCCCTTGCCGTCCATCTCGACGAATCGCCGCGCTTGGAAGACGCGCACCGACGCATTCACTCATCCAACGTGATCGTGATCCCGTTCGTCATCGGCGGCGGACACCACGCCGTTCAGGACATTCCCGCGCGCATCGACGCCGGTCTGTCGTCGAACGGCGGCGGTTTGCCACTGTCGCGCGAACGATTCGTGGTCTGCGACGTACCCGTCGGCGAATACGACGTCATTCCCGACGTCATCGTCGCACTGGCGACGGCCGAGTCGGCTGGTCCGCGTCTCGTAGGGTGGGCATCGCCCGCCTCGAACGCCAGCAACCGTTGCCGCGCCGTTCCGCCGCCGGTGCTGGCGCGAGAATCCCTTCTCGCACCCACGACGCGACCAAGGCGGGAGCGTTCTGCAGGCGGGAATCCCGTCCCGCACGAACCCCAATCCCCGGTTCCCATTCATCGATGACACCCCCCGGCACCGTCCATCTTGTCGGCGCCGGCCCCGGCGACCCCGAACTGATCACCGTCAAGGGACTGAATCTTGTCCGATCGGCCGACGTCATCATTCACGACCGCCTCATCGACCGCGCTCTCCTGACCCACGCCCGCGCCGACGCGGTCATCATGGATGCGGGCAAGTCGCCGGGCCAATCGTCGCCGGGTCAACAGGACATCAATCAATGGATCATCGACCACGCCCGGCGGGGCCGCACCGTGGTCCGTTTGAAAGGCGGCGATCCGCTGCTGTTCGGCCGCGGTTACGAAGAATGGCTCGCGTGCCGCGATGCGGGCATCCCCTGCGCAATCGTTCCCGGCGTCAGCAGCGCCCTGGCCGGGCCGGCGTCGGTTAACATCCCGGTCACGCACCGCGGTCTGGCCCGCAGCGTCGGCATCGTCTGCGGCCAAACACGCGACGGCGATCCCCCGCCCGATTTCGAAACGCTCGCCAGGCTGGATACCGTTGTTGTATTGATGGGCCGATCCGAACTGGCCGACATCGCCCGCCGCCTGATCGCCGCCGGCCGCGGTCCATCGACGCCGGTCGCGTGCATCGAGCGGGCCACCACGGACCGTCAACGATCGGTCATCGCGGCGCTCGATTCGATAGCCGACGCCGCCGACCGCGCCGACCTCCGCGCCCCGGTGGTCACCGTCATCGGCCCGACTGTCGGCCTGGCGAATCCACTCGTCTGATCCGCCTCGCAGCGGTGTTTTCCCGTGGGGCGGGTTTCACCCGCCGCGGCCCGTCGCGGCGGCATTACGCACTCGATGCCTGGTCGCCCGTCGGACGCGTCACCCTCCCCGGTTGGTGATTTCCACGACCGGCTCGCCGGCCTCCAAATGCGCCCGGACGATCGGAAACACCCGCCGGAGCAACTCCCGCAGCGCCCGATTGGTTACGTTTCCGCACGTGACCCACAAGATTTGCGGCGGCCGACCCAAACGCGTGACAATGTCAACGAAGTCGTCATCCTTGGTCATCACCACGATCCCCGGACGCCGCGCATGTTGGAAAATGTCGATGTCCGACGCCTGGCGCAGGCCGACATGGTCCAGGTTGAACGCTTCGACGTCGAACTGTTGAGTCAGCCACCCGGCCAACGCCGGAGGCAATTGGGCATCAACCCAGATGGTCACGCCGCCACCTGCGGAAAGGTCGTGCGGCGGGCCGCGAAGAGCAGGCAGGCGCGGATGTCGTCCGGCTCAAGGTCCGGAAAATCTCCGAGGATTTCCTCGGCGCTCACCGGGCTTGCCAGCAACTCCAGAACGTCGCTGACGCGAATACGCATGCCGCGGACGCACGGCCGACCTCCGCATTGCCCGGGCGTTTGGGTGATTCGTGACAGAAGTGACGCATGTTCTGCAGTCATGGCGACCTCCGATGTTCATTCTATGGGTTACGGCGATGGCGGGCAAACAACCGCCGGCCGGCGGCAAAACCGTCCTGCACAGCGAGTCCGTGATTCCGGTCGAGCGCAAAACCCCGGCCGTGACACGTCGAATGGTCGCTGCCCACCTACCGGTCGTGTCCGGTGAGCGCTTCGCAATACGATGGCGATGCGGCGCCGATATCGCCGATGCCGCCGCCCTCCCATTGCGCATACAGAAATGAAATCAACTCTTCGCGACGCTGCCGCGCCCAGCCGTCGGCCTGCTCGCTCGACAACCGCTCGATCATGGTGATCAGCGCCGTCGGTTCATATCCCAGCCGGACGAGGCGGTCGGCCGCACGCCGGTCGGCCTCCACCTCGATCCGCAGGCGATCTTCCATTCCCATGTCCGCGTTGGTGAATCCGCTGAGGTCTTCCAGATGGGCGATCTCGTGGGCCAGCACCGCGGCCAACTCGTCTTCCGTGCAGACCAGGTCCAGCAGCCCCGCGGTCATGTAGACGTGCCCGTCGGCCAGCACGTATGCGTTGGGATTCTGCGAGGTCAACGTGGCCACGGTCACGTCCGGGCCGGTCCAACCGCGCGACGTCAAGCGAAGGACCGCCCCGGCCGCGTCCGGCAGACCCGGCCAACCGAACCGTCCGCCGTGGCGGGTTTCGAATGCCAGCCGCTGTGCCGTTCCGTCCACGGACGTCATGGCCTGCACCGGCTCGTTTGGCGCTTCGACCGGTCGGACGGTGGCGCATCCCGGAAGAAATGCCGCAATACCGATGAACAACGGGCCGACGATCGTGGTGTTCGCCCATACGCGCATGCCCCGATCGTCGGCCACGCGGGCGACGGTCTTTTGAATTCGTCGTTGTTCGCGTGGTTACTCCGATAATATGCGAGCCCCAGCCCATCGAATCGCACACGTCTTTCGGGTCCGGCGTCGTGCGTCCGTGCCTACTTCAGGAATTTTATCCACAGATTTCACAGATTTTCGCAGAAGATTCCTTGTATGCCTCATTTTCATCCGCGTTATCTGTGTAATCTGTGGATCAGTTTCATCCGGTCGTTTCAGGTTTTCAGCGTCTTGGTGCATGCCCGCCTTCCTTCGCGCCCTCTGCGCCTCTGCGGTGCATCCGTTTCGCCTTTCGCCGTTTCGCCGTTTCGCCTTTTCCGTCGGTGTCTCTTTACGGCACCAACATCCGCGCCACGTCGTTCAACTTGTCGTCATTCTCCACCGCCGCCGACGTACCCGCGGCCCGCAGCCGTTCCAAGTTCTCCGGCGACGCGTCGTCCATTTCCGGGCTGGCGTCCTCCAGTGCCGGATTGATGCGCACGTATTGACCGGCCGCGCCCACGGCGTCGAACATTCGCCCCAACTGATAGTCCACCGTCTCGGCCACGCCGGTCATCATGATATCCAGCACCGGCCGGATCCATCCGATCGCCCCCCAGTCCTTGGCCTGGTCATACTCATACGACTTCTCGATTACGCCGGTCCCGAGCGACAGGACGACCATTTGTTTGGCCGTCGGTTTTTGGATTTCGTCGAAATCGAGCTGCCGCGCCTCGGCATAGGCGCACAGCGCCGGGTTGTTGGCGAACACGCCGCCGTCAATCAACGGATACGGCACCCGCGACCTTGAACTGACCCGCGCCACCTCGAAAAACGTCGGCGCGGCGGATGTCGCCCGGCAAACGTCCTTTGCGTAAAAATCCCATCCCGCCCCTTTTTCGACGGCGTCGCGCTGCGTGAAAAAATGCGGCCGGCGGCGTTGAATGTCGTACGCCGGCACCAGGCAGGGGCGCAGCAACTCGCTCAACTTCGTCTGGTCGAAATAGTCGTTCAGCGATTTCTCAATGGGACCGGCCGGATAACTCGCGTTCCCCATTCCGCCCACCGTCCACGTTTTACGCCACAGCGTGACATCGAAAATCGCGCCGCCCCGTTTCAGATACAATCCGGCCGCCTCTTCCGCGCTGAATTTCGGTCGGCCGTTCTCGCCCGGACACAGGTACAGACACGTCAGAATCCCGCCGGTGCTGGTGCCGGCCATGAAATCGAAATAGTCCGCCAGCCGCCCGTCGGGATTCCCGTCCAGATCGCGCAGCTTCTCCTCCAGCGCCACCAGCACCTGCGCCGGCAGTATCCCCCGAATCCCTCCGCCGTCGATCGCCAATATCCGCACCGGTCGCCGTTTCTTCGCCATTCGTCTATCTCCAGTTCATCCGCCACAAGGGTCCGCAAATCAGGTTGCGCAGGTGCCATCCGTCATCGCAGGGTGTCAATCGCTCGTCTCTTCGCCGTGGGCTGGGTTTATTCCCGTATTCGCGAGTGCCTCATTTTCTGGACATCACTATGCCACGGACCGTGCTTTGAAACGAACCGCTCGGCCCGGACGTCGCACTGTGCGATCCGGGCGGTCCGAGTTCGAACACAACCATCCACGCTCGAGCAAGAACGTAGATGTGGTCCCCGATGGCAGTAGCCGCATGCTATCCATGTCATTCCATTTTGGAAGCCCGAATGTCAAACAAACTCATAAAGAGCTTGACAACAAAGGTTCGCGGAATCAGCATGCGCCGCCAACGCCACGGACGACTCCGTCGCGTCCTTGTGGTACGCAGGAACGGGCTATCGCAGCGTATTCGTGCGGTTTTGCAAAGGATTTCGGTCATGAAATGGAGTAAACGAACAAGCGGTTGCGCAACATCTTATTTGGCCGCGTGGACCGTTTTCGCGATTGTGTTCGCCGATGATGCGGGTGCCCAGTACGATTACTGCAACAGGGTGGGGAGGACATTCTGTGTCTCCGGGGACTCCACGGGAATCGGGTGGAGCTGGGCAATCGTGATCAACGGGCACAAGGTATGCTCCTCCATTGTGGAGCCACTCCCGCCGGGGCGCCCATGCAAACACTTGGTAGCCGCGTTCAAGTCATCGATCGAACAGAATTGCGGCATGAGTTCCGGGTGTACGGTTGAATCCACGGACGATAATTGCTGCTTCAGAGTCGTTTGTAAAGAGGACTTCCAGTTCTTCGTAGGTGATCAGGATGGTGATCCGGAAAGTGGATGTGAGGTGACAAACAACCCCGCTGGGTGCTCATTTAATCCCCTCATTATGGAGACTGCCGACGACGGTAATTACGAGTGTCCTGCAGCGTCCGAGTGGGGACTTTTCGTTTTGGGATTAGTGACTTTGGCAAGCGGGACCGTTGCAGTGCGTCGACGGTTTTCCATCCAATGAGGCGGTTGCGAACGGTCGCCGGCGCGAGAATCCTCCCTCGCAACAGCGTCCGCGCGAATTCGTTCGCGCGATCGTTCGCCAAGGAAACGTAGGCACCCAAATAGCGCCGCGTGGGTTCCTTTCGACCTATTCCCCCGGCGGCGGATCGTCTGTAATGCGGTTCGCGCGAAGCTCCGGTCGCAGCAGGCGGAAACCCACGTCGGGCGATCGAGACGCGTCCTCCTTGGCCACGTCGCCGCCGTCGTCCGATTCATTCTCCCCCACCGAATAGATGGTGATTCCGTCAGCGGTCACGGCCATACGCAACGGTTGGCCATCGAACGGATCGCGCGGCACGGTCGCCAGATACTCGGGCACAAGCTCGTCCAATTCCGCCGGAAACCGACCCATTGTCATTCGAAACCGCTCGGCCGCCAGCGCCGCCAGCGTACAATCCACCCGCGCATTGCCACTCAGATATCGCCCAAAAAATGGACGTAGCGACCCGGTCAGCATCTTGACAAGAAACGTCCCGGTCCCGCCGATTCCGCCCGGTAGTGCCGCAACGCGATTATCATATTCTCTTGACGCCGCGAGCATGACGAGCTCGTCCTCGCCCGCTGCGAACAGGATGCCGTACAGTTCCGCACCCGCCTTTTGATTATCGCGAACGACCCATTCGAACACGTGCGGAAGCGGACTCGGCGTGGCCGGTCCACCGACGTTCGAAAAGACGCCCGGATCGAGTCTGCCTCGGACGACCAGTTCGCAATTGTCAAGAAAGAATGCCCGCTCCCCGCGCATCGTATTCGTGACGCCCCTCGCTGCCCGACGCGATTGAACCAATCGCTCCAAACGACGCAGGTCAACCTCCCCAAGTGCATGGCGTGTCATCATCGCCTCGAGAACATTCGAGGTTAGCTCATCCATCGCGAGCCCGACCAGGTTCATGATTAACCCAAACTCGCCGTCCATCGACGCGGACGCGCGGAACGCCAGCTCCAGATCGTCAACGGCTTCGTCCGGGCGACCATCAACGACGCTCAGTATCGCGCGAGCAAGTAACAGCTTGCCGGCCGCACGGTAGCCCGACGTGCTCGGCAGCATCATGATCGGGTTGTCACTTGAATACACGACGCCCATTCGCCCGGTGGTCGTCGATCGCAACGCTTCGAGCCCGTCGAGAATAGCTCGATGCTGTTCGACGAAGGCGCGGGTCGGCTCGATGGCGTAACGCGGCACGCCGGCGAATAGGTCGAGTGATTTCACATCGTCGTTGAAATACATCACCCATTCGCGAGGCTCCACCTTGATCGCGCTCAGCGCCGGCATTTGCCGCTCGATGACCAGCGCGGCGTTTTCGTCGTCCGCGACCAGCGGGCGGAGCTTTTCGATTTCATCCAGTGTCAACGGCTCGCCGGCCGCGCGCAGAGTCTCCGCATATTTGTACCACCTGTTCCGCGCCTGCTGGTTGAGCATCAGGATGATGGTGGACGCGAGTGCGGCCGCCCCGAGCAACGCCAGCGGCAGTTTGATCCACCACGGCCAACCCGGTCGCTCGCGTTTTTCGCCGACTTTTGCGGCGGGGTCACGCATGATTCGCCTCTATCTGAACCATATCCCCGTCCGACCGGCGATGCGAGCCGCGGGCGATGGAATCCGCGCGTCGGGTCCATGACAGCATCGTCGGGCAGGTGACGCTCGGGCAACGGGCGCAAGCCCGGTGATGGGTTCCCGACGTATGGGCCACGCTGGAGTCATCCGCGGGCTTGCGCCCGCGGCTCCGACGGGAGCGATATCGTCCCACCGGATGGCAACGGCCCCGGCGCGTCGGGTTGCATCCTGGCCGGGGATCGTTAAGCTCCTACCGGGCTTTTCTGGGGCGAAACGAGGGATTTGCGGTGGGCAAGGCGAAACGCAATCCGACGCTGATCGAGGCCATGGGCAAACGCTCGTCCGGCGTGCCGGAAGCGGGGCCGCGCGTGCCGCGGTGGTGGAACCGCCCGAAAGGCCGTTCGACGGATCAGCCGGCAAGCGTCCGCGATTCGGTTCCGGTGATCTCGGGCGAGCCGCCGGTGTTCGACGATTCGCCGGTCGACGCGGAAGAATCGGCCGCCATCGTTCGCGTGCAGGGGTCGCGGCTGATATTGTCGTTTTCGAGTTTTTCGGCGGGAGTGGCCGTCGCGCTGCTGATCGCGGTGGTGTTCGGCGTCTACGTCGGCGGTCGCAGCGGCGGTCGGAATGAAGGACTTCGCGAGGGGTTCGACGCGGGGCGGCAGTCGATCGAGGCGACGGCGTTGAACGACATCGAGGCGGCCCGGCGATCGGCGCCGAACGGGGACGTGTTCGGCGATCTGCCCTCGTCGCCGGTGGACGCGGCGCGGAGTTCGACGAAGACCGACGAATCCGCGGCCGACAAGGGTTCGGCAGCGGCGACCGGCGCGTTTTCGGTGGTCAAGGGGCATACGTACATCGTGGTTCAGGCGTTTCGCAGCCGGGACGACGCCGATCGGGCGCAGACGTTTTTGCACGATCGCGGCGTGGAGACGGTGATCCTGACGTCGGACAGCCAGGCGACGTACCCGTTTCATCTGGTGACGCAGAAGGGGTTCAACTGCGACGACGCGGAACAGAAACATTGGTGCGACGAGTACCACGCGAAGATCAAGGAACTGGGCGAGGAATACGTCAAGGCCGGCGGGCGATACAAACTGGAAGGCTACCAGAAGAAAGCCATCGCCGACCATTTGTAAGAGGAATCGAATTCGATGTCGCTGCATAAGACGCTGAAGAGCAAGAGCACGCTGGTCCGCCATCGCAACGTTTTGAACCGGGCCGAACGGGTCGACCGACTCAAGGAAGAGGAGAAATGGCGGGATGGCCGCGACGTGTTCGGTTTGCCCAAGGTCGCTCATCGCAAGGTGACCGTCGGCGGCAAGGACAAGAAGGAAGAGAAGGCGACGGAGGAGGGCGCCGCCGCCGCGACCGAGGCAGGCAAGACGGAAGCCGCCGCCTCCGCCAAACCAGGGGCGAAGGGCGCCCCTGCCAAACCGGGCGAGAAGACCGCTGCCGCCAAGCCGGGCGCCAAGCCGGCCGCGAAGACCGCTGCCAAACCGGGCGGCAAGGCCGGCGGCAAGTAACCCCGGCGGTGGATGCAGTCGCGATGCCTGTGCGATCGTTCATCGCCGAGCGGATTCAGTCCATCGGGTCGTCGGGAATTCGCAAGATTTTCGATCTGGCCGCGACGATGGCCGACCCCATCGATTTGTCACTGGGGCAGCCCGATTTCGCGGTTCCGCAGGCGGTCAAACAGGCCGCGATCGACGCGATCCGCAACGATCGCAACAATTACACGGTCACGCACGGACTGCCGGCGCTGCGCGATCGCATCTTGAGCGGGCTGGTGCGCGAGTTTGACTGGCGGCCGGCCTGCCTGGTCACGTCGGGTGTGTCGGGTGGTCTGGTGCTGGCGTTGATGGCCTGTCTGAACCCGGGCGACGAGGTTTTGTTCGCCGATCCCTATTTTGTGTCGTACACCCATCTGGTGCGGCTGTTCGGCGGAACGCCGGTCCCGGTTCCGGTGTACGACCGGTTCCGTCTGAACGCGGCCGCGTTCGAGGCCGCGGTCACGCCGCGAACCAAAATCATCGTGATCAACTCTCCGGCCAACCCCACCGGTGTGGTTCACGGCGCCGACGAAATCGAGGGCATCGCCCGGCTGGCCGAACGGCACGATCTGCTGGTCATCAGCGACGAGATTTACCAACTGCTGTCCTACGACGGACCGGCGGCCAGCCCGGTGTCGTTTGCTCCCGCGCGAACGCTGCTGCTTCGTGGGTTCGGTAAGAGCTACGGCATGACCGGTTGGCGCATGGGCTACGCGGCCGGCCCGGAGGCGATCATCGCCCAGATGGCCAAGCTGCAACAGTTCACGTTCGTGTGCGCCCCGCACATGGCCCAGGTGGGGTGCATCACGGCGCTGGACACGGACATGTCCCGGCAGATCAACGACTACCGGGGGAAACGAGACCTGATCGCGCGCGAACTCGGCGACGGTTACGAATTCGCCAGGCCGTCGGGCGGGTTTTTTGTTTTTCCGCGAATTCCGGCGGGATACGATTCGGCCACGCAGTTCGTCGAAGCGGCCATTCGGAACAACCTGTTGGTCATCCCCGGCAACGCGTTCAGCGCCCGCGACACGCATTTTCGCGTCAGCTACGCGGTGCCCGACGAACGCATCAAACGCGGCTGCGAAGTCCTTCGCCAGCTGGCGGAACGCCGGTAGTTGAACGGCACGCCGAATCTTTCGGGTGGCACGGGCAAGCGTACCCGCTTGCCCGTGTTCTTGACTCGATGCGCTCGCTCCCCTTCCTCGTTCGCACCCGCGGCACACGGACAACGGGGTACCGTTGTCCGTGCCACCCAATCCGAGAATTCCGACTGGAGGAGTTCGAATTGTCATCAACCACTCGCGGCCGCGAGCTTCATGGCGAGTTCGGTTGCCGATTGCGTTGATCGTTCTTCAGCGGTCGCGGCGGACGATTCGGTTGGGGTGGTACCGTTCCATGTACGCACATCGGTGATTTCGGCCTCGGCGCGGAGGACGCCGTCGTGCCAGCCACTGCGGACGCGGCAGCCGTCGGCCGTGAAGCTGCGGGTCGATCCCGGCAGCAGCGGTCCGCGCCAATCGTCATCGGCGGCGAGCGGCGTCGCCGCCCACTCGTTGTTCTCGGCGACGGGGCGGCCTTCCTCGTCGACGATCACCACGCGCAGGGACAGCAACGAGACGACTTGATCGCCGCGGTTGCGAACCTGAATCAGCGGCGACAGACGGCCCGATCCATGCGGCGATTCGGCCAGCGAGACCGCAACGTCCAGCTGGTCGACGTATTCGGGTGTCCGCCGATCGGCCAACAGGTCGGCCAATGCCGGGGGCAGCGATTCCGCCAATTCGGGCAAGCGGTCGAGCGACGTTCCTGCGAATGCAAAAAGATTGTCGGCGTTCCGTTCGACGATGCGCATGCCGTAAAGCGTTGCGGCGCTTGCACATACGATCGCCGTGGTGATGACGCAGGTCACGCCGATGACCAGCGTCGAAAAAAACGACCTTGTTCTCGCGGTTGCGTGATGAACGAGCTGGGACATCGGTTGGTGCTCCTGTGTGGTGCGAACGCAGATAAACAGACACGACACCACCGAATTCGTTCGTTCAGGCGGATTATTTCGACGAATCCCAAGGGTTCATGGCTCCACCGCTTGCGCGGCTTCATGGCGTAGCCGCGGCAGTGGCGACCATGCTTTCGGGCCAACCGACGTTGTCGCCATGCCTTGCGACACCGGTCAGTGCATCGGGCACTTCTCGGGCTTGGCCGCCGGCGCCCGGCCGTAGACTTCGTGTTTGGGACGCGAGGCCAGAATCTTTTCCTTGCCCCAATCGACGACGCCCCGGAACTGTTCAGATTTGGTGAACGCGTCGAATTCCTGCTCGCTCGTCCATTCCGACACGATCAGATAGGAATTGGCCTTCGCCACATCGCGATACAGATGCGACTCGTGATGCCCGCCCATCCGCTCCATCACCGTCAACACCTTCGCGAACACCTTCTCGAATTCACCCTCGCGGCCTTCAATCACTTCGTAATTCATTCCGACCGTGACCATGGTAACTCCCTGTGTATGGCTACCCCGGCGCTCGCCCAGGACGCCGGCCTCGCTTATCAACCCGTCCCCAATTTCCGCACGACCTTACTTATCGCCCCATTTGGCCCGATTGTCCATTTTTTCGCGCTGCGGTACAAACCTGCCGCCGCGCCGCTGTGGGATTACCGCCGACGCGAACATCCAAGTTGCTGGTGCGAGAATCCCTTCTCGCATTTGGGAGTCCGACCATGATCTTTCACCATCGTTACAACACCACAGGCCTGTCGCTCGACGTCGGTCTCATGCGGCTCACCGATGGATTCATCGCCGAAATGACGCCGCGAATGAATTCCGCGTTCGAGGAGATGCAGGCACTCGAATCCGGCAAGATCGCCAACCCCGACGAAAACCGCATGGTCGGCCACTACTGGCTCCGCGCGCCGCGACTAAGCCACACGCCGCAGATCCGATCCGCCATCGAAAAATCCGTCGCCGACATACGCTCCTTCGCCGCCGACGTCCGCGACGGTCGTACGTGCCCCGAAAAAACCGATCGCTTCCGCCGGATCATCGTCGTCGGAATCGGCGGCTCCGCACTCGGACCGCAGTTCGTTTCCGACGCGTTGGCCGACGTGCGGGCCGCGCCGATCCATTTTTTCGACAACACCGATCCCGACGGCTTCGACCGTGTATTCAATGTCATCGGCTCCGAATTAAGCGCCACGCTCGCGGTCATCATCTCCAAATCCGGCGGCACCCGCGAAACCCACAACGGCATGATCGAATTGCGCCACCGCTACGAATCCGCCGGCCTGTCCTTCCCCCGTCACACAGTGGCCATCACGTGCGAAGGGAGCGCTCTGGATCGCCGGGCCATCGATGAACACTGGCTGCGGCGCTTTCCCATTTGGGATTGGGTCGGCGGCCGCGTCTCTCTAACATCCGCAGTCGGCCTGCTGCCCGCCGCTATTCAGGGCATCGACATCGACTCTTTTCTGGCGGGCGCCGCCGCCTGCGACGTGTGCACTCGCGTACCGGACCTCCGCTCCAACCCGGCCGCCTTGCTGGCGTTGTCGTGGTATTCCGCCGGCGGCGGCACTGGCCGGCGGGCCATGGTCGTCCTGCCCTACAAGGACCGTCTGATGCTGTTCGGACGTTATCTGCAACAACTGGTCATGGAATCGCTCGGCAAATCGCACGACCGTTCCGGCCGCGAAGTGCGACAGGGATTGACCGTCTACGGCAACAAGGGCTCGACCGATCAACATGCCTACGTGCAACAGCTCCGCGACGGCCCGGACGACTTCTTCGCCACGTTCCTGGCCGTGCTTCGCGATCGCGACGGACGATCCATCGAAATTGAACCCGACGTCACCTCCGGCGACTACCTGCACGGCTTCCTGCTCGGCACCCGCCGCGCCTTGGCCGACGCCGGTCGGCGCAGCCTGACCATCACCCTCGACGAAGTGTCGCCGCGAACCGTCGGCGCGCTCATCGCGCTCTTCGAGCGCGCCGTCGGTCTCTATGCGTCGCTCGTCAACGTCAACGCCTACCATCAACCCGGCGTGGAGGCCGGCAAACGCGCCGCCGATCGCGTGATCGAGCTACAACACCGCCTTTTCGCCGCGCTGCGCGCCGACCCCAGCGCCCGACGAACTGGCATTGAATGGGCCGCCGCCATCCAGGCATCGGATCACGCCGACGACATCCATTATCTTCTGTGCCACCTCTCGGCCGACCCCGCCCGCGGCGTCGTCCGTGATCCCGCTGCGCCGCCATCCGCTGACCGATTTGGTATGAAATGACCCCCGGATTTCTTAGAAGGACAACGCTCCTTCCGTTTCGCGCCATGCACGGCGGGCCGGAACGGAAGGTCAGAACCCGCCACGGGAGTGGCGGGCGGAGTGGGACCGGCGTTCGTCGCCGGCGGACTCCGGGCGCCAACTCCGTTCGGCCCCGGACTGCCGTCCGGGGTTCTGAAACCGCTCGGCGAATCGACGGTAGAGGCCGGTCAATCCCCGTCGTAGCGCTGTCATCCTAGCAATTGACGCGCGACGCGATCGCCAAACGCCTCGTATTCCGGAAGTTAGACGATTTCTCGCCGCCCAGGATCATCGGTGCCGGGCTTCCATAAAAAAGCGGGATCCGTAGACGTCCGGCGTCGTCCTCATCCTTGTTATTCCGCGGAGCGCGGGATAGACTGACGATCATGTCGGCGCGACCGGTTGGACCAGACTGCCGGGCTCGCGCATCACTTTTTCGGCAATGCCATAGGCGAGGTGGTAGGCTGCCGCACAAGGAGTGTCATCACATGTCACCCATACGAGTCCATGGTCTCCAACGCCGCAGTGGTCGGATCAACGTCCTTGTTTTGACCGCATTGACCGTCGGCGCCGCCCGGGCGGACGAGCCGCCCAACCGGATCGCTGAAGCCCATGACGGCGAAACGCGAAGCGGCATGATCGAATCGTCGAATGGATGGCGCGCCGTCCCCTCCCCGAACCAGCCGGCGCCCGCCGGCCCGGCGTGTTGCCCCGACAACATGCGCTCGATCTTCGCGGACAACTGGGTTGAAAACACCACGCCGTTCTTCTTCTTCTGGGAAGGCAACCCCATGGTCCTGAACTACTCCGCCACGTGCGGCACGGTCAGCCCGGTGGTGGCCAATCCGATCATGGCGACGCCGACGCTCTATTATTCGTTCACCGAGTATCGACCGTGTGAAAACGAATGCCAGACCGTCGACGTCTCCGTTCGATGGCAAGGCACCGGCCGCGCCACCGGACGTATTTGCCTGGAGCGCCGCATCGATCTGTGCCTCGGCGAATCGTTCGAGGCGTGCGTCTGCACCAGCGACGCCAACGGCGAGGATGCCGCCCTCGACGTGGCCACGCAGGTCGTGCCGCCGGAGGCCGGTTCGTTAAGCCGCACGTCGGGACGTTCGACCTTCAATTCCGATGCCGGATGTTTTCTGTTCTGCACGACCTATACCGCCGGCGAACTGAAAATGGACAAGGTCCGCGTCAAGCTGTTCGACCCCGCCGATCCCGAACGGCGGCTCATCTATTCGTTCGACAATCTCGGCTGCTGTGACCATTCCGATTGCGACGACGGAGAATTCTGCAACGGACCGGAATCGTGTGTGGCCGGCGCGTGCGTCGCCGGCGCCGATCCCTGTCCCGGTCAGGTCTGCTGCGCCGACACGCAGACCTGTCACGAGTGTTGCAGCAACCAGGATTGCCCGAACAACGGTTTGTTCTGCGACGGCGCGGAATCGTGCGTCGGGCGGCAATGCGTCTCCGCGGGCGATCCCTGTCCCGCGTTTGTGCCCGTGTGCTGTGAATCGAAGGACAATTGTTTTACCCAGTGCTGTGAAGACGCCGACTGCACGGACAACGGCATCTTCTGCGACGGCCCCCGGGTCTGCCTGTTCGGCGCCTGCGTCCCCGGCGCCCCGCCCTGCTCCGGCGCGACGCCGCTGTGCTGCGAGGCATCATCGCAATGCGCGGCCGACTGCTGCACCGACGATCAGTGCGCCGATGACGGTATTTTCTGCAATGGCGACGAGGTCTGCATCGGCGGCGACTGCACGTCGAACGGCAACCCGTGTGATGCCGCCGCTCCACTCTGCTGCTCCACCGTGTCCGAATGTCGGCCGGAATGTTGCGCCGACACCGACTGCGACGACGCCAATGCATGCACTGCGGACTCGTGCGACGCGAACGGCGCCTGCCTGTTCGATCCGTCGCCCGTCGGCACCGCCTGCGGCGACCCCTCGAATGACGCCTGCGACGCGGCCGATTCGTGCGACGGCGCCGGCGCCTGCCGTTCGAATCACGCCGCGGTCGGCAACCCCTGCGACGACGGTCTGTTCTGCACCGGCATTGATTCCTGCGCGGGTGGCGTCTGCACCGCTGGGACCACCCCCTGTACCGACCCCGATTTGGCTTTCTGCAACGAGCCGGCCAACGAGTGCATGGATGGCTGCACCCAGCCCGCGCAATGCGACGACGGCAACCCGTGTACCCAGGAATTCTGCGACGTCAGCGGGCAGTGTTCGAATCCCCCGTGGCCTCCCGGTCGCGCCTGCGGCAGCGCCGACAACACCGACTGCACCGACCCCGACACCTGCGACGGCGCCGGGCTGTGCCGTCCCAACCACGCGTCGGACGGCGTGCGCTGCGAAGACGGCGTGTTTTGCACCGGCAACGACACCTGCCGGTCGGGCGCATGCCAGCCCGGTCCGTCGCCCTGCGCCGGCACCGGTCAGCCGTTCTGCCGCGAGTCCGTCCGCCAGTGCGCATCCGGGTGTTTGAGCCCGTCCGACTGCACCGACGGCAACGAATGCACATCCGATTCGTGCCAGGTGGACGGCGTCTGCAGTTTCGTTCCCCGGCCGGTGCGAACCGCGTGCGGCGACTCCACCGACAACCCCTGCACGGATCCCGACACCTGCGACGGCGCCGGCGCGTGCGTGGTCAATAACGCCGCCGACGGAACGTCCTGCCCCGACGATCGCTTCTGCAATGGCGAGGAAGTCTGCCGCAGCGGCACGTGCCAGTCGCGGGGCAGCCCCTGCGATCCCGGTTTCGTGTGCAGCGAGTCCGGTGATGCCTGCCGCTGCGACTCCAACGCCGACTGCGACGACGACCTGTTCTGCAACGGGCGCGAGACTTGTGACGACGGCGTCTGCATCGACGGCACACCGCCATGCAGCGGTGGTTCCACCTGCGACGAGGAGGCCGACGAGTGCTTCTGCGTCGTCGCCGCCGACTGTGACGACAGTGATTTCTGCAACGGACAGGAAACCTGCACCGACGACGGCGCGTGCCGCCGCGGACTTCCACCCGATTGCCGGTCGGACAGCGCGTGGATGAACGGATTCTGCGATCTCGCGACCAATGCCTGCGCGGCCGACGTGATCGCCCGCGTGGTGGTCCGCGGTCCCGAGGCCGTCGCCCCCGGCGGACGTTCGGCCTTCGCCTCGTGGATTGAATGGGACGACGGCTCGCCCAGCGGCGAGGTCACCGCCCGTACGGCGTGGTCGGTTCTGGACACGCCCGACGCCGAATCGGCGTCCGGCGTGGCGAGCATGTCGGCGGACGGAATTCTGTCCATCATCGGTTTCGTCGCCGATGGGGTGCAGGTGTGGGTGGCGGCCGTTGTCCGCGATGAATTCGACGTTGAACTGCGGGGAATCGCCCGGGTCACCATTCGTCAGGGGGTGACCGGCGACGTCACTGCCGCGGGTTCCCCGGTCCGCAACCAGGGCTGCGGCCCCTGCGGCGCGCTGGACGCCGTCTCCGCGATGATCCTGCTCGTCGGGCTATTCCTGGTGAAGGCGCTTCCGGTCGGCGGTCGTGGCGGCCGATCGTAGGGATGCCCGTCGACTTGTCCCGGAGGCGACGTTGCGGCGGACGCCGGTACGTGACGGCTCAGCCGCTTCGGAAGGTGCAACCATGATTACGGAGCTTGAGAGCGTCGTCCTGACCGTCGATCTACCCGATCATCGCTTGAGACAGGGCGACATCGGTACTGTCGTACTGAATCACGCGAATCGCGGTTACGAGGTGGAATTCGTCACGCTCGGCGGAGAGACGCTTGCCGTAGTGTCGCTGGCGCCGGAACAACTACGCCCGGTCGGACACGGCGAAATCGCACATGTTCGACCGGTCGAAGCCGCCTGACGGCGCGGCAACGCACCCACCCTTCGAACTTGGTCCCGAGGGATCAAGGACGCGGATCGCCTGGCACGGGCCATCCCTCGGCGACGACCCTCGCGGAACGCATCTCGGTGCGCTATAATCTTCCGCCGAAGGACCGCGGTCGGATTGTTTCGCCCCCGCCTCGCGCTGGGAATTCCGCGACGACACGGTTAGGATGGTCCGCATGGCCAGTTTGCACATAGATCGGCTGCTGGAGACCGTCATCAAGCGCGGCGGGTCCGACCTGCACCTGACCGTGGGCACGCCGCCGGTCATCCGTCTTCATGGCCGGTTGCGCCCGCTGGAAACCAAGGTGCTGGCGCCCGAGGACACCACCGCGTTGATGAAATCCATCGCCCCGGAGCGTTGCCAGCAGGAAATCCAGGAGGAAGGCGGCACCGACTTCGGTTTCGCGTTCGGCGATGCCGGGCGGTTTCGTGTGTCCGTGTTCCGTCAAAAAGGCAATCTGGCGCTGGTTCTGCGGTTGATCCCGTCGCGGCTGTTGACGTTCGATGAAATCGGATTGCCGGCGGCCGTCCCCGCGTTGTGCCGCCGGCCGCGGGGGCTGTTCCTGGTGACCGGGCCGACCGGTTCGGGCAAGACCACGACGCTGGCGTCGATGCTGAATTTCATTAACGAGACGCTCGACCGCCACATCGTCACCGTCGAGGATCCCATCGAGTATTACCACAAGCACAAGCGTTCGCTGGTCAACCAGCGCGAGGTCGGCGTGGACGTGCCCAGTTTCGCCGAAGCCCTCCGCCGCGTACTGCGCATGGACCCCGACGTGATTCTGGTCGGCGAGCTGCGCGACCTCGAGACCATCGAGGCCGCCATCACGTCGGCCGAAACGGGCCACCTTGTTTTCGGCACGCTGCACACCACCGGCTGCCAGGGCACGGTGAACCGCATCATCGACGCGTTTCCGCAGAACCAGCAGGACCAGATCCGCGTGCAGCTCTCCGTCACGCTCATCGCCGTGTTGTCGCAGGCCCTGTGTCCGCGACTTCCGTCGGGCATGGTGGCCGCCTACGAGTTCATGCTGGTCACGTCGGCGATCGCCAACCTGATCCGCGAAAACAAGGTCTACCGCATCGACTCCAGCATTCAGACGGGCAAGAAATACGGCATGCGCCTGCTCGATGAACATTTATGGGAGCTGTTCAGCAAGGGGCTGATCACCGACGAGGAGGCCGTCGACAAGTCCCGCCGACCCGGCGAAATGCAGGACAAGATCGACGCCCACCGCCGCGGCCTCGATGTTTCGTTCGAAGTCAAGGACAAACCGCCGGATGACGAGTAACCGCCCGACGCGCCGGAATCCACGGGTGGCACGGGCAAGCGTACCCGCTTGCCCGTGGTCCGCGCATGGTGATCGTCCCCAATTCATCACGCCTGCCGCGCCCGCACGGACAACGGAGTACCGTTGTCCGTGCCACCCGGGCCTTCGGGCCTCCATCGACGGAGCCGGTGAATGAACGCTCCGGACATGCCCCCCATCGAGCAGCTTCGCGGCCGGCAATTGGGCCGAATTCTGATCAAGATGGGCATCCTGAAACGCCGCGACGTGCTCGACGCGCTCGAGATCCAGAAACAGCGCGGCGGGCCGTTGGGGGCCATCCTGGTCGAGGCCGGCCAAATCACCGAAACGCAGTTGAACCTCGCGCTCGGCGCCCAGGTGGGCATGGCCCCCATCGACCTGAACTCGATGGACATTCCCCAGGACGTGATCCATCTGATTCCCGCGCAGATGGCCAACACCTACAAAATCGTCCCTTTTCAGTTCGACGCGGACACCAAGCGGATGCACGTGGCCATTTCCTCCCCGGACAATTTCCGGGCCATCGACGACTTGAAGACGCTGATGGGGTTCGACGTAGTGGCCGGTTTGTGCGAGCAGAGCGCCCTGCAGAGCGCGTTGGACAAGTACTACCCCGAAGGATCGGTCGATTCCATCACCAACATCATCGACGAGATGGCCAGCGACGAAGACCTGGCCGCGTACGCGGGCCGCGGCGAAAGCATTGACTTGGCCGAATTGAAAGAGATGGCCGAGGCCAACCCCGTCAAACGCCTGTTAAACCTCGTGCTGCTGCAGGCCATCCGCGACAAGGCCAGCGACATCCATTTCGAGCCGTTCGAAGACGAGTTCCGCATGCGCTACCGCATCGACGGCGTCCTGTACGACATGATCCCCCCGCCGCGCTACACGGCCATGGCCATCGCCTCGCGCATCAAGGTTATGGCCAGCCTGGACATCGCCGAGCGCCGCATGCCGCAGGACGGACGCATCGAACTGGTGGTCGAGGGCAACCCCATCGATCTGCGGGTGGCCGTTCTGCCCACCATGTTTGGCGAAAGCGTGGTCATGCGCGTGCTGGACCGGTCCAACGTGCAGTTGGATTTGGACAAGATCGGTCTGCGCGACGACGACCACGAGGTCATCAATCAATTGATTAATAAGCCCAACGGAATCGTCATCGTCACCGGTCCCACCGGCTCGGGCAAAACCACAACGCTGTACGCCGCGCTCAGCACCCTCAATTCGCCGGAAGTGAAAATCCTGACTGCCGAGGACCCGGTCGAATACGACATCGACGGGCTGGTGCAAATCCAGGTGCGGTCGGAAGTGGGGCTAACGTTCGCCCGCGCCCTGCGCAGCTTCCTGCGCCAGGACCCGGACATTATTCTGGTGGGTGAAATCCGCGACCTGGAAACGGCGCAGATATCGGTGCAGGCCGCGTTGACCGGACACTTGGTCTTTTCTACTTTGCATACGAACGACGCGCCGTCGTCCATTGCGCGCTTGCTCGATTTGGGCCTCGAGGCGTTTTTGGTTACAGCTACGGTGGAAGGAATCGTGGCCCAACGGCTCGTACGGCGTATTTGTAAAAATTGCCGTGCACCATACGAGCCGACCGACGAGTTGCTGATGGAATTGAACCTGACCCGCGACGACCTGGGCGACCGGACGTTGTTCTACGGCAAGGGGTGCGATTACTGCAACAACACCGGCTACCGGGGGCGATTGGCCATTTTTGAGCTTCTGGTGATGAACGACGACCTGCGGGAACTGGTGATGCGACGGGCGTCGACCACGGTCATCCGCGCCCAGGCCCTGAAATCGGGAATGCGGTCGCTGCGCGAAGCGGGCATCATGGCCATTTACGACGGAATGACCACGATCGAGGAGGTCGTGCGGGAAACGATAATTGAGGAATAGGTTCGATCGCCTCCGACGGCGATGCCAACCGTGCCGCCGGTGGAGCCGACCGGCTTGAGGTGCCAGCACATGCCCAAATTTGCCTACGAGGCCATGAATCAGCAGGGTCAGGTGGTCAAGGACGAGATCGAGGCCCCGTCGAGCAAGGATGCGTTAGCCAAGATCCGGTCGCTGAACTATTTCCCCACCCGCATCCGCGAGAAGGGCGGCAAGAAGACGGCGGCCGCGGGCCAGCAGAAGAAGAAGAAATCCGGCGGCGGCATTTCGTTCGGCAAGGTGAAGGTCAAGACGGTGACGCAGTTCACCCGCCAACTATCCACCCTGCAGGACGCCGGCCTGCCGATTCTGCGGAGCATCAACATCCTGGGGGAGCAGCAACGGCCCGGTCTGATGAAAAACGTGTTGCGCGGCGTGAGCGAGGAAGTCGAGGGCGGCTCGACGCTGTCGGAAGCGTTCGGGAAGTTTCCCAAGGCGTTCAACCGGCTGTACGTGAACATGATCGCCGCGGGCGAGACGGGCGGCGTGCTCGATGTGATCTGCCAGCGTCTGGCGGAGTTCATGGAGAAGTCGCAGCGGCTGAAACGCAAAGTGGTGGGGGCGATGATCTACCCGATCTGCGTAATCGGGTTCGCGGCCATGATCGTGACGGGCATCATGATCGTGGTGGTGCCCAAATTCCAGGAAATCTTTTCGGATTTCAACACGCAGTTGCCGGTGGTGACCGAGGCGTTGATCGGCTTTTCCAATTGGGTGGTGCACGGCACGCCGCCGGGCTGGTGCGTGATTCTGTTCTCGCCGGTGGCGATCATCGTCTTCATGAGGCTGTTGCGGCAGTCCAAGGGCGGTCGCTACGTGTCGGACGTTGTGTTTATGAAGATTCCCATCATGGGTCAGATCGTCAGCAAGACCGGCGTGGCGCGGTTCACGCGCACGTTGGGAACGTTGATCAACGCGGGAGTGCCCATTCTGGAGGCCATCAACATCACGCGGGAGACGTCGGGCAACGAGGTTTTGGCGAGGGCGTTGCAGACCGTTCACGATTCGATTCGCGAAGGGGACACGTTCGCCAACCCGCTGCGGGCGTCGAAGTGCGTGGATTCGATCGTGGTGAACATGATCGACGTGGGCGAGGAGACCGGCGATCTGGACAAGATGTTGATCAAGGTCGCGGACAACTACGACGACGAGGTTGAGACGCTGGTCGGATCGCTGGTGTCGCTGCTCGAGCCGGCCATGGTGGTCATCCTGGGCGGCATTGTGGGGTTCATCGTGGTGGCGCTGTTTTTGCCGATGGTGGCGCTGATTCAGAGCGTGTCGGCGGGCAACTGACGGCGACCGCGATCGGAAAGGTGTGAAGATGCAGCCGAAACGAACGACCGCGACGCGTGTCCGAGCCGCGCGATCGGCCGGGTTCACGGTCATCGAACTGCTGACGGTGGTGTCGATCATCGCCCTGCTGGTGGCCATCCTGGTGCCGTCGCTGCACAAGGCACGCGATCAGGCCAAGAACGTGAAGATTCGGGCGATCATGCACACGCTGGACACCGGTCTGGGGCTGTTCAAGAACGAGAACGAGGACGAATTTCGATCGACCAACGGATATCCGCCATCGGCGCGGGGGGATGACCCGCACGAATGGAATCTGACCTACACCATTCCCCGAGGGACCATGTATGGCGCTCATTGGTTGGTGCGGTATCTGGTGGGCCTGGACCAGCAGGGTGTCGTGCAGCGCCGGGCCGTTCCGCCGGAACTGAAGGACAATACAAAAGAATGGTACAAGCCCGACGCCACCGACGACGGGCCGCTGCCCCGTGTGGGCCCCTATGTGCCGCTGGACGCGGTCGAGCTGGTTCCGACGAATCAACTGCGCGGACAGCGCAGCGCCACGATCGATGAGAAGCTCGTGGCCCCGGTGGTGGGCGACGTGTTTGGTTACCCCATCCTTTATTACGTCGCGAATCCGCACGGGCGGGTGATTTCGACGCCCACGTCCGCTCCCGACGATAAGGGGCGAAGGGGCGTCTACGTGCAGGAGGACAACGCGGGATTCACCGGGTCGGATCAGGGGCTGATTTCCGGCGTCGGCTGGCACTTCAGACCCGGACAGGAAGAGGACCATGTGCTGCGGAAATTCGGCAATCCCGATCCAGGGCTGATCGACAAGGATCAGCGCGACCGGTCGTTCACGTACTACATCTGCGACCGCAAGGTGCTGGATCAAACCGACCCCGACGGTCGCAGGCCGGAGGGGCGCACGGTCAAGCCCTATCGGCCCGACACGTACCTGCTGATTTCGGCCGGCAAGGACGGTCTGTATGGAACACCGGACGACATCACCAATTTCGACCGGTCGGAGTAGGACGGCGCAGCGCCCGACGCCGGGCGTCGTGCGGCATTATGGGGACGCCTCGGCCGGGAAACGGCCGGCGCGGGTGAAGCGATGAAAACAGTCATGCAGGGCGGTTCGCGGAGGCGGGCGTTCACGCTGATCGAGTTGCTGGTGGTGATCGCCATCATCGGCATTCTGGTCAGCATTCTGATCACCGTGGGGGCGTCGGTGCAGAAGAGCGCCGGGGCGGTGGCCACCAAGGGGTTGATGCAGACGCTGGACACCGGTCTGCAATCGTTCCGAACGGAGCGGCAGTTGGGAGGGCTGTATCCGCCGTCGCACACCGACAATATGCGACCCGGGCAGCCCGATGCCCCGTTGCACATGGCCAATCCCATGTCGGACCAGCTCGGGCGCCCGGTGTTTGTGGCCGGCGCCAACCTGCTGGTGTACGCGATGGTGGGCGCCGATCAGTTGGGAACCGCGGGCTTCCTGGACCGAAACAAGGACGGAACTTGGTTCGATGACATTCATGCCGTACCCGGTCCGCCGGAGGGTCCGCACGGGGCCTATGCACTGGACGTGGACACGGCCGAGCCGCTGAATTCGAGGTACCCCAGCCGCGGGACCACGTACGTGGACGATCAGTCGCGTGAGCGCATCCGTTCGTTGCAGCGCTTGATCGACGAGAGCACGGTGCTTCAGTGGGACGCCCGGCCGGCCGGCGAGGGCGCCGGTCAGCAACTTTCATTCACGGACAATTGGGGTCGGCCGGTGTTGTACTACCGGGCGAACCCCGCTGGTCGAGTCATGTTGACTGATCCGAACGCCGCGGGATCGGCCGGAGTGTACGACTCGCGTGACAACGCACTCTTCACGGGGAGCACGACGCTGGGGTTGCTGGGCACGGATTTCGGCACGGGATTTCCGTCGACCCACGGAGGCAAGCAGTACGCGAGCCGGATGGCCGGCGATGTTTATCCGGAGTTGAAACCGACGTTGACTGGCGGGGTCAACGAAATCGAAACGGACAACAACTACGACGATTCGTTCGCTCGTTACATTCACGACAAATCGGTGACTAATCAGAACCGGCCGGTGAACCCCAACACGTATCTGCTGATCAGCGCCGGTCCGGACGCGGTTTACGGCACGCTCGACGACGTGGTCAACTGGGAACGCGGCGAATAGAAGGCGGGCGATGAACGGTGCCACCGCGAGACACTACGATGAGACGACACACCGGGCATTTCGGTCCGACCGATCCATGCGGCCGCATGTTTCGTGACACGGGCATCCTGCCCGTGGCGACATGGGCTGGAAGCCTGCGCGTATTTGGCGTCCCGGAGGGACGCGATGAATGTAGCCCAGCACTTCAGTGCTGGGATGCTCGTCCGTTCCACGATTCCGCCAGTCCCGAAGGGACGGCTGAAGCGGAAGGCGGCGTTTCAGCCGTCCCTTCGGGACTAGGCGCCATTGGGCCAACCGTGAATCCCGCGTTGAAACGCGGGGCTACATTCATGCCTGCCCGTGGCGGGCATCCTGAGCCCACGCGAATCGTCCACCGAAGGGCATGCCACGAGAATGCGAAGACATGGGCGGGACGCCCATGCCACAATAGCGGCCGGTCGGCGTTCACGCTGGTCGAGCTGATGGTGGTCATTACCGTGCTGACCATCCTGATCGCATCGGTGGTCAAGGTCAGCACGGTCGTTTTGCGCAACGGCGAAATCCGCCAGACGCAGGCGGTGATGCGCAATCTCGACCTGGCCATCGAGCAGTTCCGCACCGATTCGCCGCTGGGCAACCTATCCGAATACAAGAACCGCTACGGTGGCTATCCGTGCGATGAACTGGAGCCGTTCATCAAGACGGACGGCATTCCGACGAAGCCGCCGCTGCCGCCGGTTCCCAAGTTCATCGGTCCCGGTCGCGACAGTGACTTGCAACTGCCCGCGAGCGGGTTGAATGGCGTTGATCAGAAGGACATCAAGGCCATGGCGCTGGCCATCCGGCTTTACAGTTCCGAAGGGGGCGCGATTCTCGATCGCATTGACGCCAAGTACCGCCGGCCCGCACCGCTGCCCGAGTTCTTCGATCGCAACACCACGACCGGCAGCAAGACAGAACCGGACACCGACGACGTTCCGCTGGTTACGTTCGTCGATGCGTGGGGGCAACCGTTCGAGTATTACGCGGTGAGTCACGGGGATAAGTCGGTCGACACTCCCGCGCCGTCCGACACCGGCGGCAGACGGCTTAAGACGGCACAATTCCTGATCGGACAGAACCGCGGTCGGCCGGTGCTGGTGTCGTACGGGCCGGATGGGAAGGACCAGTTTTCCGCTGATTTCTGGGAGGCCGGGCAGAAGGTCGATCTGGTGGCCGACTACCACGCGGCCGATGGTCCGAAGATGGACATGGGGGACATCGATCATCGATTGAATCTGGACAACGTCTACTTGGACGACGGACTGAAGGAGCGACTGGGCCAGCCGGCCCAACCGTAGAGAACGATGCAACGGCACCGGTCAACAATTCGGATTGGCATGCGACGGGCGTTGACGCTGGTCGAGCTGGTGGTCGTGCTGGGGATCATCAGCATACTGGTGGCCATCAGCTTTCCGGCCGTGTCAGCCATGTGGCAGGACGGCGTGCGCAGCGACGCGGAGACGCAATTGAGCGGGTGGCTGCGTTCGGCGCGGATGCGGGCTATGGGCCGCGGCGAGACGGGCGTGTTTTTCTACATCGACAACGGCGTGCAGAAGGGCGTGTTCATCGAGTCGGAAATCGGCGACGATCCCGATCCCGTTGCCCCACCGAATTACAAGTTGGAGGACACCGCCGACCGTTTCAAAGTTCTTCCCGGCGACGTGTTCACCATCGGCGAACCGTTCCGCGTGACGCCACTGGCAGTGCTGCCCCGTCCGACGGAAATGCCCCCCGGAGTGTGGGACGACACCGAGCTGGGCAACGAAGACGTGACCGACATGGACAACCTGTCCGGCGGGCGTCCGGGGGCGCAGAACCATCGCAATTTTTTCACGATCGTGTTTTCGCCGGAGGGGCGACTGGTCGTGGGCCGATCGGTGCTGATCCACGAGGAACCGGTGCCCATCGGCGGCGGCAAGTTCATTGGCAAGACGACGGCGATGAAGCTGGCGAATGCCGGCAAACCGGAGTTGGGCAACGGCCAGGCGACAATTGGATTTCCCACCGGCGGCACGTTGCCGGACATGGTGTCGGGTGAATCCGGGGCCATGCCCGTGGCGTTGAATTTTCCGAGCGTCGATGGGTTGCTGCTGTACGACGACGCCATGATGAGGAGTTTCCCCGACGGACCGGTGAACGATTCGGAGCAGGACAAGCGCGACTACCTGCGCCGCGACGGCCGGCCGTACTACATCACGGTTCAACGCGGCGCCGTCGTCCGCGGTCCGCTGGCCGACCCGGGGGATGCGGGATGAACGCGATGCGCATCCACGATCATTCCATGAAGCGTGCAAGCGCCGCCCAAGTCGCCACGCCGAGCGGGGGTTCTTGTCCGATCAGAGCCCCGGACGTAAGTCCGGGGTTGAATGTCAACCGGGCCAAGGCGCGTCGTGCGCCGAACCACTGTTCCATCGGCGTCATCGCTTCCACGATCATTCCGACCCCAACGGGGTCGCGGCATTTAGCCCAGGGTTGCCGCGCCGCGGCTACCCTGGGTTTTGGACCGACCATCGCAACCAACCCCGCAGGGGTTGCGTCCGGGCCGGCGCGCCGACGCGATCTTCAATCGTCGGCGATTTGTTCCGTCCATTCGACGCCCCGCCCTCCGTCGGGCCGCAACCCCGTTGGGGTTGATTTCGTTGTTTCGACGGATACCCAGGGTAGCCGCTGCGCGGCAACCCTGGGCTATAGGGCGCAACGCCTTCGGCGTAGGAAGAACGGAGACCGGAACTCGAATCGGCAGCGCCATCGGCCTAGCGGTGCCGCTCATTGCCGGCGTCGGCGCCCGGCGTTTTCGTTGATTGAAATGATGATCGCCATCGCCATCTTGGGCATGGGGCTGCTGCTGGCCGCCACCATGTTCCCGGCCGGCTGGCTGCGGGCCCGCGAACTCGCCGAGTTCACCAGCCAAGTCAACGCCGCCGAATCGGCCATGACCACCCTGCAACTGATGACCCGCGTGGCCGGGCCGGTAACGCCGCCGACGGCGCCGCCGACATACACCGAGTCGAGCTTTCTAGGAGATTTTCCCCCGAACGGCCCGCTGGTCCCTGACAAGTCTGTCCACGTACTGCACGTGGAGAACATGCTGATCGATCCGGACGCGCCGCAGGTTGTTGCGAATGACCCGTTGTGGCCGGAAGGGTTTCTGCACACATCCGGGCCCGCATTTGATAATCAAATGTTCGCCATTCAAACTGACGAGACCGAAGTTAATTGGTGGGCGACGGTACTTCCGACGGTACCGCCGACGGTACCGCCGAAAGTGCAAGTGCCGTTTCAGGATCGGCTGATTCCGCCGATGCCGCGCCGCGGGAAAGCGGCCGATATTCCGCCGCCGACGGCGACGTGGACGACGGCGCAGCGCCTCGAACAATGGGACAAGCAATTGTCCGGCCGGCGATTCGCGTGGGCGATGCTGTACCGGTTCGATGAGATTGCCGCAGATCCGCTGGAAACGCGGTCCATGACCGTCTACGTGGTGACGCTACGGCGCACCCGGCCCAACCAGCGCTTCGCACGGCAGGATCCGCAATTGGGTGCGGCCATGCCGGACGCGAAATGGACCATGCCGAAGGCGCTCAGTTTCGAGGATGACGTAGCCTTCCCCGTTGCGTGGCTCGTGCAATTGACGGTCGAAGGAAACTGGAATGCCGGCGGAGTACCGTTGCAATACACGGCCGTCCCATCGGAAGCCCTGGCGAATCCAGTACCGCCCGTTCCGGAGAGTCGGCTGATCGCCCAGATGTTGCTGTCCGGAAGCAGGCTGATCGACTACAAGAACGGCAACATCTACGAAGTCACCAGCCACCGATTCACCGGCGGCGGGAGCGCATTCGATCAACAGGCCACGGTCACGCTTGACCGTCAGGTCGTCGTGGCGGACGTCGACGACGATCCCGTCGGGGCACCCGGACACGACGTTGCCGACCCCGACGAATACGTTCGCCTGTTCTGGGTCTTCCCGCCGTCGGTGGAGCGCAATCGGCCGGAAGACGGTTTCGTCACGTTCGAGGGTCCGCAGCCGGTGGTGGGGATCGAGACGCGGCAGGTGTTCATGGCCCCGCGGGTGAATTGACGCCGGCCGCGTGGGACGGCTGTTATTTTGGGTCGGGTGACACGGACAACGGTACTCCGTTGTCCGTGTGCATCGAGCGTCCAACGTGAATCAACGCGATTGCCCACGGACTGAAAACACTTGCAAGCGGGTACGCTTGCCAGTGCCACCCACGAAACAAGGCGTGTCGGCCCCCTAGACCGACACTTGGGGCGGGCCAATACTACCCACGTGAACGCCGCAAACGCACATTTCAGGTTTCGGGGTCATGGTTTATCGGCCGGTCGGTCGTTGCGGGCCGTTGTCGTCCGGGGTCGCGGCCGGCGCGCGTTCACCATGACTGAATTAGTCGTTTCGATGGGCATTCTGGGGCTGATGCTTGTTCTGGTTGGGAAAGTTTTTTCAATTGCGGTGGATTCGACCAACCAAGCTCGTTCGTTGATGGAGGTCAGCAATTCGTTTCGCCTGTTGGAGGAGACACTGCGGGCCGACCTGCGCGGGGTTGATCCCAGCCGTTCGATGATGGTGATCGCGGGCAACGCGATCAACGCATACTGGACCCCCGACGGACCGGAGGCCGACGACGACGGCGACCCGAGTAGCGGCTACCCGCACTCGGGCGACGCGGATCGCGAAGTGGTCGGCGTGGGAATCAACGGTGCCCCGAACCCGCCGTGGCGGTTGGAATTGCCGCGGGCCGACGTGTTGATGTTGTTCACCTCGCGACCGGCGACGAGCGTTCAGTATCCCGACATCAAGTCGAACAACACGATGGTGGTGTGGGGACATGCCGAGCTGGGCAAGTTGAATTCGGACGGTACGTGGCAGGTCGATCCGTTGGATTATCTCCCGCCGGTGCCGGGAGCGCCGTTCTGGAATGCGGCCGCCGTGTTCCGCGATCGGTACATCGCCCGCAACTGGCATCTGGCCCGCCGGACGACGTTGCTGGTGGATTCCACGGAGAACGACCTCGAGGCGATGCTGGGTACGATCGCGGGTGGAGGTCCGCCGATCATGATCGAAGACCCACTCCTGGCGATTGATCCCAACGACATGGGACTTGTCCCGCCAGAAGAAGAGTTCAAACTTCGCGACGGGCGGATCGACATCATGACCACCGATTCCGCCGGGATCATGGGGCTGGATTTTGACGGACTGATCGCCGAGGGTGATGTGATCACCGACGTCGCTCCACCTGACCTCAGAGAATGGTACGCCCGCAGCCGGCTGGACCCCGCGCCGCCCGCGAAGATGGCCGGGCGATTGGGGCATTATTTCCTGCCGAATTGCGCGTCGGTGAAAATCGAATGGACGTTCGCGGACCCGGCGTTCGAGGGGCTGGGCGAGGTCGTATGGGTAGACCCGGCCGACTTGGACGCGTCCCCGGCGGACCCGTCAGGAGTTGTGATGCAACTGGATCGGTTGGCCGGCACCCTCGGTTTGCCGCTGGCAGTCGTCGACCGACTGGGCGACATTAGCCATGAATTCACGCTCAGCAAGGCGGGACGGTTCGATCCAAGCCTTGCGATGCCGCCGGCCGGCGAGCCGCGGACGCACGTGTTCTATTCGCGCGATCCGGACTCGTCGGCGAGCCCGAGTGATCCCGATCCGTTTTTCCCGACGGCGTTGCGGATTACGGTGGACATGTTCGACGACGGGGGACGGTTTCAGCGGCCGACGCGGCAGGTCATGGTGCTGCCGGTGGGCGAGGGGGGTTAGTTGAAGATGTTCGGACGAGGTTGGACCATCAGAACCCCGGACGCAAGTCTGGGGCCGAAGCGAGACGGCGGCACGACGCAGCCTTCGGTACGCGTTTGCTTCGTTCGTCCCGCCACTCGCGTGGCGGGTTCTGAACGGCGCCGCCGCGTGTCGGAACGCCGGCCGGGCACCGTTTTGGTGCTGGTGGTGGCCGTCTTGTCGATGTTGTTCGTGATCGGCACGGCCTTCCTGACCACGGTGACGTTCGAGAACGCGACCATCGACCGGGCGAAGCGCGAGATGCGCAAGTCGTCGATCATCGACAAGTTGTCCGCGGAAGTCGGCATGGAACTGAAACGCGGATTCGTGGGTAATGATGGCAAGGCGTGGAACCAGGATACCTGGCAGGAGTACCCACCGGCGTCGGGCACGATGATCCGATCGCGAATCAGCGTAGATCAAAACGGCGAGGTTGCGGGCGTGAATCCGCTGATCGCGTCGATCGAGCCATACGAATTCGACCCGGGCGAATACGCGTTCTACGCCTCTAGTGATCTTGAGGCGACGCTGGACAATCGCCCGACCAACAAGCTGATCGTCGAGCGCAATGCGACGGGTGTATTCGTGAGTGAGTCGCCCGGCGCCAATCTCCTCGATCTCAATCGTCCGCTCGACGACGTCGATCATCTCGAGGAGGCGATCCTCGGACCGCTGTTTGATCCCTCCGCCGTTCCGGGTGATCCGTGGAATCAGACGGACGAGGGAGGCTCCGTACTCGATCGTTCCAGCGCGGCCACTGCGTACAAGCTTTATCGCCGCGACGCGGACGGGGACGGGGTTTGGGACAGTTATCAATACGAATTGCCGGCGTCGCGGTATTCGAGCGCGGTGCGCGGCGATCTGGCCGAGCAGTTGCGCGATCCGAAGTTCACGCCCAATGCCGGCGAAGAGGATCGGCTACAGAAGATTTATTACGCCGTCCGGGTGATTCCTCACGGGGCCATGGTGAACGCGGGGGCCGCGCATAAGACGCTGTTGGAAACCGTGTTTGATCCCGATGATGAAGTGCCGAACGTGATCGGTCCTTACGTTCAGGAGGGCGAGGAGCCGTTCCTGCGGCGGCGGTTCCTGCTTCCGTCGCGCGACCCGGTGCTGTCCCAACTTCAGAACGCCGCATCGGGTCAGGCCAAGGACACGCTGTACGATGCGTTCAAGGTCAACGGGTCGACGGAACCGCTGGACAACCGCTGGTGGCCGATCGACACGGGTGATAACGGCGACGATATTTCGGGCATTGACTCGAACTCCGTCGTCGACTGGCTGGATTGGGTCGAGCCGCTGAAGGATCCGAATGAATACGACTACCGTCACCTGGTGACCACGGTCAGCCACGACGACCAGATGATGCGTTCCGGCCGCGAACCGAACAAGGCGATGGACTGGATCGACGAGATTTTGAAACACGAAGACACGCCGGGCGGCATGGGCAACGACGATTACGCCATTGACGATTGGCCCACGGAGGTGACCGGGATTTCGGATGGGATTCCGCCTTTGAACGCCCGGCTCAAGGTCAGCTTGCCGGGGCTTCTTGAGAAGGCGGAAGCCGATCTTGGCATGGTAAAGGGAACGCTGACCTTGGAAGCACTGCTGGCGATGGCGCCCAGTGTGGAACGGGACCAATTCATCGGTACGATCCAGGATGGGTTCATGCTGATGCTACGGAACGTGGACTCCAACGGTGATGGCGCGCTGTGGAAGTTTCCACCCGCCGCACCCGACCTCGTCGAGGAGAAGTTCATTGCCGAGACGGCCGCGGCGCTGACGGCCAACCTGATCGACTACGCGGATACGAACGACGAACCGACGGGTGTGCTTGCCCGCAAGCCGGACGGGCAGCCGTATCCGATCGGCGGCGTCGGCGGCGGCCCGCAACTGGAGCTTTTCGGAATTGAACGCCAGCCGTTCATAACCGAGGTCTACGCCCATCGCGACACGGGGTCGGGCGTTGAGAATTTCGCGGTCGAGTTGTTCAATCCGTCCAAAACGGCCATTCCATTGGGCTCGTACACGATCACCGTTGTCGGTTCGGTCGGTCCCCCGCGCGACTTCGCGTTGACCGTTGGGAGTCCGGTTGTTGGCGCCGAGGGATTCGCGACATTGATGCGCAATAACAACGTACCGCCGGCGGCCGGTGACAGTATTGTTGATGCCGGCTTCGATATTCAAAACCTGGGCGCCGGCAACCGGGATGAAAGAGTCATACTGCGGCGCGACCTTGGCGGAGTGGACATAGTCGTCGACGTGTTTGATATTTCCACGGACGCGGATTTCGGGAAAGATCTTCCTGGCGCTCATTCGCTTCAACGCCACGTGGGCGGTCCGGAGTGGAAGTGGCGGGCGCCAGTGCCCGTCGTTGTCACTCCAGCGGCACACACACTGGGATCGCATACCGCTCCGAGCGCGGGCGTGCCGGCGCGACCCGTCTGGGTCGAGCCGGTCGACATGGGTTCGTTTGAATTGGCATTCCCGACGACGGGTTCACTGCTCTTGCTCTGTCGCCATGCGAATATGGAATACGACGATACCGTCCTGGGCGACCCCGAGCAGAATAAGCCCTTTACCGCGGACCTCGTCGCGGAGGCCGATCAGATCGACAACGGGCGAATGCCGGTTTTCGATTCGAATGTGAATCAGCGAGCCCAGGTGTCGGCCCAGTTCAATGGCGACCCGCTGGCACTGGATATTCCCTGGGGGCAATTGGTGTTCGACTATTTCACGGCCTTGCCGCGGAAGAACCCGGCGCGCATGCCCAATGACATGAAGCCGCTGATCGACATGGACGGGCTGCGCGTTCACGGCCGCGTTGACCTCAACTCGGCCCCGTGGACTGTGCTGCGGGGGGCGCCGTTCGTTCCCATGAACAACATTCCTGAACCGTATCGCGGCACGATCCGGGAAGCCGTGTACCCAGGGTCGCCCGCGCCGCCGATCGCCTTGGACACCGAACCGCAACCGATTAACGATGCACTGGCCCAATCCATCGTGGCCTATCGCGAGGGGCGGCAAATCGACGACGACCGCCCGGGCATCAATGAAGTCACCGAAGATTTCGCCGTCACCGGCGCGGGACGCCACCGAGCCGGCACGGGATTTCTGACCGTCGGCGAATTGGCCAACGTCCGCGCCTTCACGCCCGGTACCCCGACCGCATCGGGCCCGGCGTTCAACTTCGACGGCAACAACATCAACGGCATCGCGGACGAGGAGGACTTCGTCAAGGCCGCGGCCGTGTTGATTGCGCTGGGCGATTGGGTGACGACGCGGTCGCACGTGTTCACCGTTTACGGCACTCTCCGCGGCGCGGGAACCAAGTCGGCCGTCGATCAGCGGGCCGTCCGCTTTCAGGAAACCGTCGATCGTCTGCCCGTGGTCACCGGTCAGCGCCTACCCACTCGCGTCGGTCCGCGCATCGTCGGCCCCTACACCCAGGCGGCCGGGAATTGACAGGATTTACAAGATTGACAAGATTGGGTACGCGCTGGCGGGAGTTTTTCGGCCTATCGGGCGTAATCGTCGGCAGCCAGGTTTGACGGGAGGGGGAAGGCCGGAGAAGGCGAAAATGCCGCCGATTCGAGCGAAAGGAACACCGTGAATCCAAGTCACGAGCCGAACCGGGCATTCGGAATGGCCCGGATCACTGGAACGGCTGGATTCACTTGATTCCCCGCGTTTCTCGGAGTTGCCGGAAGGGCGGGAGGCGTCGGAATCTCCGAAATCGCCCTCGCACATTTTTCCCGATTTCATCTTGTTAATCTTGTAAATCCTGTCTATTCCTCTTCGTCCATGGAAACAGACGGGCTGACGGAACGGATCATTGGGTGCGCGTATGCCGTACACAACGCACTCGGTCCGGGTTTCCTGGAGAAGGTCTACGAGAACGCGTTGGCCATCGAGTTGACGAAGGCGGGTCTGCACGTCGTCCAGCAGCATCCCATTGCCGTTCGTTACCGCGGGCGGGTGGTGGGCGATTTCCTCGCCGACCTGATCGTTGAAGACCGGATCATTGTCGAACCGAAGGCCGGACAGAACCCGTCGAAGGAACACGAAGTACAGTTGGTGAACTACCTGACGGCCACGGAGATCGACAACGGTCTGCTGATCCATTTCGGCCCGTCGGTCGAGGTGAAACGCAAATCCCGAACCTACCGAAAACCCGATCGGAATGCAGAAAAACTTGGACAGGATTTACAAGATTAACAAGATGGGATCAAAGGTCGAGGCTGGTGCTGCGATTCAAACGCGGAATCGAGGGGCCCGGGCTCGTTGTATCTCGGCATGCCCGGAGTTCATTTTGAATGGCGACCCTCGCACGTAAAAGGTGATTGTTTCATCCGGAACGATGCGGAATGCACCGCATGCCCGATTTCGGCACCGGGCTGTGAAGCACCATTCCCCATCTTGTTAATCTTGTAAATCTTGTCTATTGCATTCCGTCCGCTGGATTGAACCCGGGCGAAGCGTATGTCTATTCCACGCCCGAGTGGATCAATTCGCGGGCGATGACGTGGCGTTGGATTTCGCTGGTGCCTTCGTAGATGGTGGTGATGCGGGCGTCGCGGTAGAGCTGCTCGACGCGGCATTCGTGGATGTAGCCGCTGCCGCCGTGCACCTGAACGGCGCGATAGGCGATGCGGTTGGCGGCCTCGCTGGCGTAGAGCTTGGCCATGGCCGCCTGCCGCGTGGCTTTCTGACCGGCGTCGATCAGCGCCGCGGCCCGTTGGATCAACAGACGCGACGATTCCAGTTCGACGGCGCTGTCGGCGATCATGTTCTGCACCGCCTGGAAATGGCCGATGGGTTTGCCGAACTGCATGCGCTGCCGGGCGTAAGAGGTCATCTCGTCGAGACACGCGGCCGCGATGCCGGCGGCCTGCGCGGCGATGCCGATGCGGCCCTCGTCGAGGGCGGCCAGACAGGCTTTCAATCCGTCGCCTTCGGCGCAGAGCCGGTTGGATTCGGGGACGAACACGTCGTTTAGGTGCAGCACGACGGTCTCGCTGCCGCGGATGCCCATCTTGCCGTGGATGTCGTCACGCTCGATGCCGTTCGACTGGCCGTCGATGACAAGGGCTGTCAGTTTGCCTTCGTCCGACGGGCGGTCCTTGGCGCGGACCAGGACGAGATACCATTTGCCGCATCGGCCATTCGTGATCCACATCTTGCTGCCGGTGACGCGATAGCCGCCGGCGACTTTCACCGCGGCCGTCTTGGCCGAGGACGCGTCGCTGCCCGCGTCGGCCTCGCTGATGGCGAAGGCGGCGAGTGAATCGGCCCGACCCCACCCGGGCAGCAGACGGCGTTTCATTTCGTCGGACGCATAGCGCACGAGAACTTTGCCCACCATGGAATGCACGGAAAGGGTGACAGCCACCGACGGCGAAGCGTAGGAGATTTCCTCGATGAGCGTCGCATAGAGGCGCATGCTCGCACCCAGCCCGCCGAATTCATCGGGCACGACCAGGTGCATCAAGCCCATGTCGGCCACCGCGGGAAGGACGTTGAGCATGGACGACTCGTCGGCGTCGGCGCGGCGGTCCGGATCGAGCAGGTTGCCGCGGGCGAAATTGCGGACCGCATCGATGAACATCCGGTCGTTGTCGGTGGTGGAGCGGTTCACGTGTGCGAATGACCTCCCGGTTTGGAAACCTGTCGCGTGGAGCGCGCGCCGGTCATTCTAATCGGAATCGCGATTCGGTTGGGGTCGGGGATGGGTAAAAATGTCCGCGGCCGGCGGGCCCCCACGAGGGACCCGTCAGCCGCGACAGAGGCGGTCATTTGAAATGTCGCAGAGGCCCATTCGCGGGCCCCTGCGATCCCCCATGTAGGACTCACCGGATTTCTCCGGCGCTCCAGCCCCACAAGGCCCAAGTCGTTGAAGAAAGCTGTGCGGTTGGCTCCCCACGGCTCTCCTGATCAACGCTTGAATATAAGCATCATGCGTGCCACATGGTCTGAATATGACTATTTTGTATATAACATGTTATTTGACAATAGTTTATGAACAAATCGAATTCGCTGGATTTCGACATCCATTGGGTGTAATTACCCAATTAAGTCCCCAGTCGGTGGGTAATTCTACCCTTTCTTCCGTCAAACCGTGGCTTTTCTGAGGCAGAATGAAGATCAGCGCAAAGCGTAGAAGCTACGTGGACCGCGTCCCATGCCGGTGTTGACCGGGAGCGTGTGGCGTCGCCCGTGAATTCGCGGAACCCGTTGCGCCCGGGAAAATCGACTCCCCCGCTGCCAAAGCGGCGGGCCGCCCGACTGAAGTGGTGGACCGGCCGGAGGTGGCGGGGCACGCGATCGCCGGAGCGCCGGCCTCACTCAAGCCCGGAAAAACGCCGACGAATGACCAGGAAATCCCCGCGGAGGGAGTTGGGGGTGTAAGAGATCGTCCGGCGTTGGACCCTCCGTCGCGCCAGTCGTATAATTCATAGGCGGATGCCGCAGTCGATGGCGCGGGGTTTTCACGCCGGGCCGCGCCGGATCCGTACACGTGACGAGAGGTTCGCGAGGGGCGCTAGCCGCGAGGAGTCCTTATGCACAGCGCGCGAAAAATCCGGACCATGGGAATGCTGTTTTCGATCTTCGCCGTGCTGGGAACGGTGTGGACGGTTCGTGGCGAACTGACCAAAACGGAACGGCAGGCGCTTTGGTCGGACAACTTGTCCATCGTCGAAACGGCGCGGAAGTCGACGAACGGACTGCCGCCGTCCGACCTGAACAGGCTGGAAATCAAGGACGAACGCGTCGCGCCGTGGTTCGAGGTGTTCAAGAAACAGCTGGACGCGCACGAGGAGCGGCGGGCCCGCGACTTCGACAATTACGTCGGTCAGATCGAGGGGCATCTCGAAAAAGGTGAGATTCTGGAGGGGCTGGTCGTGGCCAGCCGGGCGCTGGCCAACGCGACCGACAAGAGCGCGGTGCGCGAGTCGGCTTGGATGAAACGACTGGTGGACGCGGCGCTGGACCTGGCCCATGAGAAGCGGTCGGACGGCAAATGGCGGCGCGCGTACGACGTTTTCGCCTATTTGTCGTCGCTGTTCGAGGACAACAAGGACTTCGAGAAGAGCCGGCTGGAGTGCCTGACGCACGCGCGTCTGAACGCGATGTACGGCTCGGACGACAAGAGCCGGCGGCGCTGGGGCGAGCTGCTTCAGGATATCGTCGAGCAGAACGCCGTCGATGCCCTGGACCGCATCGAGAAGTTTCACGCGGAGGTGGCGGATTTCAAGGCCGTCACCGAGTCGGGCTTGCAGACGCTGCTGTTGATCTGCGATTCCGACGTCATGCGCGAGACGTTCCCCAAACTGGCGGACGAGAGCCTGCGCGAGTCGTTCCGGGCGCGTTTGCAGGCGCGGCTGGAGCGCGTGCTCAAGAGCGATCGGTTCACCGTGTCCTACGCCAAGGAGCATTTCCGCCGGGTGCTGGAGATCAACCGGCAGACGGTGGATCTGCCCGAGACGCTGATCGTGTACGAGTTCATGAACGGCGCCCTGGAACCGCTTGACGAATTCACGTCGATGATCTGGCCGATCGAGACTCGCGAATTCGACAAGCACACCCGCGGCGATTTCGTGGGGGTGGGCATCAGCATTTCCGGCGGAGGCGAGGGTCCCATCGTCGTGGTGACGCCGCTGGAGGACGCGCCGGCCTACCGCGCCGGCATTCAGCCTGACGACGAAATCGTGGCCGTGGACGAAACGTCGCTGGAGGGCGTGTCACTGAACAAGGCCGTGCAGATGATCACCGGTCCGATCGACACGTGGGTGACGTTGACCATTAACCGTCCGTCGGAGAACCGCAAGTTTGACGTGCGGTTGAAACGGGCGCTGGTCGAGATCGCGTCGGTCAAGGGTCTGGAGCGCGATCCCGAGGATCCCGAGCGCTGGCTGCACATGCTCGACGAAGAGATGGGCATCGCCTATGTGCGGATGGTGGCGTTTCAGGACAACACGGCCGTTCAGTTGCAGAGGGCGATCGATTCGGCGTTGGCCCGTGGGGCGCGGGGTTTGATTCTGGATTTGCGATTCAATCCCGGCGGTCTGTTGAAGTCGGCCGTCGAGGTGACGCGGTTGTTTCAAAGCCGCGACGAGCAGGTGGTGCATACCGAAGGCCGCAACGACGAGCCGTGGGCGCCGCCGCCGGCGATCGTGGACGGACCGTACAAGGACCTGCCGTTGGTTTTGCTGGTGAATGAAGGAAGCGCCAGCGCGTCGGAGATCGTTTCGGGCGCGCTGCAGGACAATGGCCGGGCGATGATCATCGGCGAGCGCACGTTCGGCAAATTCAGCGTGCAGAAGTTAATGGAACTGGGCGGCAGCAACGCCTATCTGAAACTGACCACGGCCCGCTATTACCTGCCCAGCGGGCGGTCGCTGCATCATGAAGAGGGCGCCAAGGAATGGGGCGTTTCGCCCGATTTGAGCGTCGAGCTGGTTCCCAAGGAGATGATCCGCATCCGAATCATGCAGCGTGACCGTGACGTTCTGGGAATAGTGCCGTCGACGAACGACAAAGAGGGCACTGCCGCCAAGGACGGCGACGGCGGGAAAGCGGGCGATGCCGCGGACAAGGCCGCGGACACGAAGAATGGCGAATCCGGTTCGGGCGAAGGAAGACCCGAATCCGCGCCCAACGGCGATGCGAAGGGCGCCGCGTCCGACAACGAGAAGACGGCAGACGACGCCAAACCCCCGTCCGGCGACGGCGACAAGACCGCCGCACCGGCCGCGAAGGACGGCAAAGAAACGGACGACGCCGTCGATCCCGACGCGATCCACGACGAAGAGCCCGAAGAGGGCGACGAAGAGAGCGACGATGAGCCGAAACTGAATCTGGCCAAAGACGACAACGACGTGCCCGACGTCGACTTGCAACTGGAAGCGGCGCTGTTGATGATGCGTCTGCACCTGTTCGGCGAGAAACAGCTGACCCTCGCGGCCAAAGACGCCGAACCCGACGCCGAACCGGTCCATAGGCCGTAAGAGGCGGACGCAATCAAGTTTTGGATGGCACGCAACGCCGTGAACCTGACAGGTTCGTTGCGTGGGACTGCTACTCGCGTGCGAACGCGGCGCCAGGCAGTGCAGCCGGCGGGTTCCATGCCGCAACCAGAAGGACGACCACCAGCGCCACCAGCGGCGGCGTCACGTCCGGTACGCGCGTCGGGGTGAACAACTGAACGAACTCGCACGCCGCGGCCATCAGCGGCACGGGCGCCAGGAACAGCCATCCGAACGGACGGCCAAAGCCTCGATGGCAAAACAGGACGCGCAAGGCCACAGCCATCGATCCGTAGATGGCCAGCAACGACGCGAAATCGGCGGCCGCGGCCGATGTTGGACGATGGAAGAGTGTCGCCAGCGGCCAATGGCCCAGGCGACGGATATCGAATGCCCCCACATCGAATTCAAACGGCATGGTGCTGGAAAGTGCGAGATACAGGGCTTGTACCGCTATGGCTCCGGATGCGACCAATCGAATCGTGACCGCGCGGCCCGCCCAGCCTCGTACCGTTGCGATCCCCGCCCCCACAAATCCGCCACCCACCGCAGCCAGGAAATCGACCGCATCGAGCGCATGGGACGCCACGAATATCTGCGAAATCTCGATGGCGAACGCCACGGCCGCAACCTGAATAAACGCCCGAGCGGCCGATCGGATCGGCGTCAGCCCTCGTTCGCGCTGGGCGCCCGCCGCCACCAACCCCAGTAAGAGGAATTGGGCCGCATACGCAAACGAATCGACGGCCAATCGCGTCTCATCCATGTCAATCGGCGCCAGCCCGAAGATGGGCCACAATCGCGTCCGGGCTAGTGTATGCCGCAACGCTTCCGTGCTCGTGACCAGATCGAAGGGCACCAGGTGATAGACGCACAACGCGACGGTCATCGCCTTGGCGGCCGTGACCATCGGCCGGTCCGCGATCGCCGTCCGCAACCGCCGCCGCACGCCACCCAACCGCGATAACACCGCCAACACCAGCACCCCACCGGCCGCGCCGCCGACGTTGCACGTCACGTCGTACCACGACGCCACCCGCGACGGGATCGCCGTTTGGGTCCATTCCAGCAAGGTGGACAGCACGCCCGCCGCGAACACGGCGACCGCCGCGGAGACAGGCTTTGCGACGCTGCGTTTCACCAGAAACCGCGCCAACAACCCGCCCAACGGCACGTAAATCGCCAGATTGGTCAGCACATCGGACGCCGGTGACGGCGGCCAGCCGATCAGGCCCAGTCCGAAACCGGTCCCAATATCCCAGGGGGCCGCATCCACCGTAAATGGCAGCAGGGTGCCGACGATCAACGCTGCACACCAAAACGACAGCAATCGGCCGCAGATCAGGTGAATCTCGCTCCCGGGACGGGATGGAGTGGGATCGAACGCGTGAGCCCCGGGTAAGGGGCCATCGTCCGGAAACGCGGTCCGTCGCGCGTCGACCGAATGCGTTGGTACCGCCACTTCCACAATTGACTTGGTCTGCGACGGAATCTTCACATTCGCTCCTAAATGTCCCCGAACTCGAGACCGTGCCTTCAAACACTGATAGGCAGATTCTGCGCCCGAACTGGAAACGGTTTTTGGGGCCGCCTCCGGGGACGTTACGACCCGAATCCCGCACCTTCCGCACCGATTCCTCGTCCAGTTGCGGATTGTAACGACTACGCGCACTATTATGTTTTGATGACGGGTTGCATCGCGTCAGGTGACGGACGGCGGCGAACGGTGTAATGTAAAGCAAGCCGTGCCTTGTTGCGACTCCCCGTCCGATAGGCACACGGACAGGCGGCGACATCCAGAGGGGGAATTTGCTCGGAGCTTCGGCTGATGAAGGACGAAAGCGTGTCGTCGGCAATGCCGCTACCGAAGTTCGACCAGCCGCCGGTCATCGAGGTGGTGTGCGGGATCCTGTTTCACCCGCTCGACGCCATGCTCGCCCCCCATTTCGGCCAGTTTTGGGAGCGGTTGAGGGCGGAAGGCTATACGTCGTGTCAGGAGCAGATGCCGCTGGCCCCGATCGTCGAACTGTTCGGCGAGCAGCCGTCGCTCGAAATCCAATTCAGCGACAAGCCGCCGCTTCCGCGCATCTGGTTTGTGCGACAGAACGACGACGGAATCGTCCAGCTACAACGCGACCGTTTCCTGCATAACTGGAAGAAAACTCGCCCCGAGCATGCGTACCCGAATTACGAGAAAGTAATCAGTCTGTTTAGGCAACGGCTGGACACGTTTGAGCGGTTTCTACGGGATGGGAGCTTAGGCCAGATCCAACCCCGACAATACGAGATGACGTATGTCAACCACATTCCGCAGGGCAGCGGCTGGGATGCGATCGCCGATCTCGGCCATATCTTCCCGGAAGTGTCCTGGCGGAACCGACGGGATCGCTTTTTGTCCGCGCTCGAAGCGGTGAATCTGCGATTCAGTTTTCAACTCCCGGACGGGCGCGGACGCCTTCACGCCACCATCCGCAGCGCCCTCCGCCGGCAAGATAATATGCCGGTATTGCTCCTGGAAATGAACGCCCGCGGCATGCCCGAGGATGCATCGCGGGATGCCATGTGGAAGTGGTTTGACGTCGCACACGAATGGATCGTCCTTGGATTCACCGACCTAACCAGCGACAGGATGCACCAGTACTGGAAGCGAACACAATGACGACGATCACGACATCCGGCTGTGCCGACCCGGTCGACTGGCTCGAATCGACGACGTCTTTACCCCCCGCCGCATCGCGCGCGTCGCGTTCCTTGTTAGCATCGACGGAACCACGCGAACATTCACGCGACGGGCTTGTCTGTAGGTTTCGCTCGCCCATGGGAGATTTAGCGTACGCGGCCCTCGAAGGCGTCCGTGGGGAACTCCACGACGAGCCCGCCGCGTTTCAACCTCGCGCGGTTTTGATCGCCCTTGACTTGAACTCCGGCGATACCGTCGCCGTCACCGTCGGATTGATGAAACCTGCCCCCAAGCGGTCCGACGATCTGATTTTCGGTGATTCCGCATCCTCGGAGGTCGACCCCGGTTACCGAGTTCGAGCCGGCCCACGGTCGATGAGCCGCGGGCCGAACTCAGTTCCGGTCTCCTCACTTCAGGACCGAAACTCGCGGTTCCGTCGATTGACGCCCCAGGCCCGGGCAACATACGAACGCATTCGCGAAATTCGAAAGGAACTAGGCGCATTCGACTTCGACATGGTGCAGGCGCTGCGCGAGATCCGCAACGATGAATAACCGAATGGTCATTGACGCGAGCGTCGCGGTCAAGTGGTTTGTGAAAGATGAAGCCGATGCAGACCTCGCGGACGACATGCTCGTTGCCCTGCTGGCCGGCGACTTGGAGCTTCACGCGCCCAGGATCTTTACCTACGAAGTTTGCGCGGTACTTACCAAGGCATGTAGCCAGAGGTCGGTGTCTGCGAAGAGCCCCCGTTTGACGAAGGAACTGGCTCTCCGTTGCGCGCGCGAGGTTTTCAGGTTACCGATCCGACACGCCAGTGCAGATGTTAATGAGGCGACCGATTCCGTCCGAATGGCAATCGAATGCTCCAAGACGTTTAATGACATGACCTACGTTTGTCTCGCCGGCGCGCTCGACTGCCATTGGTGCACGGCGGATGACAAACTACTCAGAAACGTCCCGTCGGGCTTTCCCCGTGATCGAATCTTGTTGCTTGCGTCGCTTCGCCAATCCCCGTGATCGAGGACATTCTGGCTGGTCCGACTCGGCTACCGACGCTAACCTATCGCGAGGAACGCACAGCAACACGTAGATCGGGACGATCTACCATTGACGGGCGCACAGATGCCCCCGATCTTAAGGGAATTGTTTCACGCCGGGCCCGCAGGGTTTGCTCCGGCTACCGCGGCGTCACTTCGAGCCGCGCTTGATCAGGACGAGTTGATTGAAAGCATCGCTGATCCACGAATTCGGCCCGCCGGATGTGTTTCGGTACGAGGACGTCCCCACGCCGGAACCGGCGCCCGGGCACGTGGTGATCAAGGTGGCCGCGTGCGGTCTCAACCGCTACGACCTGTATCTGCGCATGGGCGGCATTCGCAAGGATATTCCCATGCCCCATGTCATGGGGGCCGACATCACCGGCACCGTCGCGGCGGTCGGCGCCGGCGTGACAAACCTGAAAACCGGGCAACGGGTGATCGCAGCACCCGGATTCCCGTTCAACCCGGCCGAATGGGATTTCCAGCCCATTAACCACGCGCCCAGCTACGCCGTCGTCGGCACGCTGCAATGGGGCGGCTATGCCGAATACGTCCATCTGCCCGCCCGATTCGTTCTGCCCGACGAAACCAACGTCCCGCAGGACGCGCTGGCCACCATCCCGCTGTGCCTCGTGACGGCCATGCACGCGGTCAAGTCGCTGGGGCAGGTGACCCGCGGCTCGTCGGTATTGATTCAGGCCGGCGCGTCCGGCAGCGGCAGTCTGTGCATTCAGGTGGCCAAGGCATTGGGCGGCCGGGTCATCACCACCGTCGGATCGGAGGACAAGATCGCGTTCGTCCGCGCGATGGGCGCCGACGAAGTCGTCCGCCGCGACGTCGACGATCAAGCGAAGCGCGTTCTGGATTGGACCGCCGGGCAGGGCGTGGACGTGGTCATCGACAACGTGGGGTCGGCCGTTTTCGACGCCAACATGAAATCGCTGCGCCTCGGCGGCACGTTCGTCAATTTCGGCCTGGTCAGCGGTTACAAGGTCCAGTTCAACCTCCGCGATTTCTTCTTCCGCCAGCACGTGTTCAAGGGCTCGATGATGGGCACCATGGACGAACTCCGCGAAGGCCTGCGCTGGGTCGCGGAGGGCAAAATCAAACCCGTCCTCGACCGCACCTTTCAGCTGCGCGACGCGGCCGCCGCCCACGCCTACGTCGACTCCCGCGCCGTCCGCGGCAGCGTCGTGCTGATTCCCTGATTCGCTGAAAGACGCTTGCCGCGCCGTTGCCCGCCGCCGCGGCGGTCAAGCACGGGCGGTATTCCTGCGGGTCGGGTCATCGACCCGACGGTCGCTGGTGCGAGAATCCCTTTTCGCACCCCATCTTCGCGGGAATCCCTTCCCCCAGATCAAGTCCGGCGTGCCCCACCGACCCGCGCGGGGCACCATCCGCGCATTTTCACCTGACCGCGAGCGGGCCGCGATTGCATCCACGCCGCGTCGCCGGTAAACATCACCCCCCTATGGCCAAACGCACCATTTCCTACAGGGACGCGGGCGTCGATATCGACGGCAACACCCGCTGGGTCAAACGCATTCAGTCGGCGATGGGCACCACCCACGGGCCGCGGGTCATCAATCGCCCGGGGGCGTTCGCCGGGTTGTTTCAATTGAACGGCCGCGGGCGGCGCTATCGCGACCCGGTGCTGGTGGGATGCGCGGACGGGGTCGGCTCCAAAACGCTGCTCGGCGTCCAGCAGAACCGGCTGTACGGGTTGGGGATCGACTTGGTGGCCATGAACGTGAACGACCTGATCACCTGCGGGGCGGAGCCGCTATTTTTTCTGGATTACCTGGCGGTTCATTCGATTCGCCTGGACCGGCTCGGCGTGCTGATCGAGGGGATGGCCGACGGTTGCCGGCAGGCGGGTTGCGCGTTGCTCGGCGGCGAGACGGCCGAAATGCCGGACCTGTACGAACGCGACCACGTCGACCTCGGCGGATTCGCGGTCGGCGTCGTGGAAAAGGGCGCGGCGATCGGCCCGGACGATGTTCGAACCGGCGACGTTTTGGTGGGACTGCCGTCCAGCGGAGTGCATGCCAACGGGTATTCGCTAATACGTAAGTTGCTTAAAACACGGCGGTTACGGCCGAACGCACGAATCGCCGACACGGATCAGACGGCGATGGAGACACTGCTCGAACCGACGCGCATTTACGTCGGCCCGGTCATGGCGGCGCTACGTGGTTCCCGCACCGCGGGCGCCATCCGCTCGATGGCCCACATCACCGGCGGCGGTTTGCCGGAAAATGTCGGGCGAGCGCTGCATCGGAAATGCGACGCGGTCATCGACACGGGTTCATGGTCACCGCCGGCGATTTTCTCGGCGATCGAGAGCGCAGGTGTGGACGGAAACGAAATGTTCCGGGTGTTCAACATGGGCATTGGGTTCGTGTTAATCGTTGCGCCAACCGGCGTCGATTCCGTCCTACGCTCCCTGCGACGAAATGGTCAAAAGCCCGTCGTGATCGGCCACGTCCAGCCGGGGCGCGGTCGGGTTCAATTACGGTAGTCCGCACCAATAGCACCGATCGCAACGGACCTCCGCGGCGTTGTGAAACGTCCGACGGGCCCGGCGATGTCACAGGCGGCGGGCGTTCAATGACCCGGCGGTTCCGAACGGTGACGCTTCGAATCGTAACCGCAGCGCACCGCGCCCGTGGGTGCGACGAACACGGCGAACACAAGATTTTGTGTTTCGATCGCGCGAATTCGTTTGACTTCCGTCGATCATGTTATACACTTCTCGCATTCAGGCGCGGTGGCAGTTGCGTCGAACGGGCCGTCTCCGGTGAGGGGATCCATCCGTGCGGGAATCGGATAGACGCGACCGCAAACCCCACCACCATGGTTAGGAACAATGGACGAAGAGCAACGTGGCTCCGATTCGGAGCCTCCCGGTGAACGCCGGCGTAATACTGTTAGTCTGACAATCCTGGAACCCTTTACCGGCCGTCTCAACGGCGGCCCCGTGGTTCGTCGGAATCCGAAACGAGTCACCGCTTCACGCAGCAACGGCCAAACCGTCTCCCGACGGCGGGTCGTTCAAACGCAAGTGATCGGTCCGCGCGCGGACCGTTTCCGGAAGCGGTTCTTCCCGGATGCGACCACCACCGACTGGAACGATTGGCGCTGGCAGCTCCGCAGCCGGATCAAGGATTCGGCCGGTCTCCAGCGCGTTCTGACGCTGAACGACGACGAAACGCAGGCGCTGGCCCGCATGGGTCACCACCTGCCCGTCGGTATCACCCCCTACTACGCATCGCTCATCAATCCGGACGATCCGGCTGACGCCACGCGCAAGCAGATCGTGCCGGTGATGAACGAATTCACCCACGCACAGGGCGAGGCCGACGACCCGTTGGCCGAGGACAGCCACATGCCCGTGCCGGGGCTGGTCCATCGCTATCCCGACCGGGTGCTTTTTCTGGTGACCAACTTCTGCGCGACCTACTGCCGCTATTGCACGCGGGCGCGCATGGTCGGGCAGACCGGCGAGTACCATTTTAACGCGCGTCAATACGAGCAGGCCTACGCCTATCTGGCCGCGCACCCGGAAATCCGCGACGTGCTGTTGTCCGGCGGCGATCCGCCGACCATGGCCGACGAGCGACTGGCGGGCATTTTGTCGAACCTGCGGAACATTCCGCACCTCGAGTTCCTGCGCATCGGGACCAAGGTGCCGGCCGTGCTGCCGCAACGGATTACGCCGGAATTCTGCCGGATGCTGCGGCAGTTTCACCCGCTGTGGATCAGCGTTCATTTCATGCACCCGGATGAATTGACACCGGAAACGTCGCAGGCGTGCGAACGCCTGGCCGATGCCGGCTTCCCGTTGGGCAGCCAGACGGTGTTGACCAAGGGGGTGAACGACGACGTGGACACGATGAAACGGCTGATGCACGGGTTGCTGAAGATCCGCGTGCGGCCCTACTATGTCTATCAGTGCGATCCGATTTCCGGGTCCAGCCATTTCCGCACGCCGGTGGAAAAGGGATTGGAGATCATTCGTGGACTGCGCGGGCATACCACGGGGTATGCGGTTCCGAATTTCGTGATCGACGCCCCCGGCGGCGGTGGGAAGATTCCGCTGATGCCCGAATACATGATCGGTCGCGACGGCGATGACGTGCTGTTGCGGAACTACGAGGGAGATGTCTACCGGTACCACGATCCGGTATCGGCGAGCAAGTAACCGTGCCGTCGGCGAAACGGTGCCGGCATCACGACGCTGTCCGCCGGGTTTCGGACACGGGCAAGCGAGTGCGCTTGCTCGTGCCACCCGAAAGAATCGTTGCGTTGAGACCGTAGGGCGGGTTTCACCCGCCGGAACGATTCGTGGGCGCCGGTGCTGCGCTCCATCGAGGGGAAAACAACATCATGCTCGTCGGATTGGCATACGATTTACGGAGCGATTACCTGGCCGAGGGCTTCAGCGATGAGGAGACGGCCGAGTTCGACCGTCCCGACACCATCGACGCCATCGAAAACGAACTGCGCGATATGGGCTGCCAAACGGACCGCATCGGGCACCTGCGGCACATGGTGGGGCGGCTGGCCGGCGGCGACCGCTGGGACCTCGTCTTCACCATCGCCGAGGGGATGTACGGTCTCGCCCGCGAGGCCCAGGTCCCGGCGCTGCTGGACGCGTACACCATTCCGTACGTGTTTTCCGACCCGCTGGTGATGGCGTTGACCCTGCACAAGGGCGTGACCAAGCGCGTGGTCCGCGATCTGGGCATCCCGACCGCCGATTTCGCCGTCGTCGACCGCATGGACGACGTACGGCGGATCGATCTGCCGTTCCCGTTGTTCGCCAAACCCGTGGCCGAGGGGACGGCCAAGGGCATCAATGCCAAGTCCAAAATCAGGAACCGCGACGAACTGGAGCAGGTGTGCCGTCGGCTGCTGGGCGATTTCAAACAGCCGGTGCTGGTTGAAACGTTTCTGGGCGGACGTGAATTCACCGTCGGCATCGTGGGCACGGGCGACGCGGCCCGCTGCATCGGCACGCTGGAAGTGGAACTGCTCGACGGGGCCGAACCCGACGCCTACACCTACGTCAACAAGGAACGCTGCGAGGAGCTGGTCCGCTATGTTCTGGTCGACAACGAACTGAGCCGCCGCAGCGAGGAGATTTCGCTGGCCGTCTGGCGGGGGCTGAACTGCCGCGACGCCGGCCGGGTCGACGTCCGCGCCGATTCCAACGGCGAGATTCACTTTCTGGAAGTGAACCCGCTGGCCGGTCTGCACCCGAAACATTCCGACCTGCCCATTTTGTGTACGCAGGCGGGAATCCCCTACCGCGACCTGATCCGCATGATCATGGAATCGGTCGTCGCGCGACATCCCGGCCTGAACCTGCCCGCGCGCCGGACGGCGTCCCCGACGTCGATGGCCTCGGCGCCGGCCCGGTGATCGCCCGATCCACAAAACCGATGCACGTCATTCTGCTGCACGACGCGGTTCCGCCCGACGCCCGCGCCGACGAGATGGACACGCTCGTTCAGATCGACGCCGTCGGTCAGGCGCTGACCGAAATGGGGCACACCTGTTCGGCCGTCGCGTTTCAGCTGGACCTGTCCGGCGTGGCCCATTCCATCCGCCGCGAGCGGCCGGACTTGGTGTTCAACCTCGTCGAATCGGTCGGGAGCCGCGGGTCGTTGATTTACCTGGCGCCCGCGCTGCTGGACACGTTGCGCGTGCCTTATACCGGCGCGCCCACGCCGGCCATGTTTTTGACGTCGGGTAAAATCGTGGCCAAGCAATTGCTGGCCGCCCACGGCATCGCCACTCCGCAATGGTTCTCAATCGACGACCTGCGCGGTGCGACCACGATTCCGGTGGGTCGGTACATCGTGAAATCGGCGTGGGAAGACGCGTCCGTGGGTTTGGACGACCATTCCATCGTGCAGACGGACCGTGCCGACGAACTGTCGTCCATCCTGACGGAGCGCGCCGAGGGACTCGGCGGCGAGGCGTTCGCCGAACGGTTCGTCGACGGCCGCGAGTTCAATCTGTCGCTGTTGGCGGAAGACGAGGGCGTTCGTGTCCTGCCGGCTGCCGAAATTCGATTCGACGGCTATCCCGCGGACAAACCGCGGATCGTGGGATATGCGGCCAAGTGGGATTCGGAATCGTACGAATACGCCAACACGCCGCGGACGTTCAACATCGAGACCGGGATCGGACCGCTAATCGACGAAATGACCGGCATCGCCCGCCGATGCTGGCGGCTGTTCGGACTTCGCGGCTACGGCCGGGTCGATTTCCGGGTGGACGCCGACGGCCGGCCTTGGGTTCTGGAGGCCAATGCCAACCCCTGCCTGTCGCCGGATGGGGGATTTGCCGCGGCGGCCCTGCAATCGGGGGTGGACTACCCGCGGGTCATTGAACGCATCGTGTCCGACGCACTGCGCGCGGCGCCGGTCAGCGTGGAATAGCGGATGTCGGCTAACATGGCCGCACGGGTTTGAATCCGCAGTCAGCGCGGGCAAGATGTCCGTGTCCCGATTTGTGGCATGGGCATCCTGCCCGTGATTCGCCACGGGCGAGACGCCCGTGCCACGGACTGCGCCGTCCATCGAGGCCCGACCGATCGCATGAAACCGACGATTCACATTCGTGACCAGGTGATTCCGACGGACGCGGCGTGCGTGCGCGACATCGTCACGTCCACCGGGTTCTTCACGCAGGCGGAGATCGACATCGCCGTCGAGTTGGTTGAGGCACGGCTCGCCCACGGATTGGCCAGCGGCTACGAATTCGTCTTCGTGGAATTATCGGGTGAAGTCGTCGGCTATGCCTGCTACGGCCCCACGCCGTGTACTGATCGCAGTTACGATTTCTATTGGCTGGCGGTTCGGCAAGTGCATCGCGGCCGCGGACTGGGTGGATTATTGCTGAAGGAAACGGAACAGCGCATCCGCACCGCCGGGGCCCGGGTGATTTTTCTGGACACCGCCTCCCGACCCCAATACGCCCCGACCCGCGCGTTCTATGATCGCCACGGCTACACCCAGGCGGCCGTCGTCCGCGCGTTCTACGCCGCGGACGACGACAAGGTGATCTACACCAAAAAGCTGGTGCCCGGACCCGGATGAGCCCTCGAATCGTCGCACCCAATTCAGAACCCCGGATGCGCGTCCGGGGCCGAACCACGACCGGCTCGCGCTGGTGCTGTGGGGCACGCCGGCACTATTCGGCCCACCACGCGCGTGGCGGGTTCGGATTGAATCGCCGCCCCGAATCGCACTGTGCGTCGTCGCGGTCAGGATCGGCGCCTGATCCCCGGCCACCAAGCCGAGGGCCGCGAGGTTGGCGTTGGCGTAGCCGATGAAATTGGCCTGCCAGCCGTCGAACTCCGCGTCGCTGCGCGGGATGTAATCGTTGGCCATGCAAACACCGGCCCTTCGATTTGAAACCCGGCCGCGGTCGATTTGGCCCGCGTATCTCTAAAATGCCGCCGAAATGGCGGATCCGCGTGCCTCCCCGGTCGATCCGGGGACCGGCACGATCCGTCCGGGGACCGGCACGGACGATTCGGGGACCGGCACGAACGATCCGGGGACCGGCACGGACCGACCGTGCCATTCTACGGATGCTCCGGGGGCTTATCCAGACCAACCGGGGGCCTCCCCGCACCGTCCGGGGGCCTCACCAGACCGTCCGGGGGATTCCCCAGACTATTCGGGGGCTTCCCCCGACAACACGGGGGCCTCCCCAACCCAACCGGGGATGCCAACGGACCACCCGTGGACCTCCACGAACGGTCAGGGAACGCCGCCAAGCCGATTCGCGCCCGCCGCGCCTTCCCAGCCCCGACGAATCGCCTCACGCCAAGGCGCAAAGACGCAAAGGGAGGGGATGATCCGCAGATTGCGCAGATTTCGCAGATCGGAAAGAAGATTCGGGGGTGAAACCCGCCCGACCCGGCTTGCGACGGGCAAGCGGAAACTAGAAGGGGGGGGAGAGGGATTGTGGGCGGAGTCGAAGGGGACAACGGA